>JAEXPQ010000163.1 GCA_023446735.1 Verrucomicrobiota bacterium
GTGCAGGAGTGGGAGTGGCGGAAGCGGGGGGAGGCGGCGCGCTGGGCGACCGGTCGGAGACCGGTCCTCCGGATAGTGGAGTCTTGGTGACAGGAGAGGTCGGGGGCGGAGCGGGAGCAGGAGCGGAAGGCGGAGCAGGAGGGACGGGAGCGGGCGCGCTTTGTGCCGGAGTGGCGGCGGTCGGTGCCTTGCCGGTGGCGCGCGGTACGACGCTTGGCGGCGGCGGGGGCGTCGGAGGTGGGGGCGGAGGTGAGAGGGGAGCAGGAGTAGGAGCAGGAGTAGGGGCAGGAGGCGGAGGAGGGGGAGGGACCCAGGGGGTGGAGCCCGCTGCGGGCGGGAGGGGCGGCTGAGGGGCGCCGGGGGGCGGGGCGGGAGGGGGAGGTGGTTGGCTCATACCGGCAGGGAGGTTCCGTGTAGGATGGCAGATACGGCAAAAACCCCGGGGAGCAGGCTCGCCGGGGTTTCGCAGAACTTTTTAGCGGGCGAGGCGGTCGAGCTTGCGAGGAACCTCGAGCACGGCGCGCATCAGGTCGAGCGACAGGTAGAGCACGAGGAACCCGAGGTAGGCGAAAAGCGGGAGCAGGCAGGCCTGCACCAACAGGGCGACCCCGGCCAGACCCGCATCCATGGAGCCGAGCTCCCCGATGCCGGGGACCAGTTGCAGGATCGCCTGGATGAACGCCGCGGCGCCGGAATAGCGGTCGGTCGAGAAGAACGCGACCACGATGACGATCACGCCCGCGAGGGCGGCGACGGCGAAGAGCAGCGGGAGCAGGACCAGCGAGACTTTGCCGAAGAACGACGCGAGGCCGATCGCCTCCTCGCCGGCGGACGACTCCTCGAGGCGCACGTTGGAGAGCTTCGGGTTCAGGGCGGCGCCGGCGGCGAGCAGCATCACGGCAGCGCTGAACACGGCGGCGACGAACGGCCCGAACTCCTCGGAACGAATGGCGGTCACGAGGCCGCCGAGCAACCCGAGCACGGCGCCGACCAGCAGGATGAGCGCGAGGCAGTCGAGCAGGGCGGCGGAGCCGACGCGGCTCGGGCTGTTCTTTACGAGCGCCTCGTTGGCGGTGAAGAAACGCAGAGCGACGTATTGGAGAATCGCCAACCAGAGCGTGAGCCCGAGTCCGATGCCGAAGTACGTGAACGAGTTGGCCCGCACGGCGAGGACGACGCTGTAGATCAAACCGAGCGCGGCGCCTACGAGCACGAGGGTGTGGCCGGCGCGGGTGAGGACGGCGAGCGCGCCGCCGAGGAATTTCTCGGTAAGCACCTTGCGCATGCCCTCGAGCAGGAAGTTCACGAAGCGTGCGAGGGAGGTGGAGACGAGTTCGAGGATATTGACGGCGGGTTTGGCGCCCGCGGGGGCGGTCGGCGGCGGAGGCGGCACCGCCAAGCCAAGGACGGCGCCGAGGGTCGTCCATTGCGAGGCGCCTTCGGGGATCACGGAGGACTGCGGGGTGAGTTTGCCCTCGGCGTGGAGCTGCTTGAGCTGCTCGAGTTCGACGGGTCCGGTGGGTTTGTTCTGGGCGTCGGTGTAGTAGTATTTCATCGCAGGGAGGGTTGCTACATGGCGGAGCTTCGTTCGTCGCCGTCACACCCGGGAGCCGGCTGCGCGGCCTGTGAGGCCGGGAGCATGTCGGAGTGTGCGGGCGGTTCAACCGGTTTCCGGGCGCGCGATGCTGGCGCGCGTGCCGCCGGGCTCGCGCGGTGCGCCCGCCGCCAAAGAAAACGGCGGGCCCGGAGGGCCCGCCGTGGTGCGGAAACAGGGTGAGGTCGCGGCCGGGCCGGTTATTTCCAGCTCAGCAGGAACTTCGTGTAGTAGGTCGTATCGAGCTTCTTCTTGCCGGCGCGGGGCTCGCTCACGTAGTCGTTGGCCACGCCGAGGCGGATCTTCCATTGCGTGGCGGCCAGCGGCAGCTCGAGGTGGGAGTCGTGCTGGATGCGGTAGTTGGCGAAGTCCTCGAGGGAGGGCAGGAAGGTGATCTTGTTGCCGACCTTCCAGGTCTCGGCCGTGTACGCATGGATCAGGCCCAGATCGAGCGCGGGCGTGCTGATGTTGCTGCCCACATTGTAGGCTTCGTAGCGGTAGGCCAAACCGGCGCGGAAGGTGAGTTCCTGGTTCGACTCGCGGATGACGGCGTAGCCGAGACCGGCGGCGGTGTTGGAGTAGAAGTCGAGCTCCTTGATCTTGTCGGTGCCGATCTCCTCGCGCACGTACCAGGAGGTACGGGGCGAGAAGTAGGCCGAGTAGTCGATGCCGGCCTTGGCGTTGTCGGCGGAGGTCTCGCCTTCGAGTTCGGCGCGGCTGTAGGCGGCGTAGAAGGCGAGCTTGTCGTTCGGGCCGGCGAGGGTGGCGGCGAAGCCGACCGAGGTGGCGAGGCTGTCGGTGTTACCCTGCGTACCGATGACGTCGACGGAGGCCTCGAAGGCCCAGGCGCGCTTGGCGGCGGCCGCGGCCTTTGCTTCGGGGCTGTCGGACGGGTTGGTCCAGACGGCCTCGACCTGGTCGACCGGGCCGGTGCCCCACGCTCCCGGGCCCGCAACGCGAACTTCGCCGCCGGCGGCGGTGGAGACGGCGCCCTGGACGGTGTTGCCGCCCTGGTAGCGCAGGAAGACCGGCGCGTCGGTGGAAATGCTGGTGACGTTTGCCTGTTGGATCTTCAGCACCCCGGCGAAGGCGGTCTCAAGCTCGACGACTCCACCGCTCACGCGGAGCACTTTGCCCTGGATGGTCGAGCCATCCTTGGTGCCGACGGTGTCGGCGGCGAGACCGGGGACGAGAGCCAGGCCGGCGGCGAGAGTGGCGCCGGCGAGGAGGTTGCGGGATTGTTTCATGGTTCGCTGTGGTTCGGTTGATGAGTGCGGGGCCGGAGATTCCAATCGACAGGTTGCGATGCGGCAAGCCGTTACGAGTCTTCGCGACCGTTTTTAACCGGAGCTTATGCTCCGTCGGCGTGCGGGCGGGACGGTCGGGGAAACGCGGGAGCGAGCGTTGCGATGGCGTGACCCACGAAACTGCGGCTTGTGCTCAGGTCCTGCGCCAAGTGGCCGATAGGGATCTTGAACCGTGACCCCTAGCGCCATCATTCCCTCCAGTCCTCGCGTGAAAGTCGGCAAACCAGACATCATCCGCGTCGGCCAACAACTGCCGGCGTCCCCGCGCATCTTCTCCCGGTTGGCGGCGGTCCTGAAGGACCTCAACACCGGCGTCGACCAGGTCGTTGGTTTGGTGAAGATGGATCCCGGCCTGAGCGCGCAGGTGATCCGCTTGAGCAACAGCGTGCTTTTCGGTTTCGCCGAGCCGAGCAGCTCGCTCGAGGAGTCGATCAACCGCGTGGGCTTCCGCGAAGTCTACCGCTTGGTCGGTCTGGCGGCGACCAACCAGCTTTTCCCGAAGGAGCTCACGCTCTACGCCGTGCGTGGCGATCAGGTCTGGGAGAACTCCCTCGCCTCCGCGCTCGCGATGGAGCGCCTGGCCCGCAAGCAAGGGAACGACGACGAGCAGGCGGCGTACACCATCGGCCTGCTGCGCTCTGCCGGCAAGGTGCTGTTCACTCGCCTGGCGGCCCAGCCGGGGGTGAAGATTCCCTCGTATCCAGGCCCTGAGGTGGAACCGCACCTCGGCGATTGGGAGCGCGGTTTGTTCGGCATGGACAGCCCCGAGGCCGCCGCGGAACTGATGGAGCACTGGAAGTTCGATCCGACCATCCGGTTGGCGATCCGGCACCACTACGATCCGCTGCTGGTGCCCGATGCGCCGGCGGAGGCGGCCCTGCTCAACTGCGCCGGGTGGGTCGTGCACCAGCTGGGCAAGAGTCTGCCGGGCGAGGCCGCATACTGGCGGCGCGATCCGGCGAAGCTCGAGAAGGCCGGTCTGCTGGCCGAGGCGGTCGATGCGGTGGTCGAGGAAGTGCGCACCGAGCTCGACGTGCTGAAGTCGGCCGTCGCGTTCGGTTAGCCCGAAGGGCTGGCCCTCCTTGGGCCGGCGGAGGCGGGGCGCCGAAGCGAAACCCGCCGGAGTTGCGATCAGCCCCTGCCGGAGCGAACACCTTGGAGGCTTTCGCCGCGGGCGAACGGTTCGTGCCAGCCTGCGGCGGCACCCGAACGGATGTCGTGTTCGCGATCTCATCACCGGAGTGGGGCGCCCGCTGCCGCCCGAGCGGCTCGGTCCGGGGCCGGCGCTGGGCACTTTCACCGAGTGGGCGCGTGGCGGGAGCCCCGCGGGTGCGGCCGGCGGGCAAATTCGCGTTTCAGCTTCGCTGGGTTCGGGCGATTAATCGGGACTAACCGATGCCCGCTCTCCCGACCAGCAAAGCGTTTGCGCTGGAGTCGCTCGTGGTCCACGCCACGAAGCTGCCTCCGGCCCCGCAGGTTTTCGGGCGGCTGGTCTCGGCGATCAACGACGGCAACTGCAGCCTCGACCGCATGGCCGAACTCGTGCGGCTCGATGCCACGCTCACCTCGCAGCTGCTGCGGGTGGCCAACAGCGCGCTCTTCGGGTTTCGCTCGCAGGCCTCGAACGTCGAGGAGGCGGTGCTGCGCGTCGGCTTCAAGGAGCTGCACCGCATCGTCGGCCTGTGCGCCGCCTCCGCCCTGTTCCAGTCCGATCTGGTGGTGTATGCGACCGATGCCGAGGCCATGTGGGCCAACGCGGTGACCACGGCCGTCGCGATGGAGAAGCTCTGCGCCGCCGCCGGTGCCGACGCGGCCCTGGGCTATACCGCGGGTTTGCTCCGCTCGATCGGCAAGATGGTGCTGGCCCGCCACGCCGCCGGCGGGGTGGCTCCATATCCCAACGACGCGACGCCGTTGCCGGCTTGGGAGACGAGGACTTTCGGGCGCAACCATGCGGAGGTGGGGGCCGCGCTGTGCGAACTGTGGCGCTTCCCCAAACCCATCGCCGGGGCGCTCCGGGACCATCTGCGGCCGGTGGCCAATCCCTCGGCGTCGGTGCTGGCGCACCTGCTCAACCTGTCCGGGCACCTCGCCACGGTCCTCGACCGCGGACTGCCGGGCGAGGCGGCGCTGTGGAGCGACGATCCGGCGCGCTTCGAGAAGACCGGCTGCGACGAGGCGCGTATCGAGGATCTTAAGTATGAGACCATTCTCGAGGTCGACCGGATGAAGAACATGTTGGATTTCATCCGGCAGGGTTGAAGGCTAGCCCGGCGCCTCGGCCCTCGCACCCCAAGCGGTTGCTTGAGCGTTCGGGAGACGCACCGGGGACGCCGCCTCGGCCGGGGGAGCGAGCGGATGGTGGGCGGCGCGCGTCGCGCCCGCGGTGGCGTGAAGCGCGGCATTGCCTCCACGACCGTGTTCGCCACGCTCGCCGGCTTCCGACGATGAAGAACGTTCTCCTCCAAAAGTTCCGCTCGGCCTTCGGCGGCGAGCCCACCGTGATTGCCCGCGCCCCGGGGCGCATCGAGTTCATCGGCAACCATACCGACTACAACGGCGGCACCGTCCTCGGCGCGGCCATCGACCGCGGCATCTGGGTCGCGGCGCGCGCGGCGGAGGGCGGTCGGGCGACTTTTGTTTCTGGACACACCACCGCCACCGTCGAGGTCCTGCTCGGCGCGGGTCTGACCAAGCTCACGGGCGACCGCGCGTGGGTGAACTACCAGCTCGGCGTGTGGTCGAAGCTGCCCGACTTCGGCCTCAAGCAGCCGAGTGGTTTCCAGTTCGCCGATGTCTCCGACCTGCCGCCCGGCGCCGGCCTGAGCAGCAGCGCCGCCATCGAGCTGGCCACGGGTCTCGCGCTCACCGCGCTCGGCGGCGAGTCGCCGGACCGGGTGACCGTGGTGAAGCTCGGTAAGAAGGCCGAGAACGAGTTTGTCGGCGTACCGTGCGGCATCCTCGACCAGAGCGTCTCCGGCTTCGGCCGGCGCGACCATCTCGTGTTTATCGACTGCCGCGGGCCGCACTTCGCCACCGTGCCGCTGCCGGCGGATGCCCATTTCTGGGTGTTCAACACCCACACGAAGCACGCCCTGGTCGACGGGCTCTACGCCGCCCGGCACCGCGAGTGCATGGAGGCCGCCAAGGCGCTCGGCGTGTCGCTGCTGGTCGATGCCTCGCCGGCGTTGCTCGAGGCGAAGAAGGCGGCGCTCTCCGAGGCGAGCTACAAGCGCGCGAAGCACGTGATCGAGGAGATCGGCCGCGTGGCCGCCGTGCAGGCGGCGCTGGCGCAGGGCGATCTGGCGGCGGTTGGCCGGTTGCTGACCGCCTCGCATCGCAGCTCGCAGGCGTTGTTCGAGAACAGCACGCCGGAGCTCGATTACCTCGTCGATCAACTCTCGACGGCCGCGAACGTCCACGGTGCGCGCCTCACCGGTGGCGGCTTCGGCGGCGCCGTGATGGCGATGACGAGCGGCGCCTTCGCGCAGGCCGATGCCGAGAAAGTCGTCGCGGCCTACGCGGCGAAGTTCGGCGCGAAGCCCGATGTGCTCCACCTCAAGACCGGTCCCGGCGCCGAGCTGGTGCCGGTGGCCTGAGGCGATACCTCTTCAATGGGCGAGGACTGCCGGTCGCGGATCGAGCAACCGTACCTGCGGTGAGCCGATCAGGTGCGCTTGTTCGCGCGGGTCTTCGCTCGTCACCCCGATACTCGACCGGTTGCTCACGAGCTGAGCTCACGTTTGGGCCGAGCGGTGTGCGCCGAGACGAGAGTGCCAAGCTGGTGGGGCCCGGGCGGACTCGAAGCCTTGGGCCATCGGCGCATTCGGCTGGCGGGTGTGCGTCGAGGGTCTGCCCGGCGTGCGCTGTCGTGAATGCGTGGAGGTCCGGGGCGGGCGGGTCGCGCGAGCGAGGCGTCCGGCCGCGACCGCCTGCACGTTTTTCTCGCGCGGGGGCGCGGCACCTGCCAGAGGTTGCGCGATGGCCAGCATTGGAAAACTCGCGGAACGCCGCACGGTCGACATGCGCCTGCTCGGCGAATGGGTCGAGCCGGGCAGTCGGGTGTGCGAACTGGGTTGCGGGCGCGGCGTGCTACTCGAGTACCTGATGCACTCCCGGAAGGTTTTCGCCGTGGGCGTGGACCTCGATGTGGACAAGGTCGCCGCCTGCGTGAAGCGCGGCGTGACGGCGTATCAGGGCGACATGACGGCGTTTCTGCGCGCCCTACCGGACGCCTATTTCGACCGCGTGATCTTTTCGCGCACGATCGAGGAGCTGGCGAAGCCGGCCGAGGTGTTGCGCGAGGCGTTGCGCGCCGGAAGGTGCGTGACGGTGGGGTTCGTGAACCACGGATACTGGAAGAACCGCGTCGGCGCGCTGCGCCACGGCGGCAAGCTGCGCAATGAGGTCTACACGACCGATTGGGCGGCGACGCGTCCGACGAATCCCCTCTCGGTGGCCGACTTCGAGGAGTTCTGCGCCAAGGAGGGGATCCGGGTTGTGCGGCGCGCCTTGCTGCGCGGCGACTGGGAAAGCCCCTGCACCGTGCTGCCGAATCTCCGTGCCGGTTACGCGATGTACGAGCTCGCGAAGTGACCGGTTGTCGATGGGGCGTTTGATCGGCGGCCGGCCGCGCGGGTCCCGCTGTTCCGTCGCATTGGCGTGGACTGTTGCGCTCCCGATTCGGCTTTCGGAAATTTTGGGAGGTTTCTTGCCACTGGTGTTGCCACCCGGGGGCGGAAGACACAACAAGGCCCGCAACTTGTTGGAATTGCGGGCCTTAGAAGTTGGCGTCCCCACGGGGATTCGAACGCCACCTGAGCCCGAGAGCTAAGTCGCTGGAAAACGCGGACTTAGTTGATTGTTAATACCTTAGAACACGCCGAAAGTGGCAGTTCTGGGCCGAAAAAGGAAGCAAAAAACAGCCTTTTTGGCAACCTGTTGGCAATTTGGATACACGAAAAACCACCCCGCGGGGCACGGATCCCCAAGGGGGAAATGCAACATCGGTCGCCGACGTGGTTGTTGGCAACCTTGTGGCAACATGAATGGTACGGAGCGAAGACCGGATGGGAAAGTGCGAGCAACTAAAGTCGGGATTGAAAGGACCCCTCCGATCTGAATCCGCGCGCGAATACATCGTTTTCGCTGATACGCTCCTTGTGCTCCTCGCGAGGTGTTGCGCGTCTCTTCCGGTTTCGCCGGCGTTTCTTCTTCGAGGCCAACGCCGCTACTTTGGTAGGATTTGGGATACGATCCGAGGTTTGCTGAAGCGGAGCATTGATCTGGATTGGTTTCCGCCCGCGGACCCGTACCGCGATGGCTCTCCACGGAAGCCCGGTGCTTTGACGAATCTCTCGGGAGCGACTCAGCAGCGACTTCACCATGGAGGAGGGCATTCGCAACCCTTCCTCAATCGAGAAAATCTCCCAATAGACCCCAATAAGGACGTGCGGGGCGATGCCTCGCGCAATCGCCTCACGACGTATCTCTTCATGTCGGCCATCCAGGTATCGGATGAATTGAGGCGGTATTTCGCAGGAGTCCGTTCCATTGGTGGGGTGAGCCGCGGGATCCTTCGACGTGTTTCCTTTCCCCGGCGCGACTCCCTGCGTCCCGAGCCGCTGTGATCCAGCTGCGGGCGATCTACCGTTTGCTTGTTCGACGCTGCTGTTCGCCATCGGGAGTCAATTGCCTCTGCCTTCCAGACGGTGGATCCGTTCGGCGAAGGCGGGCCAGGTAAACTCGTAGGGGATCTGGCCTTTGGCCGGCGTCCACGCAATCGAGCCGCGGCCGACTTTGAGCGTGCCGAGCTTCTCATCGCCGGAACGGACCTCGAAGGTCACCGCGGACTCACGCTTGGCGAGTTCCCAGTTGTCCAACTTCGCTGTTACATGGTGCCGCTTCCGGCGGCGCTTCGGCTTTGTCGCGGTTGTGGCTTTGGTGCTTCGCTTGGCCATGGCTTACTCGTGTTGAGTCGTGGCGGATTTGTCTCCGTTGCAACAGGTCTCGTTTGGGGTGCTCACTGCTACGGGCGGTAGGGTGCCACACGGCCTCACCTACAGCCAAGACATCCGTCACAAGAATGTCACCTGGATTTCGGCTCGACGAAAAGGGGTGATGCGAAGCTGCAGTTCAGGAACGGCGCGGGCACAGTCAGTCCGCCAGTCGTGATGTGGACGGCATCGGACCATAACTTTCTCGAGCGAGAGAGCTCCTCCAGCACTGGCCTGAACGTGCGCGAGTCGAGGGACCAGATCGTGGGCCGGGACTCGAATGTGTTCTGTATCGAATTCTTCCAATTCGGTCGATCCCCGCCGCGAAAACCTTGATGTTTTTTGGTCCGGCGACTCAAATCAGTTCGGGAGGGGTTGGCCTCCCGCAAACCCATATCGCTGTGACCCCACTGCCTGTGCAGAACGCCCGTGCAAACAGTGCCGCACCATCCGGTGTCGGCGACGCACGCAGTCGCGCCAGCTGGCGCCAAGCGATCACCTGACCTGATCCCATGAAACTCCTCAAGAACACGGGCACAGATCGTGTGTTCGATTGCCTCAAGGCCTCGCTTCTTCCTGGCGGTAGTCTCGATGCTGCAACCTCTGCATTTTCCGTTTTCGCGTTCGCCGAGCTCCAGGAATCGCTCTCGCAGCTGTCGAAGTGCCGAATTGTTCTTCAGGCTTCAGAGCAAGGCGCCCCCAATCCTTTGCTTGGCGGCGACACCGACCGCCGCCTCCGCAACCAGCTCCAAACCCGCTGGCTCGCCGACCAATTTGTCCGTTGGTTGGATCAGAAGGTCGACTTCAAGGAAGCTCCCGGTGTCCTTCCTCAATCCGTCCTTACCGCGACGCCATCTGACGGCGGTCCATCGCAGGTTATAGCCGGCAATTGCCCACTCACCACGGAAGGTCTTGGGCTCACACCTGGCAATCGCCTCAGTTTCATTCAGGCATCGCAAACCGCTGAGGAGTCGGAACTCCTTTCGACGTGGTTCGATGCCCTTTGGGAGAGCCTGCCGGCTTCGCCGGAAGCAAAGGCGAAGCTATCTGCCCAGCTTCGGCTATTCTCGGAGCCGAAGAGTCCCTCCCTCATCTACTACCTGATCCTTTTCCATATCTTCCGCGATCTTGGCGACGAGCTCGATGAGGAGCGCATCGTCAAATCCGCCACCGGCATCCGCAATACGTTGGTCTGGAAAAAGCTCTTCAAGTTTCAGCGCGACGGTGCGGTTGGCGCCATCGATAAGCTCGAACGTTTCGGCGGCTGCATCATCGCCGACAGCGTCGGTCTCGGCAAGACCTTCGAGGCTCTTGCCGTCATCAAATACTACGAGCTGCGCAACGACCGCGTTCTCGTCCTCTGCCCGAAACGTCTTCGCGATAACTGGACCCTCTACAAGGCGAACGACCGTCGCAACAGCCTCGCCGCCGACCGGTTCCATTACGATGTCCTCAACCATACGGACCTTTCCCGCGACGGCGGGCATTCCGGCGACATCGATCTCTCGCACGTGAATTGGGGGAACTACGACCTCGTTGTCATCGACGAGTCCCACAACTTCCGCAACAAGGCTTCGCACAAGGATCGCGACACCCGTTATGATCGGCTGATGCAGCGGATCATTAAGTCCGGCGTGAAAACGCGGGTGCTCATGCTCTCCGCCACACCGGTGAATAATCGGCTCGCCGACCTCAAAAACCAGATAGCGTTCGTCACCGAGGGAGAGGACACCGCGCTATCCGCGCACGGAATTCCCAGCATCGAAGCCACTGTCCGCTCGGCTCAGCTTCAGTTCAACCGTTGGCTCGCACTCGACGAGCCCGAACGCCTCTCGTCCCGTCTTCTGGACATGCTGGGCTTCGACTACTTCCGGCTGCTCGACCTTCTGACCATCGCGCGCTCGCGTAAGCACATCGAGAAATACTACGGCACCGCCGAGACCGGCCGGTTTCCGGATCGTCTGCCGCCGATCAATATCAAGGCCGATGTCGACCTTGCCGGGGAGTTCCGTCCTATCCGTGAGATCAACAACGAGATCCGGCGCCTCAACCTCAGCGCCTACGCGCCTCTCCGTTACGTCCTTCCGCACAAACAGAAGGCCTACGACGATAAATACAGCGTGATGATTCGCGGTGGTGAGAGCGTCTTCCGCCAGGCTGACCGCGAGGAGAGCCTCGTACACCTGCTCCGCGTCAATGTTCTCAAGCGCATGGAGAGTTCGGTTACGTCTTTTGCGCTCACGCTCCGCCGTCAGCTTGCCGACGTCGATGCTTTGCTCGCGCGCATCGATGCCCACGAAGATACCGTCGATGAGCTCGATATCGAAAACATCGAACCGGAGGACCCGGCCGTCGAATCGCTCCTCGTTGGCCGCAAGGTCAAGGTGCTCCTCCAGGATGTGGATCGTGTCCGCTGGCGCCAAGACTTGGCGGAGGACCGCGGCCGTCTTGCGACGTTGCTGTCCGCCGCCTCGGTCATTGAGGCTTCCCGAGACGACAAGCTTGCCAAGCTTCGCGCGGTCATCGACGCGAAGGTTCGCCAGCCACTGAACGCGGGAAATCGGAAGGTGATCGTCTTCACTGCATTTGCTGATACAGCGGCTTACCTCTACGCCGAGTTGGCTCCGTGGGTACTAAAACAACACGGCCTCCATGCGGCGCTCGTCACTGGAGCCGGCCACAACAAGACAAGCCTTCCCGGGCTTCGCAGCGACCTCGCCAGCATCCTGACTGCCTTCGCGCCCCGCGCCAAGGAGCGTTCGCCCGACTTTGCCGGCGAGGGCGAGATCGACCTGCTCATCGCCACAGATTGCATCTCCGAGGGCCAGAACCTCCAGGACTGTGACTACCTGATCAACTACGACATCCACTGGAACCCGGTTCGCATCATCCAACGGTTCGGCCGCATTGACCGAATCGGATCGCAGAATACTCGAATCCAGCTCGTCAACTTCTGGCCGAACATTGAGTTGGAGGAGTACATCAACCTGGAACAGCGGGTCTCGGGCCGCATGGTGCTCCTGGATATTTCCGCCACCGGCGAGGAGAACATCATCGAGAAGCAGTCCGGAAACCAGATGAACGATCTGGAATACCGGCGCACCCAACTTCTCAAGCTCCAGCATACGGTCATCGACCTTGAGGATCTATCCAGCGGTGTCTCCATTGCCGACCTCACGCTCAACGATTTCCGGATCGATCTCTCCGGCTACCTGCGCGACCACGCCGCCTTGCTCGAAAGCATGCCGCTCGGCGTCTACAGTGCCACGCTCACGGCTCAACAGGGAGAGAATGGGATTCCGCCGGGTGTAATCTTCTGTCTCCGCGCCGCCGGATCAGCTGCCGTGGCGGCCATTGAGCCCGGCTACCCGCTCGCGCCTCATTACCTCGTCCACATTGGGGAGGATGGCGCTGTGGTTCTGCCGCATTCCCACACGAAGCAGCTTCTCGACCGCCTCAAGAAGTTGACCGTTGGTCGCGACCTGCCCGACCTCGGCGCTGCCAATCGGTTCGACAGGACTACGAGCAATGGCCGCGACATGGCACGCGTCCAGAAACAGCTCGCCGCTGGGGTCGCATCCATTGTTGGCAAGCGCGAGGAGCGCGCGGTAGCCAGCCTGTTTACTCCTGGTGGCACTCATGCCCAGAAGGGAGAATTCGCCGGCATCGATGACTTCGAGGTAGTGGCCTATCTTGTGATTCTTCCAGAGCAGGGGGATTTGCCTGCCGGCGCAGAGCGTGTCGATTTCGCCGTATTCACTCTCAAGTTCGACAAGGCCGACCGAGTGCCGTTTTCCACCGCAGAAAAGGCGCAGTGTATCACGGAGAGCATTGGTGCCCTCCGTGCACTGATGGGAGAGCTGTCCTCAGGGCTAAACGTCAGGTTTGAGATCAATCACATTGCTGACGGTGAAGGCTCTTTCTGGGTCGACGTTGGAGTTTCGGTTATCGCCAACTTGATCGCGAACCCAGCCAACACTCTGCAAATGATCGGCCTCGCATTGGACCGTTGGTCAACGGGCTGTAATCCCTACGTGATTGGCCTCAAGATTACTGGTCAATGGTTCCAAGGCTTGGCTTGGCGACTGACTCTGCAAGCCGCCCCGGAAAACCGCCGTCCCGGCTGCTTCGGAGTAAAAAAGTGGCTGGATCGACGAACGATTCGGTGCCGCGACTGCGGCTTCCTGTCTGACTGTGTGCAGCAGATCACCACCGGCTGATTCTCACCCGATGCCTGCTGCCCCCATCCTCTCCGCGCTTTCGCTGCCTCCGGGAAGTCTCGTCGAGCAGCGGGTGCCAAAGAAGCTCCTGATCGAGCAGGGAACGCCCGCCGCCGGCGATAAGCGGCAGGTTCAGGACGGCCTCGATGAGCTCCACTGGTACGCGGCGCTCAAACCGAGCAACATCGGCGTTCCGGCCTTTGCCGACAGCATCCGCGAGTACCTAGAAATCTCCGTCCTTGTCGCGACGCTCCGCCCGTTGGCGAAGCGCCAGCGACTCGTGGAACTGATTCACCGTGCTATTCCCTATCCGGTCTTCTTGATCACACGGCAGGGCGACGCGGCCACGGTTTCGCTCGCCCACAAACGATGGTCACAGGGGGAAGCCGGCAAGGCTGTGCTGGAGAGTACCGTTGTCACGACCGATCCACTTCTCACAACCCGCCCCGAGCCTGTGGTTGTTGGCTTTCTCGGGAGCTTGGCTATCTCTGCTCAGCCTGAGTCGAATCTGTTCGCGCTTTATCAGGGATGGGTTGCTCGCGTCACTGCCTTGCGGGCTGCAGCGATCACCGGCCAATTCAATGCCGTCGCCGAATCGGCAGTGAGCCATGAGACCCGTTGTGCCGTGCTCGCCGATCATGCGCGTCTTACGACTGAGCTGTCCGCCTTGCGGACGGCTGCCGCCAAAGAACGCCAAATCCGCCGCCGCGTGGATCTCAATCTCGCCATGCGCCGCATCGAATCCCAACTTCAAGAACTTGCTCAGAGGCTTTGACCTATGAAGAACCAGAAACAGACCATTCGAAAGATTATCGGATTTCTCAACAATCCGGAGGAGGATGGAGGCTTCTGGCTGCCCAATATCCAGCGGCCGTTTGTGTGGAGTGAGGACCAGATTTGCCGCCTCTTCGATTCCATCCTGCGCGAGTATCCCATCAGCACACTTTTGGTCTGGAAAACGAACAGCACTATCCGGCGCCGCAAGTTTATCGACAATTGGAAGAGCACACTTCGGTTGATCGACTTCTACATGCCATCCGACACCAAGAAGAAATGCTTGGTTCTCGACGGACAGCAAAGATTGCAAAGCCTCTATATCGCCCTCATGGGAAGCTTCGAGGGACGCGAAATGTTTTTTGATATTCTCAGTGGCGAGGTGGCGGCCCCGGACGACGTGAAGTACAAGTTCAAGTTCCTCGACCCGAAAACAGCAGGATTCCCCTGGGTGAAATTCAAGGACCTAATTTTCACCACGCAGCGAACGCGAGAGGTTCAGGATCGTCTGATTGGTATTGCGGGTCGGGACCTTTCCGGCGTGGAGAAGGACAAGCTCAGCGACCACCTGAATCTCGTCGACCGTACTTTCAAAATCGAAGAGGCCGTCACATATCAGGAACTCGACAGCATCGACAATCCGAAGCTCTACACCGAAGATGATGTGGTGGAGGTCTTTATCCGCGCGAATTCGGGCGGTACGAAACTCGGCAAGTCCGACCTCTTGTTCTCTCTTCTGAGTTCGTCATGGGACGAGGCCGATGATCGGATGCAAGAACTGCTCGATGACCTAAATTGCCATGGTTTCGAGTTCAGCCGCGATTTCATACTCAAAACCTGTCTCACCCTACTGGATCAGGGCGCGCGCTACGAGGTTGATAAGTTCCGCAAACAAGGCGTTCGTGAGAATATAGAGGCCAACTGGAAGGGGATTACGGATGCGATCAAGGATGTCTTGGATTTCGTCCGAGGAAAGACTTTCATCAAGTGCGACAAAGCGCTCCCATCCTACCTCCTCCTTATACCGCTCGTATATGTTCGGTACCATTTCCCGGCCTCTTGGAAGAAAGCGCGGGATGTTGAGACCTATCTCGTACGTGTGGCGCTAACAGGGGCTTTCAGCGGCACGCCAGACCAGGTGATCGACGGCATTGTAGATAAGCTCAGGGAGCTGCAAGGCTTTGACTTGGCCGAAGTATTTGGTGTTATCCGGAGCAAGGGCCGTTCGTTGGACCTCACTGAGGATCGGCTTTGGGGAATGGGGTATGGGTCGGATCAGATCCACCTGCTGTTCAACCTCTGGTACACCTTCAACTATACGCCGGCGTACGACAGCAATCTGCCCCAAGTAGATCACATCTTCCCGCAAAGCGTGTTGCGCACGGTGAAGATGGCGAATCCCGAGACCGGGCGTCTGAATCTGATGCGTTACCGTGAGGCTGCGCGCAATCAACTGGCCAACTGCATGCTACTCACACAGCAGGAGAACGGTGCGGGCGGGAAGACCGACATCACTCCCGATGCGTGGTTCAAGGACAAGCCGAAGGAGTACCTTGAAATGCACTTGATCCCGCAAGACCCGGAGCTTTGGAAATTGGACCAGTTTGAGGCCTTCATCGAAGCCCGGAAGAAGCTCATCCTCGGTAAGTTTCAGTACCTCTTGGCCAGCACCTCGACCGGTGAAACCCACGCCTGACATCATGGAAAAGATCACTGCCGACTCTCCAGAGTCCAAATCGGCCGACGTCATTGCCGGCAATATCGAGCAACTTCGCCGCCTATTCCCGGATGCATGGGTTGAGGGCAAAATCGACTTCAACGTGTTCCGGCAACTCCTCGGTGGAGTCGTCGACGAGCGGGAGGAAAAGTACGTGCTCAATTGGCATGGCAAGCGAAAAGCCCGCCAGCTAGCACTTACACCGTCAACCGGCACTTTGCGCCCTTACCCAACCGAAAGCGAAAGCTGGATCTCAACACAAAATCTCTTGATTGAGGGCGATAATCTAGAGGTTCTGAAGCTCCTCGGGAAGAGCTATGCAGGCAGCTTTAAGCTAGTTTACATCGACCCGCCCTATAACACTGGCGGCGATTTTATCTATCCGGACGATTTCAAGGATAACATAAGGAACTTTCTCGAAATTACCGGACAAGCTGAGGGAGGGCGAAAGCGCGTCGCCAATACAGAGGCATCAGGCCGCTTCCACACGGACTGGCTCAATATGATGTACCCTCGTCTGAAGTTGGCTCAGAAACTCCTCAAAAATGAGGGCGTTATTTTGATCAGCATCGATGAGCATGAGTTCGCAAACCTCAATCTTGTAATGAATGAGATTTTCGGCGACGAGAATCTTGTAGGGACGATTGTCTGGAAGGGGGCTACGGATAATAATCCAACGCAAATTGCCACTGAGCACGAGTACCTTGTTTGTTATGCAAAAGATAAGAACGCTGTTGAGGCAGTGTGGAAGAACTCAAGTGATGACGCCAAGCAGACTCTGCTCGCCGAGTATCGCCGGATAATCAAGAACCCCCTCTTGAGTGAGGATGATATTCGAGATGATATCAAAACATTTATAAGGACTAACAAGGAGGCGCTATCGGCCATTACTCATTATGATCGTGTGGACAAGAAAGGTGTTTATACGGGAAGCAGAAAAGTCCATAACCCGAAGCCGGGCGGGTATGTCTATGATGTGGTTCACCCTGTCACGAAAAAGGTGTGCGTGCCCCCGGTGAATGGTTACAGATATCCTAAGGATACGATGGGCCAGCTGATTGCCGATGGGCGTATTCTTTTCGGAGACGACGAAAACCAGATAATTCAGGTAAAGGAGTACTTGGAGGACTATGAGGGAAAGCTCTCAAGCGTGATACACCTTGATAGTAGGGCTGGCGCGAACGAACTCAATGATCTATTTGAAGTTCAGAAACTGTTCTCCAATCCGAAGCCGGTTCTTCTGTTGAAAGATATATTCGAGTTTCTGCTTAAGCCGGATGATATGGTATTGGACTTTTTTGCTGGCAGTGGAACTACAGCGCACTCCGTCTGGAAACTGAACACGCAGGACAAAGGTAAACGGCGTTGCGTCTTGGTCCAGCTTCCGGAACCGCTTGATCCCGATAATAAAGATCAAAAGGTGGCGGCTGGTTTCTGTGATAAGCTCGGGAAACCAAGGAATATCGCGGAGCTTACGAAGGAGCGGTTGCGCCGTGCTGGGAAGAGACTGAAGCAAGAAAACCCGAGCTTCGGTGGCGATCTCGGGTTCCGAGTTTACAAGCTTGATTCAAGTAATATTCGCGAATGGGACCCGAAGCGTGAGGAAATGGCGGCGACCCTCGATGAGCACGCGGAGCATCTGAAGGCAGGCCGGACGGAGGAAGACATTCTCACCGAGCTTCTCCTCAAGCTTGGACTCGATCTGTGCGTGCCCATTGAGTCTCGGAGAATTTCAGAGGTGACGGTCTACAGCATTGGTGCTGGCACGTTGTTTGCGTGCCTACCTGAGAAGATTACTCGAGCACAGGTCAAGCCGCTCGGGCAGGGCATTCTCGCCTGGCGCCAGGAGCTCAAAGTGGCGGTGAAGTCAGAGTTCGTGTTCCGCGACAGCGCCTTCGTGGACGACGTCGCCAAGACCAACCTCAGCGCCTACTTGGAGCAGAACCTCCCAGAGACCCAGCGGGGCCGCATCCGCAGCCTCTAGCCCTCTTGTTTGCCCAAGTCGTTAACACCTAAATTGCTTAAGCATTGAAGCGCGCCCGCCAGAAGCAGTCTGCATTGGATAGGAAACGAAAGCCGTCGAAGGTTCGTCCGCGAGCGGGCAAACGGCCCGCGAAGAGAGCGCACTCTACCGCGAAACGCGCCCCGAAGAAGAGGGCTCGCCCCGGCAAAATCACCCGAGCAAAACACTCGAAGCCCAAGGTCAAAACCAAGCTCCGCCCCAAGGCGAAGAAGCAAGGCAAGCAGGCTCGCAGCGGATCAAAACCTCTTGCCCAAACCCGTGGTCACACACCTACGGCCGCCAAGCCTCCCGCACCGCCCGCTACGTCACATTTCCCAGTCGGCTCTATGATTTTCAAATTCGAAGACCCTTTCCTCGACGACCGACTCAGCTACCAGAAGGAGTCTATCCTCGCCGTCACCGACCTATTCAAGGGGCAGGAGGCATGCCGCACTGAGTTCACCGTCTCTCGGGAGCAGGCGGATGGCGCCCAGGACCAGCTCATCAAGGAAAACTACCTTGGTTACGGCAATCGGCTCACTCTGCTGGACGACGAAATCCTCGCCAATCTTCAGGCCGTCCAGCTCCGCCACGGTCTCAAGCCGGACGCGGAATTGAGGTCGGGCGATTTTACCGTCGAGATGGAGACCGGCACCGGAAAGACCTACTCATATCTCCGCACAATCTTTGAGCTGAATCAGCGCTACGGATTCACCAAGTTCATCATCGTCGTTCCATCGGTGGCTATCAAGGAGGGTGTTTTTAAGTCCCTCAAGATGACGGAGGCGCACTTCAAGAGCCTCTACGCCAATACGCCCTACCGCTACTTCCTCTACGATTCATCGGTGTTGAGCGATGTTCGCAGCTTCGCCTTGAGCGGCGCCATCGAGATCATGGTCATGACGGTGCAGGCCATCAACAAATCAGGCGACGAGGCCGAGGCGGATGCCGAGGCCAGCGATGCCGTGAAGTCCAAGGAGAAGTCCAAGAACGTCATCTACCGGGCCAGCGAGAAAACCTCCGGCGAGAAGCCGATCGACTTGATTCGCCAGACTCGCCCGGTGCTCATCGTGGATGAGCCTCAAAGTGTGGATGGCGGCCTTGAGGGGCGCGGCAAACAGGCGCTCGCCCGGCTGAATCCGCTTTGCACGCTGCGCTATTCGGCCACCCATGCCGAGAAACACCACATGGTTTACCGGCTCGACGCGGTCGATGCTTACAACCGCAACCTCGTCAAAACCATCGAAGTCGCGGCGGCTCGCGTTGAATCGGGCAACAACAAGGCCTACGTGCGTTTCCTCGGCGTCAGAAACAAACGAGGCACACTGACTGCGCGGGTCGAAGTGGACCTGCAAAAGGGCAAAACGGTACAGCGGAAGGAAATCGACGTGGGCATCGGCTCCTTGGAGTTGGAGACCAATCGCGATCTCTACGCCGACATTCAGGTCAATAATTTCGGCACCAACAAGGACGGAGAGGAGTTTCTGGAACTCTCCAACCTGGACCGGCCGCTGAAGGTCGGTGAGGCAATTGGCGCCCTAGACGGCGACAGCTTCACCCGTCAGCTTTTTGCTCGCGCCATCGAAGAGCACCTCAAGAAGGAGCTTCGGCTCCGGCCCCAAGGAATCAAAGTCCTCACCCTGTTTTTCATCGATAGGGTGGAGAATTACCGCACGTACGACGAAGCGGGCAACCGCGGCAAAGGACGCTATCAGGTTCTTTTCGAGGAGGAATACCGCAAGGCCGCCAAGCGCCCGGAATTCAACACCCTCTTCAAGGACGTGGACCTCGATACTGACGCTGCCGATGTCCACAATGGCTACTTCTCCAAAGACAAGAAGAAGGTCGGCGACAAGACTGTCGAGATCGACAAAGACACCACCGGTACGACCAAGGCCGACGACGATGCCTACAAGCTGATCATGCAGGACAAGGAGCGCCTGCTGAGCTTCGACACTAAGCTGAAGTTCATCTTTTCACACTCGGCACTCCGCGAAGGATGGGACAATCCCAACGTCTTCCAAATCTGCTCCCTCCGCGAAATGGGCACGGAACGCGAGCGCCGGCAGACCATCGGCCGCGGCCTACGGATTTGTGTGAATCGCGATGGCGACCGCGTCCGCAGCCCCGGCGTTAACACCCTGACGATCATCGCGAGCGAACCGTTCGAGCAGTACGCCGAGGCCCTCCAGACGGAGATTGAGAAGGATACCGGCATCCGCTTTGGCGTCGTCGAGGATCATCAGTTTGCCAACATCCCGGTGTCTGCCGCAAACGGCGAAACCGCGCCACTCGGCGTTACCCAATCCGAGGCTCTTTGGTCCGCACTCAAAGCCTCCGAATACATCAACGCGCAAGGTAAGGTTCAGGACAAACTTCGCACTGCCCTGAAAACGAAAACACTGGTGTTGCCTGAAGCCTTTGAGACGCAGCGGGCTCAGATCGAGGAGATCCTCCGCAAGCTCGCAGGCAAACTGGAGATCAAGAATGCCGACCAGCGCCATTTCATTAAGGCCTGCAAGGAGGTACTCGATAGCCCAGGGTTCCAGGCGCTCTGGGATCGCATCAAGTACCAGACGAGCTACGAGGTGGAGTTTGACCCGGATGGGCTGATCGAAAAGTCGGCGAAAGCTTTGGCCGATGGGCCGTCGATCAAGAAGACGCACTTGGAGTGGCGCACAGCTGATCTCGCCATCGGCCGCGGCGGTGTCACGGCCGCCGAACGTGGTGTGGCCCGCACCATCGTGCTCAATGAGTCCGACATCGTGCTTCCTGACCTGCTAACCGACCTGCAGGAGCGCACCCAGCTGACCCGCCGGAGCCTTGTCCGTATCCTCAAGGAGAGCGGCCGGATCGACGATTTCGCTCGGAATCCCCAGCAATTCATCGAGATCGCCGCGGAGTGCATCAATCGCACGAAGCGGCACTTCCTCGTGGACGGCATCAAATATCAGCGGCTCGGCGATGCCTATTTCTACGCGCAGACCCTGTTTCAGACCGAGGAACTCACGGGTTACCTCAAGAACATGCTCAAAGTGCAGAAGTCGGTCTATGAGCAGCTCGTTTACCAGTCGGACGTTGAGGCCAACTTCGCCGAGCAGATGGAGGCGAACGTCGCAGTGAAACTCTACGCCAAACTGCCCAGCTGGTTCAAAGTGCCCACGCCGCTTGGCACATACAACCCCGACTGGGCCGTCCTCATCGAGAAAGACGGGGCGGAGAAGCTGTACTTCGTTGTGGAGACCAAGAGCAGCCTCTTCACCGACGACATTCGCGCCAAGGAGGACGCCAAGATCAAATGCGGCAAAGCTCATTTCGATGCCATCGCCCAAGGCGAGAATCCGGTGGTGTTCAGAAAGGCGACGAAATTGGCAGACATGCTTACTTAGCCATAAAATATGTTCCCCTGTACTCAGATTGCTGTCTCAATGTACTCTTGGCCTGTGTACCGGTGCGTTTTAGTGGGGCACGATCTGGCCTGCATGATTGATGAATTTGGGCGCGTTTGCCCTGTTTGAACAAATGATATTACTCGCACTCTCGATTATCGCTATCGTGCTAGCCAGTTGGCAATTCTTCTTGGATTGCCAACTGGTTCGTAATCTTAAGCGCATTCGGGTCTTGAGGCCTGATGACTGTAGGTACAGTAGGCGGCATCTGTATGAAGGTTCGGATAGCACGAGAGCGCTGGAGTGTATTCATCCCCAAGGGCCGAAGCTTGAAACTCATCCGGCACAGTGTGGCCCAACCTGTTCATTGGGGTGCTCGATTTCAGCCATAAATGCGGCGACGTCAGAGTTCGCCCTCAGCTCAAAATCGATACTGATACGCCGTGGGGTCTTGCTGATCGCGACGATCGCCGCATTAATCGTAAACGTACAGAAAGTGTTCTCCTAATGAGAAAGCGACCGAACGCTAACCACATCCCCGCAGCGCGCTCGACATTTGCGATGTGACTTCTATCGGAAGTTTAGAAAGCAATTTGATTTCCTGCTGGATCCGGACAATCCAGCAATCGCTCGTCAGGAATACACTAAATGGTATGTGCGGTCAGCTGAGCGGGAGCGGCGTATTTCTGACTATCTTGAAACAAGTACCGATGCGATATCGTTCCTTGTTGGTGCGACCGGGATCGGCAAGACGACGCTGGTTCGGAAAATACTCAATCTCAATGACAATTCATGTGTTGTAGATGGTGTTCTGTATTTGCCGTTTTTTCTGAATAATAGACTGGTAGACGCAAATATACAGAAGAACCGTTTTCCTGCGTTTCTTCGTGGAGCTGCGGCTATGTTAGCGGAAAGGTTCAGCGTTCGCCCAGATGATGTCCGGTTTGGCGAGTTCGTTAAGAAGCACCGCCAGGATCTGCTTGAGCTAGAGGTGCTTCCTGAGGATAGTCCTTTACCTGAAAAGGTTGCTGCTCTCGCGAGGAAGGAGCCGGACGCTTACTCCATGGAGCGCCTGAAGTGGTACGTATCGCAGGTTGATATTAAGAAGATCGTCATTGTTGTAGATGATGTTGAGGGGCAGGCGTTTGCCGTGCAACGGCAGATCCTGATGGATGTCTGTCGGCTTAATCATTGTCTCCGCAACTATGAAGGTAGGCAATATCATGTATTGACGCTTTTCTCTATTCGGCCAACGACATATCGGCTCTTCTTGGAAAAGGATGGGGCTCAGTTGTCGGCGTTTTCCCCGCAGGCCCCAATTGTTATCGATAATCCGATTTCGATTCTCGATGTCTTCGAGGCGCGGTTTGAGACCGCAATCGAGGTTCTCGGAATTGGGGAGGTGAGGAATCGCGAAGCATGGGAGGATGCGCGTGATGTCCTTCGGGTTGTCGCCAATAGGCTATCCGAGAAGAAGGGGGAGATGATTCAGCTGCTGTATAATAACAATACCCGCGAGGCCTTAGTCGAATATTCGCGAATCTTGTTGAATAAAGCTTGGTTTCAGAGAAGTCAACCGGAAGGGGGGAATTTTCGTATTACTCCAGGGAATTATCCGGTGAATACAATAACTGTCTTTCGGGCGATGGCGTACGGAGATGGGAGAGTGTATCCGTGCCAAGAGACGGCGATAGTGAATATTCTGCGTAACTCGATCGGTGGTGAGGATGATATGCTATGCGTGTACGTGATTCGTGCGATAGTGAATGCGACAGGTGGTAGTCCTTATGCGAGCATTAAGCGAGGCGATCTGGTTAGGTGGTTGATGGCTGTCTTCAAGTATCCGGGGTTCGGGGAAAGGTTGATTGAGGTCCTGTCCTTTATGAGGGATGGCCGGCTTTTGGATGTACATTCCGTTGGCGATGGCGAGAAGGCTGTGGAATATGTTGCGCTGTTGCCCCGTTCATTGGCGCTGATGGAGATAATGAGTGATCGGGCGGTGTTGCTCGAGTTTTACCGTGATGACTGTTACATCGATGTGGAACGCGGCATGGAGTGTCCGCTGATGGATGTTGGGCCGGATTTGGCACCGGTTGCAATTGCAGGGTATCTGGCGCAACTCGTTCAGTCGGAGCGAAAACATATTAATCACGCCTTCGCAAACGCGACTAGTTCGGAGTTCGTTAAGAGGTTCGGCCGTGAGAGTGTGACTGCAGTTTGGGTCGAGGCACTTGAGCGGACGCTTCACGCGATCTATGATCGGAAGCCGTGGCCGCAGCAGGTTGTTGGGATAATGGATGGCGTTAGGGTTAATGTGGATTGTATACGGAGGGACCTTGCGAGTGTCGGAAACGTAACGGCTTGATATTGCGACGGGACGATTTTCGGGGCGGTATCCTCCACCGTTGCGCGAGATCTTTAAGGATAGGCGGCGGGCGATGTGGAACCGCCCGCCGCCGGGATCTCACGCTTGGATGCGGGCGGGGCGCATGCCCTGCGACATGGCTTCGGTCTTGGCGGCGTTGATGAACGCCCGTTGGCGGCTGGCCTCCGGGACGTTCCGAATCCGTTCCTCGACCTTGGCCTTGATCTCGGGGTGCTCCTCGACCCAGGCCACGACCTCCTGATTGCGACGCTGCGTGGTTTCGCTGCGCTGCATCTTCCCGAGCATGAGCTTCCGAATGAGCTGCTCTTTCGGGAGCTCCTGATAGTACCCGTAGAGGTCGGGGTTCTCCTGGATGAACCGGTTGATCTTGGCATCGATCTCGGGATTCACCCGCGGCGTGTTTTCCTGCGCCTTCTTGTCGGCGATCTGTTTAGCGAGCGGCATGGAAGCCTCCTGTTTTCCCCAGCCATTGAGGTGCAAGGCGGCTGGTCGCCAGTGGCATTTGACCTTGTTTGGGCGGACGCCGCCCAAAGTCAGAAATCGTCCTCATCGAAATAGCCCTCGGGGTTCGGTTTCAGGCCGCGGCGTTTGATGTCCATGACGGCGCGCTCGAACTCAGTCGCGATCTGCGAGGGCCGACCGGCGGCGAGCCACATCCGGACAAGTGCCGGGATGCCGGGACTCATCTGATAGGTTTCCCGCAGGTAACGGTCGGCTTCCTCGAAATTCTCGCGGAGATGGGGCGGCAGCGCGCGGACCAGTTCCTCCAACGCCTCCGGCTCCTTGGCGACCGTTGTCATTTGCCGGCCTCCTTCGGCGGGGTCGACTGCTTCTGGCGCAGCTCCGCGATCTCCTTGTTCAGCTTTGCCAGCTCCGCGGCCAGGGCCTCGTTCTGTTCGATCAGCGCCGCCATGAGCTGATTCTGTTCGCCGATCTTCTGCTCCAACTCCGCGGGCAGTGGGTTCGGCACTTTCGCCGGATCGGCGACTGCGAGCACGGGTCCGAGCGGGATTACCGTCGGTGCATTCGGATTCAGATTCCAGGCCGCGCCGGCCTCCCGCCGGTAGATCGTGTGCGCCTCATGCAGCACGTTCGGGTCGTTCGGATCGACGTAGCGCCCGACCGGGTAGGCCTTGAGCGCTTCGCCGACGCGGACCTTCTCAAGGTTGTGCTGATCGATCTCGGTACCGGCGACCGGCGGGGGCGGCGCTTCAAGCGGTGGGGGAGCCGGCGGCGCAGTTTTCGCCTTCGGCGGCGGGATCGCCGCACAACCCGAGAGCGCGAGGCCGAGGCAGACAAGGAGGAGGTCAGTTTTCATGGCTCATGTTCCAAAGGTCATCCACCCCGTGGTTCGCCCGCGTACCCAGCGCCTGATCGATGGTCTGGGTCACATAGAGGTAGAACTGTTTGCCGGCCGGCACTCGCACGTAGAAACCGTCCCGGGCAATCGCCTCTTGGATCTGCCGTGCGTAGGCATTGAGTACGTCCGCAGTGCCTTGCAGCCCGGCATTCCGCGCCGAGCCGGTCGATATCTGTGTCACGCCGAGGGCGGAGGTTTGCGTCTGGAGTTGTTGAAAGCCGTTGGCGACGCCCGCGAGGAAGGTCGACGCGAAGAGCTTCACTTCCTGCATGTCGTCGGTGCGGAGCAATTGGCCGACGAGCCCGGCCGAGCCGTCGCGGAGGCCGTATTCGCCGGTGGTGTCGTCCTTCGCATGGTCGAGTGCGATGCCATTCAGCACCAGTTCAGTGCCGTTCATTTCCGAGCCGTCGCGCCAGACGATCACCCAGCGACCGGACGCGGCGATGCGTTCGCGCGAGCGATCCACGGTCGCCCGGCCGTGCACCTCGGCACCGGCAGGAATCACGAGGCGACCGGCGTGCCACACATCTTCAGTGACCAGCCCGATGACCGGTGTTTCCAGCTTCGACGACTCCAGCGTGACGACCGTCTGACAGGGGATGAGTCGGCCGTACGGCGCGTAGGTTTTCGAGAGCCCTTCGGTCTCTTTGTGCGGTGCGGCCGGAGTCATGAGCGAGAGTGGCAACACACGGGGCTTGGCCGATGCCGGCTCGGGACCGCGTGGCGCGGCGGTGCGTTGGCTAGCGCTGGACTTGGTCGCTGGCTGTGGCGTGTCGCCATTTGCCTTCGCGGGTGCCGCCGCCGGTTTGAACGCCATTCCGGCACGGTTCATCAGCGCGTGGATTGGCCCCGGTTCCGGTGCTTCCACCTTTGTCAGTTGTGCCACTTCCGCCTTTTCCCGCACGTGGCTGCGGTACAGCAGCAGACCACCGATCGCCACGAAGCCGACGAAGACCACGAGGTTTCCGAGGGGAGATTTCAGGAAGGCAACGGGGCGCATGGTCACTCTGGTACGATCAGCTTCGCGTCGCGGTCGACCCGTGAGACCACGATACTGAAGGTGTTCTTCACGCTCAGGTTTGCCCGGCCGCCGGTCGGTGTGCCGGTGATCGCGAAGTAGGCCGTCGTGGCCGCGTTCGCCGGAACGATGCCCGAGGCATCGACGATGGACGGGTAGTAGACGTTCAGACCCACCCGTGCCGCCAGCCGTTGCGGCAGGTAACGGAGTTCGGCGTCGCCGTGGTTTTCAAGTCGGAGTCGGAAGACGAGCGTGTCCTCCGGGTCGAAACGGAAGATCTCCTCCACGGTGACCTGAAAATCTCGGTAGAAGCAGACGTTCGCCGGGGCGACGTGCTCGATTTGGCGGACCGCCTCCGGGTATTGCTGGGCCACGAGGGCGAAGCCTTTCGCCTGATCGAGGAGCCCGAGGAGGTTTTCGGGCGTCAGCCGTTTCTGCGGTGCACGGGCGCGGCCAGCGAAGTCCTCTTCGATGAAGGTGACAGAACCGAAGGGCTCGGCGGCTTCTTGAAAACGGAGCACGAAAGTGCGGCCTTTCCAGACGACGTTCACGGCGCCTTTGGCTCCCGGTTCGTGTGCCCGGACGCTGAAGAAATGCTGTCCCGGCGTGTACGCGAGCAGCACCGGGGCGGGCGCCTCGGTGTTACTCGAAACGTTCGCGCCCTCGATGGCCGTGAGGGCGGACGGGAACATGAGCGTCGTCGGCACGTCCCGCGCGATGTGGATCTGATAGATGGTCCGCTCGTCGAGCGGGAACTGCTTGATCGCCGTGGCCGGTGCCGGTCCCGGATCGGCCAGCACCGCGGTCGCCGACAGCAGCAGGGCGCTCAGTTGAGCGTGTAGTCGAAGCTCCATACGCCGAGGGGGTATCGTTTGTTGGCGAGCATGTTTGGGTTCCTCACGAGCGTGAGGTTCAGCGAAAACGCCGGGGACTCGGCGAAGGTCTGCCCTTCGAAGACCCCGGTGCGCACGAGCTGCCCTTCGACCTTCACCAGCACCTGGTTCTCCCGGGTGCGGAGAACCTCCATTTTGAAGACCTCCGGCTTCTGGTGGATCTGCTTCAGGTGGAATTCGTCATGCGCCTTCTCGCGGTCCGCGACGGCGCGCTGAAAGGACTCCGCCAGGTACAGCTTCTGCAGCGTCTCCGGGTAATCGAAGTCCTTCGGGTTGCGCTGAAACAGCGCAAGCGTCGCCCAGAGGGCCATCGCTTCGTGCAGGTCTTTCGCTTCCTCGAAGCCGAGCAGCGGGGAAACGGAGAAGGTGCCAGCACCATCGAGAACCACCACGCGCTCGCGGGTGCGGTAGGCATTGATGATGAGATACGGCTGGACGACGCAGAACGCCAAGGCGCCGCAGGCGACCAGGAACCAAAGGCGGGCGGCGAAGGCATGATCGGCAAACAGCCGGAGCGGGGAGAACGCCGGGCCGCGCACCGCCTCCGGCGGCAGGCGTTTGGTGGCGTCGACCGGTGTTTCGCGCAGTGCTTCGGCCGGTGGCAGGGGAGGTGTTTCAGTGCTCATGGCTCAAATCCCAGGCCGGGACTCTGCGGTTGGGGAGGGCAAGGCGCGGCCGGCTGACGTCGCGGCACCGGCCGCCGCCGCGGGACCTCCGACTTTTGCGAGGGCCACGGTGCGGGCGGCCTCCTGACCGACGCGGACGAAGGTCATCGGGTTGCCGGAGGCGCCGGAGAAGGCGTAGCCCGAAACAAAGAGCTTCTGCATCACGACCGGCGTCGAGATCATCCCGACCAGGATGATGATGGTTGCCAGCATGCCGCCCATGTTTGTCAGGAGTGGCGAATACAGGGCGTCCTCGATCGACTCCGGGTTGGCGCCGACGGCGTTGCGGAAATCGTTCCAGACCGCGAGTGCCACGAGGTTTGTGACGGCGAAGCCGACCGGCCAGGCATGGATCGCCAGCACTTGCTGGAAAAACCGGACTCCGATGGACGACGCGCCGGGCACAAGAAAGAGCGCGAGAGCGAACGGAGAGAGGAGGTACAGGAACCACCGCAGCACGTACTGCAGGATCAGCATCGGCACGGTGAGCAGCGTCCCGCAGTAGATGAAGATGTTGGAGATGGCGTTGGTGACCGCCTGATAGATCGACTCGTTGAGCCGGCGCCAGGACCACGACTGCCCTTGCGGATTAGCCGTGGTCGATTCCCGAACCGTGTCGGAGGCCGAGGTCGGATTGGTCGTGTAGCCCGGGTTGACGAAATCGGCGATGGAGAGGAATCCGGTGTCGATCTTCGGAAACCACTGATCGAGGTAGGCGATGAGCGAGACGAGGATCACCGCTTTGACCAGAGGGCGCAGGACGCTGACGCCGTGCGCGCGTTCGCCAGCCATGTGCGCGATCAGGCCGATGACCATGATCGTGAACACGAGGAAGCGGAACGCCCCGACTAGCGTGACCATCTTCGTTTCGAGCGTGGGCAGATAGATTTCCACGGGACTAGTGCTTCTGCGGTTCGGCCGCGGGCTGCTTCTCCTCCGGCTTGGATTGCACGCCGGCCGGTGTTTCGGCGGTCTTCTCCAGCGGCTTCCGGCCGAACCGTTTCCGGTTCATGTCGGTGATCGCTTTGTTGGCGGCCTCTGCTTCCCGCCGTGACCGTTCCTCGAGTTCCATCCGCTCTCGTTCGCGCGTCTCCTGTTCCTTGGAACCGCAGCCCGGGTGGAGGACGCAAACCGCGGCGAGGGCGAGGCTGGCGACAAGACGCGTTTTCATGGCTGGCTCTGCCGCAGGCGCAGCGTTGCGAAGTAGGTTGAGACCCGCTTGTTCGCGAGGTGGTTGTCCCGTGCTTCAAGTTCGGCCGCCGCCATTCGCTCCTCTTCGAGGCGAGCATCGTTGGCGATCTTCTGGGCGAGGACCTGATCGGCCTGATCGCGTCGTTCGGCGGCGAGCGTGGCGAGTTGCCCGTTGAGTGCGTCGATCTTGGCCGAGTACTTGCGGACTTCCGCATCGGTGGACGCCGACTTTACCGCGGCGAGCGTGGCGGCGAGTTCCTCCTGGAGTTGGCGTTCGCGCTCCTTCGAGTCGTCGAACACCTGTTGGAAGTTCTCCTGCTGGCCGTCGAGGACGGCGTATCGCCGGAAGGTAAGCGGGTCATGCTCGTAGGAGCCGCCGTCGAGGTCGGTACCGCGGATCGAGCGGAAGACGCCCTTTGCAGTGTTGTCGAGAGATGACAGGCTGTTCGCAGTCGAGACGATGGCGGATCGGGCTTGCCCGAACTCCCGGACGAGGTCGCGAGCGCCGAGCACATCGAGATTCAGCCGAGCTCCGGCCGCCAGCGGGTCGCCGGCCCATTGCCGGAGGTCGTGCTGTATATCGATCTGCTGCTTGAGCTGATCGATCTGTGTCCGAAGTTTGGCGATGCTGTCGGCCCACTTCGCGATGTTTTCGATGTGGGCGATCTTGTTGTTCGCAAGGTTGGCGGCGTCGATCACCGGAATGCCGCCGAACGATGGCGACAGGACCGACAATACGAGCAGGAGGGCAATGGATGTTTTCATGGTTCGACTCGCAGGAATTCGACGTGGGCGTTGACGACCACGCCGTTGAGCTTGGTTTCGGGAATCACGACCGGCACGAGGCGCGGGTCGCGCGCCGGCTCCGGCGAAAGGGATTTCTGCTGGTTCTGGATGATCCAGTACTGCTGTTTCACGGCCTGATTGAGCGCACGGTCGTAGCCGTGCTGTTCCGCCTCCCGGAGGGCGCGCTCCTGACTGGACTGGACGGTTTTCGAGATGAGGTAGCCGGCGACGGCCCCGGCCGCAGTAGCGGCGGGTTTCCCATCGGAGAGCTGGTAACCGAGGACTCCGCCGGCACCGGATAGACCGATGTCGGAAGCGGATTTCCCGATTTGGGACGTCGTGCACCCGCCGAAGAGCAGCGGGAGCACGAGCAGGGGGAGACTACACGGCCAGTTTCTCATGAGTTTCCTTTCTCGGGGCTTGGACGTTGCGCACCGTTCCGCACAGCGGCGGATCTGTGACGGGGCTGTAGAAGCACAGGCTCGAAAACTTCCGACCCTCCGGTTGTTGCTCGGGCATCGGGTAATTCTGGATCGAGGAGCAGACCGCTTCGGGCAGCGCGATGGCGCGGGCGATGTCCTCGATGTCGCCGCGGTCGAATTGGCGCATGAGGAAGAACTGTTTGCTGTTGCCGATGACCACCGGACGGATCCGCGTGTCCTTGAACTTGCTGTACTGTTGAACAATGGACGCCGTCCAGCAGTTGAACTTACGGAGCTGCGCGTACGACTCCGCGACGATCTTCTCGCCGCCGGGCACGTCGAGGAACCGCGCCAACTCCTCGAAGACGATCCGCTTCCACTGCGCGCGGGGCAGGCTGATGATGTGCTGGCGGGAGAATCCCGCGATGAGGAGCCCGGCGGCGGTCTTCAGCTCGACCGCCTGTTCGGGAATGTAGCCCAGTTCGAAATGGGCGAGGTGGCCGGTCAGCGAGACATTTGTCGGCCCGTCGAAGAGGCGACCGTAATGGCCGTGGGCGGTCCACGCGGAGAGCAAAGTCGCGAGGTGATCGATCTCCTCCTTCTTGTGCTCCGGGAGACGGGAGAACTGCATCAGTTCGACGAGGCTCGCATGCACCGGATAGTCCGCGCGGCCGTAATGGGCATGGGCCAACGCTATCACCGCTCGCTCGGTCTGGGGCTGCTTCAGGAAGAGCGTGATTTCGGCTTCGGTGCGCGCAGCGAGGAATTGCTGGGCCTCGTCCTCGTTGGCCTTGAGCCGGTCGCGCAGGTCCGCGTAGGCCTCGATCTCTGTTGCGCCAGGACCCATCTTCTCGCGCTTCCAGCGGTGCGTGGCGCATGCCATCCGTTCGATCTGCGGCAAAAGGTCGCGGTGGCTTTTCGACCACTCTTCGAAGGTGTCGTCGTAGAGTTGGTTGATGTACTGCGCGAGGAGCGCCTGCCGGATCTGTTGCGCTTCGCCATCGGGCGGCTCGCCGATCATGCGGGCGACCAGTGCGACCGCGGTCGCCAATTGGAGCTGCCCGAGCGGCAGGCCACCGGTATCAAAATAGTTGATCGTGAGGTCGCCGTCGGGGTGGAGGATGATCGGGCGCTCGCCCATTGCCCGGGTGAACGGCTCGTACGACAGGCCCTCTTCGATGAGGACGGTGTGGTGGTAGTACGCCGCGGTCTGCTCCAGGAAATCCCGCATGGCGACCGACTTGCCGGCGCCTGTCGCGCCGATGAGCACGGTATGTTGCGGGGTGGGCGGCGTGCCGAGGAAGGTCCGGAGACCGACGAGGTTGCCCTGCGATCCGTCGTAGAGTGCTTCGGCTTCGGCGATGTGGCCGGTGAACGTCGCCGAGAACGGGAGCATGTCCGCCAGATAGGCGTCCTCGGCATAGAGGCTCCGGTGCTTGTAGGTGGATCCTGTCCAGCCGGGCCAGGAGGCGAAGAAGAGTTTCTTGGCCGTGGAGGCGAGGGCGCACTCGTAGTACTGCGCACCGCCCATCAAGTTGACGGCATTCTTGATTGCGGCGCACTTCGCCGAGAGGGCCGCCTCGTTCTCGTCCCAGACGCGGATGAGGTAGGTGACCGCGAACGCGGAGGTGAAGCCGGTCGAAAGCGATTCGATCTTTTTCTCCTTCTTTGCGATGGCGACGAGGAGCGAGTGCCGCGACGTGTCCTCATATTCGCCGCGGAGCCTTTCGACGGCCTTCTCCTCCTTCTCGACTTCGCGCCGCGCGGGCAGCGGGTCGATGTTCACCGTGACCTGGTAATCGAGGAACGGCAGCCCGGTGAGGCGGTGGATGATGCCGGGGTACGTGCGGTTCGGCCACCGTTTGAGGGTGAAGACCGTGTGGTACCGGCCGTCGAGGTAGAAGCCGATCCGCGGGAGGCTGACGCCGTCCGAGTTCCAGCAGTTCTCCTGAAGGGACAGCGCCGGATTGAATTGCTCGGCCAGATCGAGGTCGAAGCGGTCCGCGAGGGACGGGTTCAGGAACTTCTTGCAGTACGCGAAGTGCTCCGCGTCGGTCATCGGCGTGACGCTCGTGTCGCTGCCGAATACGGTGCGCAGGGTGTTCGTCAGCTCGTCGAACTGTGCGCGCAGTTGGCCAAGGATTTTCTGAAAGTAGCGTTGGAGTGCCTCGCGGGTCGGGAGCGGGCCGGAAGACCGTGCAACATCGGTGGAAACAAACAACACGAGGTGCTCGCGCCGTAGGTCGCGGTTGTGCATCCGCTCCCAGTAACGCTCGAACCGTTCGGTGCGGACGCGCCGGACATGCGGGTGCGCGGTGCGCTCGGTTTCGCGGAAGTATCGGGTGAGCTCCTTCTTGTAGTCGCAGTTGCAGGTCCACTGAAACTGCGCCCGCATACCGGGACCGAGATGCGAGAGGAACGCGCGGATCTTGTCCTGATAGGCGTTGAGCTGTGAGACGCTACCGCCGCGGAGGTCCGGAGGTTGGAGCACGTAGCCGCGGGCGGCCGAGCCGCCCTTTTCGAGGGCGCCGAACACGATCATCCCGTCCGTGAAATGGCCGTTAGGAGCCGCCTTCATCGCGAGAACGGGTCAGCGGTGCGGGTTGGGTGTGTGGCGCCAAGGTGAAGCCGGTGCCGTGGAAGGTCTGGTCGAACCAGTCCTCCGCGTACCCCTCGGGCTTGTTGTGCCGCAGCAGCACGACCCACGCGAAGGGACCGAGCAGGAAGGGCAACGCGAGGACCAGCGCCACGAGCTTCCCGATGCCGAAGAGCACCGCGAGCAGCAGGTACAGGCCGAGGGCGACCACGAGGCCGATGAGGACGTACACGAAATCGTTGCCCTCCAACCCGAACGCCCGGCCCCGGCTGTCGTTGGCGCTGTTCGTGTCGGTGATACGCAATCCGTCCATGGCTAGAACGACGGGGTCAGCACGCCGTCACTCATGCCGAAGATCGTGAAAAGGGCGCCCATGATCGCGGCGGCGCCGGCGATGATGATGCCGGCCACGATGCCCATCTTGCCGTCGGCGTCGCCCTTCGACATGCGGTCCGCTCCGGTCCAGATTTTAATGACGCCCCAGATGAAGCCGAAGAGGAAGACCACGCCCAGGGCGAACTGGACGGACGTCTTCAACGAAGCCGGAATCGCCTGCGCAAGCGGCAGCGCGACTGTTTGGGCCTGGGCCGAGGCGGCGCCAAGCACGATGCTGGAAAGACCGAGCCGCGCACCGCGGCCGGACACACCAAGTTTCTTCATGTTCAGATCTCCCTGTAGTTCTCCGATTTTCTCGGGGTGCAGTTCCGTGGGGAGAAATCCACCCTCAACGCGAACGATCCTACCGGAAGACTGTCACGCAATCTTGGACGCGATTGCCGAAGATCGGTCTAAAATTGCGAGTGCCGCTGCTTGAGCAGTTCGCTGGGCGCGAAGCCGTAGTAACGCCTAAAATACCGGTCGAGATGGCTTTGGTCGCAGAAGCCGACTTCAAGAGCGGCGTCGGCCACGCGGAAGTTGCCGGTGCGCAGATAGTCGTGGGCGCGCTCGACGCGGGCGCGGATCACGAACTTGTGCGGCGAGAGCCCGGTGGTGCTCTTGAACTTCCGGATGAAGTGGCAGGTGCTCAGGCCAACCAGCGCCGCTATTTTCTCCACCGGAAAGTTCTCGCTCAGGTGCGCTTCGACGTAATCAGCCACCAGCTTCAGCTGGATCGGAGAGAGCGTGTTGCCACCAGTCGGTCTCCGCCCGTTTCGATGCGGGGCGTTGAAGACGTGCGCAGCGAGCAAGACCCCGAGCGCGTTCAGGTAGGGTGTTGGATGCTTGGCTGGCGTCGTTGTGACGTCGCGCAAGGCCGTGGCAATGCCCCAGAGGGCGATATCGCCTTTCGCGAGAGTCGCGAAGTCGTGCACCTCGATGGTGTTGGTTGGGGCCGTTGGGTATTCACCGAGGATGTGTCGAGTCACACGGATGATCGCGACATTGCCGGCCTGAGACCAGCGGAGGGCATGCGGGCACCGCGCGCCGATCACACAGAGATCACGGACGCCGAAGCTCCGTTCCTCTTTGCGCGGGGAGTTGGGAGGCCAGATGACCTCGCCCACGGCTGTGTCGAACGGCAGGATGATCTCCGCGTGGAGATGCGCCCCAAGGATCCAGTCAGTTGTGGGCTGATGGGCGATGGCTACCGTGATTGCGTCGTGTGCCGTCGGTTCGCGCGTCGGCGCGAGCACGCTGCGGGCCTTTCCGGCCTTGGCTTGCTTTGCTGGTCCCGACCCCGCTGAGGAAACGGCATTCTCGCGCATTCAGACAAAACCCGCGCCGCAACGGAATGCGGGGGTTTTGCCGAAGCCTAACGGGGAGCGCGGGTAGCGACTTGGACGGTATTGACGGAAGTCAGAACAGAATTGCTATTTGCCGGAATAGAATAGGCGCAGCGCCCTGCCGGGCGGCTGCGTCGAATCCTCATCCACGTTCCTAATTTTGACCCGAGTTTAGGCCTCCTTCCGCGGCGGCGTCGTGTGTTTCGTGATGAAAAAGAAGTCCCCCGGGGGCGCTAAGCGCACAGCCCGGGGGAGGCGGGTGGATGGGAGAACTGGCGCGTGTCCGTTTCCCAATGCAGACGCAAGAGTGAGTCGCGTCGATCATCGGATGTTCGCGACGGTGGCGGGCGCGACCGAGGAGGTCGCGCAGTTTGGCGTGAGCGACAGGTGCTCACCGTCGTGCGACACCGTGAGGGTTCCACTACCGGCATCCCCCCGTAGCAGGCTCTGGGTCACGGCGTCCTGAAGGTACCGCTCAACGGCGGCGCGCATCGGGCGTGCCCCGAGTGTTTTGTGGAAACCGCGCCGAATCAGGAATTCGACGGCCGCGGGCGTTGGTTCGACCGGAAAGCCGAGGCGGTGAAGTCGAAGCTGCTCACGTGCGATCATCAGCTCACAGATCTCCCGCTGGGTTTCGAAGGGCAACCGGGCGAAGACGATCTTCTCGGTGATGCGTCCGACCAACTCCGGCCGTAGTTGCTGGCCGACCCGGTTGAGGACCGTGCGCTCGACCGTTGCCATCGGCGCCGAGGTCATGCGCATCACTTCGCCTGACCCGATGTTGCTGGTGAAGACGACGTAGAAGCGGGACAAGTTTTTCCGCTCCCCGGAGGCGAGGGTGATGCTGGCGTCGTCGAGAATCTGGAGAAACAGATCCAACACCAGCGGGTGCGCCTTCTCGATTTCATCGAAGAGCAACGTGCCTTCTTCGACGCCGAGCAAGGCGCGCCCGAGCAGGCCAATCTCGTCGGTGGACTGGCCGATCAGTTTCTCGACCGACGCTTGGTTCTGGTATTCCGACATGTCGAACCGCACCGGCTTCCAGCCTTCGAACAGGTGCGCGGTGAACACCTGTGTCAGCTCCGTCTTGCCGACGCCGGTCGGGCCGACGAACAGGAACGAGCCCTTCGGGCGGTCGGGATGAGCGAAACCCATCTCGCCGCGGACGAGCACGGAGACCACCCGCTCCATGAGATGGCCTTGGCCGCGGATGCTCGTTTCGAGACAGGTGCGGAGCACGCGGAGGCGGTCCATGGTGGAGGCCGGTGCGTGGGTCGGAGAGACCGGGAGGGTCGTATTCATGGGATTCAGCTTCCGGAGCGGTGCCAGGCGGGTGTTTGTCCGTCCGTGCCGAGGGGCGGAATGAAGGTACGGCGAAAGCCGAAGTCGCAGTGCTGCACCACCGCCTGAAAGCGCCGCAGCCGCCGGAACTCATACGGTTCGATGTAGTAGCGGTCTTCCTCCGTGATCGAGCTGGTCCGCTTCCCCCCGGACCATCCGGTCGTCCGACGGCGGGACTTCCGCTTGCCGACGGTGTCGGCGGCGATCTTCGCCGAGTCCTCGTCGGCGGCGCAGAACGTGACGCGGTTCGCCATGTTCGCGATGAAGACCTTGGCCTTCTTCTCGTCGCCCATCGGCGGGATCAACGACGCGTACGATTGCGTTGCGGCCACGACCGTTGCGCGGGCCTCGCGGATCACGTCCACCACGTTGTAGTCGCTCATGCCGTCGTCGGACGCGGTCACGATCTTTTGCGCCTCGTCCGCCCAGAAGATGAGGAGGTTGTCGTTCGCACGTTCGGCCGCGGGCCGGTCGAAGCGGCGCAGCGCATGGGAGTAGAACGCCAGCTTCAGGAGGGTGTTCACGTACCGGCGCTCGACGGCGAACCGCTGCGGCATCGCGACGCAGACGACCTTACCCCGGTCGATCTCCGCGAAATCGAAGGAGGACTTTGCCGGACAAAATACCGCGGCGATGTCGGGGTCTGTGAACGGCTTCAGGTAGTTGGCGATGGTCGTCTTGACGCCGCCGAGCTGCTCCGCGGGTTGGGTGATGAAGGTCCCGTGATAGTGTTCGAGGAGCTGAGTGGCTTCGTCGGACGGGTCCTTTTCGAGCATCTCCATGGTTTCGGTCAGCAGCCACGGGATGGTCAGGAATTCGTAGGCGTTCTCCAACGTCACCGCTAGGCCGGCGCAACGCAGCGCGCGGAATGCGAACTCCATCTGCACCTGCGCCTGCATCCGGAAGAAGCTCTGTTCGGTCCGCTGCCCGAGGGCGGAGGCGACGTCGCAGATGATCTTCGCTTTCGCTGAGTAGGGTAGGTGCGGCAGATCGAGGAAGTTGAACCGATGCGTCGGCTGCCAATCCGCGCCCGCGCCGTCCGGCCGCACCTGCAACAGCACGAGATCGGATCGCCGCCCGAGGTGGCCGAGCATCCCAGACAGTGTCTCCCAGTACACGCCTTTGTCGTCGACGCAGATGCCGCCCCAGTTCGGGCAATTGCGGGACACCTGCCAGAGCATGGTGTTGATCGCGGCGACCGTCTTGCCCGTGCCGACCTGACCTGTGATCAGCCAGCCTCGGCAGAAGCTGAAGACGTCCCAGGTGTAGCCGCCAAGGCAGAGGATCGGTAGCGGGCGGGGACGCCGCCGGGCGGTCATCGCGCAGAACAACTGCCAACAGGCGAGCAAGCCGAACACGGTCGGCACGTATCGCACGCGGTGCCAGAGCACCAAGGCGAAGCCGGCGCTTCCCAAGGAGAGGAGCAGATTGACCACCATGACACACCGCCGCGCGGGGGCTTCGCAGCGAACACGGCGTGATGGTGCCCGAGTTTCGTCATGGAGACTTGGACGAAAATGCCGAGAATCAGGATGTCTCTGTGCCGGCGACTGGCCGGTCCGTTTGCTTGTGGACGGTCACTTTCTCGACCGCCGGTTCGTTCTCGCCGGCTAGGAGCGCCGCACCGGGCGGCAGTTCTCGAATTGAGCCCAGGCGAAGCGCGGAGATCTCCGGCAACAGCAGGCCGAGGCGCGCGCCTTCGACGACGATCTCCAACTCGCCGAAGACGATGCGCAGGATTTCCGGTGTGCTCCTGCCATCGTGTTCGAAGCGGGTGAGGCAGGACCAGGGGAAGTGCCAGCTGCGCTTTCGCCAACTCACGACAGCAAGAGTGTGCACCGGTTTGTCGATTGGCGTTCGACGGATGAAGCCACGGAGGGCAGTACCGCGTTGTTCCACCAGGGATTTTTGCAGCGTGCTCATGGGGCGATTCGTTGGGGCTTCTGGTTTTCGATGCTGCGAAGTGCCGCGAGGCGCTGGTGGTGCGCGCGATCATGGCGACCGTGGCTGTTCTCGGCAGAAGGACGCGGTACGAGATCGAGGGCCAAATCTCTCCCGCCTTGACGGGCGACTGCGGCACGCAAGGCCGCCTTGTCTTCAGTGAAGACCACGACGCGGCGTCGGCCGCGCGAAATCGTCACGTACCATTGTTCTGCGGTCGTGGCCGCACGGCATCCGGAGTCGGCGAACAGGACCGTATCGACTGTTTTGCCCTGGGAGCCGTAGGACGTGACCGCGTAGCCTCGATTGAAGAGGCGTTGGGACGCAGACAGGGTTTTTCGCTGACCACGCGTGTCCTCGACCTCGACGGCGCCGTCAGCATGGACACCGCGAACCGTGACGAGTTCGCCGTTGGTGAGCGAATGCCCCTCCGCCGACCGGCCGTTGAACTTCAATTGCAGCCGATCTCCAGCGGCGACCTCCAACTCCCGTGGCTCGGCGAGCAGGAGTCGACTGGCATGCGCGAAGCCCACGAGGGTCGGGCGGCCGTTGCTTTCCAGCAGGACGCCGCGGTCGTTGGCGCCGAGTACCGTGCAGCATTCGCCGCGTTGGTGTTTCCCGTAGGGTTTCTGGAAGTAGGCGATCAGGCCGGGACGGTAGGCTGCGGGATCCTGCTTCTCGGCTTCTGTTAGGTCGACCGCCTGCAATGCGGTGACGTTCTGTCCGGCGCCGATCTCCCCGCGCTCACGGAGCGCCGCCCGCACGGACCCGTTCACGGCCATCACCTCGCTCCACGTTTGGGCGACAACGAGTGGCACCTCGTTGCGTTCGAGCGCGGCAAGGTATTCGGCGCAGAGGAGCGCGTGGCGCTCTTTCGCGGGGGCTTCACGGAGGCAACCGGAGCGATCGAGCAGGTCGAAGGACTCGACGGTGTTGCCGCTCGACGCGGCCTTTACCGCCCGACGGTAGCTGCGGATCGCGGCCTGTTCGGCACGGGAGCGGGCGAGGGCTGGATTCTGGCGTCGGATTTCGCGGAGCACGGCGGGTTTCAGGCCGGCCTTCTTTTCGATGGCCCGGAGAATGTCGGAGGCCTCGACCGGGCCATGCTGGCGAGTGTCGCCGGAAAGAATCAGGCGCCCACCGCGGGACTGCACGAGCGCCGTCAACTCGCTGAGTTGTTTGCCGCCGACCTGTCCGGCCTCGTCCACGAGCACGGCCGCGCGGGGCGGTACACCTTTGGTTTCCAGACAGTGCGCGAGGGTCACCGCTTCGACTCCGTTTTCGGTCAGGTCGGTCGCCTGTTGCCGCTGTGGCGCCACGGTAATGACCGGGCGGCCGGCGGCACGCAGGCCGGTGACCACCTCCCGCAAGGTGAAGCTCTTGCCGGTGCCGGCCGAACCGCGGAACAGCGTGATGAAGTCCGGGCTCTTCAGGATGTGGTCAACGGCCCGGCGTTGTTCCGCGGAAAGCGTGGCGGCCGGTTGGTAGTTCGGATTGAGCGGATGGTGCATCCGCTGCCCGTCATGCGCGGCCACCACGACCGCCAGTTCGCGCTGCAAGGTCTCGCGGGAGGTCAAACGCCGGGTCCCGGGCTCGCGCACGTAGCTGTGGCGACCGATTTCGGTACGCAAAGCTTCGAGGTCGAAATTCTGACCGCGACCGCGGCTCAACGCAGCCGACAGGATCTCGTAGTCGTTCACGACCGCCCGACGTTCGAACAAGTGGGCGTTCGCCCAGACGACGAGCGACGGCACTTCGGCCGGAAAAGAACCGCAGGGCGGCCGATGTTGGAGCGACGCCAGGGCTTTCTGTTCGTCGGGCGACAACTGTCCGCGCCAGTTCGAGCGCAAGCGGTCGGCTGTGGAGTCGGCTTGTTTGCGACGCCGTTTCGACTGAGCGATCTGCTGGCGGAGCGCGGCGACGTTTCCGAGATCGCCGGTCGCCGCGACTTGGCGCGCGGCCTCGGCTTCGATCTGCTCATGGCGTTTCGAGAACTTCGCGAGGACCGAGGCCGGGACGCCTTTGATTTCGAAGTTCCGACGGCTGCCTTCGACATCGTAGCCCAAGGCGCGGAGCCCTTTCGCCATTTCGTGAAAGTACAGGTTTTCGGCGAACTTCTGGGCACGGTACATGCCGGTTGCGTGCAGTGCCTTCCATCGTTGCTCGGCGGCATCGAAGGTTGCGTTGAAGACTACGCAATGTGTGTGCAGGTGTGGATCGAGTTCCCGACTGGTGTCGTGACGAAAGCAGGCGGTGACGACGTTGCCGGTGACCCGTTCGGAGTTCTGCTTGGCGGTGCGGACGCGGGTTTCGGCGAAGGCCTCCAGTTCGGTCATCGCGGTTCGGACTGCCCGGTTGTGGAGATCGACGATTCGCTGGTCTTGGTACAGGGCGACCACCGAGACGCTTTTCGGCGGACTGATCGTGAAGTCGTAGAAGATGCGTCGGTTTGGCTCATGCTTCTGGCCTTCGAAGCGGGTCGTGTTCTTGCGCGCCGTGAGCCGTTCGCCGGTTCGCGGATCGTGCCCGGCACACAAGGCGAGGAACTCCTTCTCGGCCACGGCTCCCGTCAGTCCCAGTTGCGCGGCACCATGGCCGAGCCATTCACCGGTCACCGTGTGTCCGGCCGCGTAATAGTCTCCGACGCAGAGATGCTCCCGGAAATACTCGCGAGCGTTCGCGAGGTTCAATTGGACCTTGGGCCGGATCATCGCACGTGCGAGTTCCGACCGAGTCCGGGCTTCCATTTCCGAAACGAATTCTCGTTTCGCTGCCATGGGAACACCTTTCCCCTTACCGAAATCGGTAACGCCTGAAATGCCGGGTGAGCAGGGACCATTTGCCCGAGGCGCCGGCGTCAACCGCGGCGGGCGCCGACAGGCACGGGCTTTGCGATTCTGGCGACTGGCGCCTTGCCCCGACGCTTCACGAAGCCGCGCCGGCCGCGCAGCCATCGGCCGGTGCGCCCTCGTGATGGAAGGGCGGTCACGCCCGGCACGCGCCCCGAGACTCGGGCGCGTTCGTCGCTGCGGGCCGCCGTCCGCCTCCGCTGGCCGACCGACGGCCCGCTGTGGCTCCCGGCCGGCCCTTGCTCCTACCGTCCCGAGACTCGTTGCGGGCCGAAGTGGCACAAGCCCGACGAGCGTTCATTGCCCGGCACGCTGCCGGTGGAACCCGCATTGCTTTCGCAAAAAGCACTGCGCTTCGGTAAAACGCTCCTGCGGGATCAACAGATACGACGCGACGTTGAAGCACTCCTGCAGCATCGCATGGACGGCGGCATAACGCGGACGCGCATCCCGACCGGCGAGGCGGTACGCCAATTCCGAAATGCGAGGCCGTAGCTGACTGCGCTGTGCGGCGGTCAAGTGCCGTGCATCCGGGGTGATCGAGTTCCGATGCACGACGCGTTCGGTGGTGACGATGTCGCGTCCGGCCACGTTCACCCGATTCAGCGTGCCGGTGACGTGCACCTCTTGTTCGGCAGTTGGTTGGCGTGCCGGCAGCGTCGCGGCCAGCACGTTGATCAGTTGCTGAAGGGCGACGTCGCCAGCGACACCGGCCGTAGCCGCTTCCTCCACGAGGAGGGCTTTGCGCAGGGCCGATTCTGGCTTCGCGGTCGCGAGTTCGAGGGTCTTGGCGCCATCGGTGCCGGGACCGAATTTGTCGCGGAGGTAGGACTTGGCCGCTTCATAGGCGTCCCGGATTGCCTCACCGGCGATGCCGACGAGGGGCTTTTTGAGGAGCCGTGCCGCCTGGAGGAGGGTGGAGATGATTGCCTCTGGTTGCATTTCACCCGGTGCTGAGCGTCAACCGGACCTGAAGCGGCCAAGAGGTGCGGAGCCGGGGATGCTTGCGCTCCGACACGCCAGACGACCATCATGGATCAGTTTCTCGCGCCCAACAGCGAGGCCGCGAGTGCGGTCAGCGACGACTGCCCTTCTGTCGCTACCGTCGTCGTAGCGAGCTTTCCGGTGCCGAGAAGTCCATCACGCACTATCCTCTAATTCTGTCCATGCTCGAACATTTCACCAAAGCCGGGTTCCAGCTCAACCATGGGCCAGCCCCGATTCCTCCGAAGGAGTGGCGCCCCGTTTGCCCGAAATGCCACAGCATCAATACCAAGTTCTTGAAGACAAAGGGGGTTTGGCAGTGCTACGGGACGCGGGGCAAAAGGATCCCCATGGGCGCGTACAAGGCGGTGTGCGGCCATCAGTTCGCTGCCACGAATCCGGGGTTCCCGGCGAAGCACCGGTCCTTGGACGAAATCGACAGGGGCGCCTGATCTAGCGAGGCGAGCAGGTGATCCAGTTGTGGGAAGCGCCGAGTCGCACCCGCCGATTCGGCGTCGTGCCCTGCTGGTTCCGGAGTGCCTTTTGCCTAGTTCGGCGGATGCGGTCTTGAAGGTGATTATGCCAGCATGTCCAGGTAGGGCTGGATGACCCGGCGCACGCGGCAGACCTCCGCAGCGGCGGCGAGTTCGCGCAGGGTGAACTTCTTGCCGCGCCAGCCTTCGCGCAGCGCCTCCACGGCGACATCGAGTCCGATCTTCTGCCGGAACTTGAAACAGTCGGCCACCGTCTTGGCGGGATCGTAGAGGCGAATGGTCCCGGAGTCGGTCCGCACCGTGATGATGTTGCTGATGAGTGCCGGGCCGGAGAAGCGCACGAAGCGCAGCGGTGGTTGATCGATCTTGGGCTGCCACGCTTTGTTATCGATGGCCATCCAGACCTGAAACGGGTTCTGGGTTCCGATGCCGTGATGGACGAGGGCCGATAGCAGACAGATGACGCCGTGCGGAACCCGCAGGCAGGCCAGCTCCGTATCGTGGGTATGCGTCAGTTCGCGATCGGGCACGGCATATACGCCCCGGCTGTACTGGACGAGGAGGCCTTGGCGGACCATCCGCCCGAGATAGACGGTGGGCAGGCCGCCCTTCTTGAGGTCGCGGTGCCGGAGCAGGCCCTTCTTGCGGGCCAGCTTTTCGATGGCCTGAAGCTTCGTTGGCATGTTGGCAGTACTAGGTAGATATGCGGAAATACCTAGGGTAAGCAACATGTGTTACGGCGTGGTTCCGTCCGCCCGTCGCGCCTCAAGTGTTTCGCCACGGTCAAGCTCCGCTTCGCTCTCCAGCTTGACCGTGGCGGAATCGGCGCGGCTATTCGGGGCGGACTGGACTGCATCGGGCTCCACTCCAAGCGGGCGGAGCCGTGTTCGAAATGAACAGAGCGGTCAGACCGGCCGGGAGACAGCCACCGGCTTCGTGCGGGGCCGGCCGGCGCGCACATCGCGTTTGATGCCGTGGCGTGAGCAGAACCGGCGGACGTCTTTGGTGCCGATTTCGAGGCCGAGCGTCGCCAGATGCGCGCGGATGTCCCGGGTGCGGTAGGCTGCGCTCGGGTTGCGGAGCATGAAGAACAGGGAGTGTACCTTCCATCGGTCTTGGTAACCGAGGGCCAACCGGCGGGAGCGGGGATCGGCGCATTCTTCCAGGAATTGGAGCGCGCGGGCCAGCTCCCGGAGCATGGCCGGTTCCTTGGACTCGACGACGTCGCCGACGAACGCCGCAGTTGCGCGGGTGACGGCCAGTGAGGGCTTGCCGGCTTGCTCGCGCCACGCCTGCGCCAGCAGAAACGCGCCGAGTTTGATCGAGCCGGCTTGGTAGCGGCGGACCAGCTTTTCCATCTCGGCCCAGGACAGGCCGCCATAGGGGCGCGCGAACCGCGGGAGCGCTTTCTTCAGACGCTGCTGTTCCTCACGCAGCACGCGGTTCTCGCCGACGAGCTCGGCCACCGAACTCGTCGGCGGGGTTTCGCCGGCGGCGTCGGCGCGCAGCACCTTCGCAAAGCCGTTGCGCACGGAGGCGGCGCGGGCGAACTCATGAAACAGCCAATGCCGCAGCGCCGGCGACTGGCGGCAGCACTGCACGAACAGCGCGACGGCGGCGCTGTCCTCATCCTCCAACTCGCGGCCGAATGTGGCCCACGGCTCTGGGCGAAGGGGCGAGCTCATGCCTTTGCTCCCGGAGGTATGGACAAATCGGAGCGGCCGGCGAGTTCCGATTCGAACAACGGGCGTAGCCGTTCGAAGAGTGCACGCAGTTCCTGCCGGTAGGCGGTGCACTGGTCGGGCGCCACGTGGCGGAAGTCCGTTCGCTTGAGCGAGACGAGCAGGCGTTGGGCGAGGCGGACATGCGGCGGGAGTGTGCCGACCGGGACGGAGGCGGCGCGGGACTTCGGTTCGGTGGCGATGCCCAGGTTGAAGTAGACCTGGCGTAGGCTCATGCCCTTCAGCTGGCCGACGTCCTTCACCGTTTCCGCGAGCCGCATATACTTCTGCGCCGTGCGTTGCGTGCCGCGGAAGTTCTTTCCGAGCCAGTCGCGCCACATGCCGCTGCCCATCGACTGGCGCACGCGGGCTTTGGCCGCGATCAGCAGTTGGCCGGAGCGCCAGGCGGCGACGAGGGCGCCGTGAATCGAATCCGCGGAGACTTTCGACAGCCGGACCACTTCGGCGTGCAGCCGGTTGATCTCTCCGGCCGCGGAGTCTTCGGCCGTGGTTTTCATCGCTCCAGCCCGGTGGTGAGACGGAAACTCTCGGCCAGCTTGTGCACGGTCTGCTTGGTGCGGCCGGACTTCGTCCCGATCTGTTCGAGCGTCTGGCCGTCGACCAGGTCGGGCCGGACGCAGTAGAGGGCGACGGACGTGCGCAGGCCGCGGTCCTCGAGGGTGGCACCGTCCGCCATCCAGAGCAGCAGCCGGCAAATGACTTCGAGCGCCATGGCGCGGGCTTCGAGGCGCGGATCGATGGGCTCGGCGAAGAAGGAGTCGTTGGGATTGGTCATTGGTGTAGTGGATTCGACGCCACAATACCGCGACCACGCCGTTTGAAATAGGCCCAGCGTGCGGGGTCGCCGGTGTCCCCATTTTCTGAGAAGCGAACCGCGCGGTTCGTTTTCTAGAAAAGGAAAAGCCGCGCTGGCGAACCAGCGCGGCTTCGTGGCCGGCGGTCTGTTCACCCGCGGGCCGGGATCTTCAACTTGGTCCGGATGTGGCCGGAGACCTCGGCGGGATCGTAGTAGACAAAATGGCCGACGCGGTGATGGGGGATCCGGCGCCGGCGTGTCCATTCCCGCAGGGTGCGGATGGACGGTTCGTTGTTCTTCGGGAAGATCCCGCTTTGGCGGAGACCGACGATATCCGTGAGCTGTGCTTCGATGACAGGAGTGGCAGAAGTTGTCGTGTCCATGCCCCCGGTTGCCCGTCAACTCACGCGGCGACCACGTCGAGCTTCAGGCGGCAGCCGAGGGCCGACGCCGTGCGGCTGAGCGTGTGCAGGGTGATCGAGGTGTTTTCCTCGTCGAGGACCCGGTTGAGCGCCGCCCGGCTGGTCTTCAGTCTATTGGCGAGGGCCGAGACGTTGACGTTGCGCTGCTTCATCCGCTTGGCGAGGGCAGCGGCGATGACCTTCTTGAGCGCCGCGGCCTGTGCCTCTTCAAGAAGGCCTTCTTCGCGAAGGAAGTCGCTGAAATCACTGCCGTGATGAGGATTCTTGGACCTGTTCATAGTCGTGTTTCCGTTTGCGGGCGAGGTTGAGTTCGTGGGCGGGCGTGGCCCGGGTCTTTTTGATGAAGCCGTGAAGGAGGATGACGGTGTCGTGACTGACGAAGAAGAGCGTCCGGGCGATCCGGGTGGCCGTCCGGGAGCGGACCTCCCAGAGACCGTGGCCCAGGGAGTCCACCAGCGGAAGGCCGAGAGGCCAGCCGTACTGCACTGCGAGGATGTCGGCCCCGATCTGCTTTCGTTCGTCTGTCGGCAGGCTTTTCAGCCATTCCCGCACCGGTTCGTTGCCGGAGGCGGTGCGGAAGAAGACGACCGCAAGCGGACGGGGTCTTGGCCTAGATGAATCTAAAAAGATACACATCGCAAGAGCCTTTCTTTTTGATCAGGCGACCGCGGCGCTCGCCGGCGGCAGTTGGATGATGTTGCCCTCGGGCTCCGCGGCCGGGGCCGCGGCCCGCTTCGGGTAGATGTTGAAGAACTCTTCCGCCTCGGCGGAGGTCTTCAGATCGAGGTAATGCCGGCGGATGATGCTTTCCGAGTTGCCCGCTTGCAGCGCGGCTTCGCCGAAGGAGCGGTGTTTCGCGACCAGCATCGAAATGAACGTGTGCCGCATCACGTCGTGCGAGAGGCTGAACCGTTTCGCGAAACGCTCCCGCCGCTTCTTGAAGTTGCCGACGATGATCGGGAACTTGTCGAGCGGGTAGGCGCGGAGCCAGGCCGCGAGGTTGGGCTGGATCACGATCTTGCGCGGCTCGCGGACCTTGGAGACTTCGGGGGAGATCCGGATCACGCCTTCGTCGAGGCGAACCGCGTCGGGCTGGAGCTTGTGGATTTCGCCGCCGGGCACGCCCGGACGGATGCCGGCGAACAGGCAGAGCGCATAATACGGGACCCAGATGCCGCCCTCGTGCCCCTCCATGAATTCCATGAACTCGCGGGCCTGGGCGACGGAGAGCGTGGGCGCCGAGCCGCGGCGCTGCCGCAGGCGGTGTTGGGGAATCCGCAGGATGGGATTGTCGACGATCCACCCCCGGAGGAACGCGAACTTGAAGAACGTCGAGAGGGTGCCGCGCCGGTTGTTGTAGGTCTTGAGGGACGGTTGCCGGAGTTCGAGGTAGGCCACGAGGCTAGTTACCGTGAGCTCGGCGACGCTCTTGCCGCGGAAGTGCTTTTCGAGGCGCCCGAGATCCCACCGGATGCGGCGCATCTGATGGTCGGAGATGTGGTCCTGTTCGAATTCGCGGTTCTTGGCCGCGACGTATTCGGCAATCGCCTCCGGGAGCGGTTTGCGTTCCGCCGGTTCGCGATGGTTGGTCAGGGCGTAGTCGATGTAGAACGAGAGCGGACGTGTGCGGTCGGCGAGGCGCCGGAACACGGCTTCCGCTTCGCGGACCTGGTCGTCCGTCAACGTTGTCGCGACGGTGCGCAGCCCGCTCGCTCGTTGGATCGCCCGGATCTCCAGCGCCGATTTCTCGGCGGCGGCATCCTCGCGACTCTTGAAGTTTTTCCGAATGCGAACGCCGCCGACGGTACCTGACACCCGCCACGACGTGACTCCGTTTCGATTTTCGAAACGACTGACCGAGAGTTCTGTGTGATTCACGCTTAGGTTGCCACGTCAGCTGGCAACCTAACTCTCGAAAGCACTAAGCCGCTCATTACGAGCGGCTTAGATGGCGTCCCCACGGGGATTCGAACCCCGGTTCTCACCGTGAAAGGGTGGTGTCCTAACCGGGCTAGACGATGGGGACCCAGTAGAAGAGCGCGGACGCTAGGTCTGCTCCGAGGGTGCGCAAGCGCGAATTTGCAGACATTCGCTCATGCCGGGGCCAAGTCCACCGAATCGAGCGCTTGCCGGACCGCGTGGGCGAGGTCGTCGCCGTTGAACGGCTTGGGCAAAAGGACCGTGCGCCCGAGGCAGCCGATCCCGTCGGCGGTGAGGCCTTCGTTGCAGAAGCCCGACATCAGGACGGCGGGCGTGCCGATGCCTGCGGTGCGCAACTCATGGATGAGGTCGTGGCCGGTGAGATGGGGCATCGTGAGGTCGGTCACGACGAGATCGAACCGGCGGGGGTCGGCGCGTAGGGTGGCGAGGGCTTCGCGCGGATCGTTGAAGACGACCGTGCGGTATTTCAACTGGTCGAGTCGGGCCCCGACGAAGGCGGCGACCGATTTCTCGTCGTCGACCACGGCGACCGCCTCGCCGTTGCCGGGGACGATCGTGGAGGTGTTCTCCGTCTTCTGCTCGGATTCGACGCAGGCGGGAATGAAGATCTCGAAGGTGGTGCCGACCCCAAGACGACTCGCGACCCGAAGCCCGCCGTTGTGGGCGTTGACGATGCCCCGGACGAGCGCCAGACCGAGGCCGGTCCCCTCGCCGACCTTCTTGGTCGTGAAGAACGGCTCGAACAGCCGTTTGAGCGTGGCCTCGTCCATCCCGTGCCCGGTATCGGCGATGCTGAGGCAGAGGTAGTTGCCGGGCTTCAGTTTGGGCGTGGTGTCCGTGAGCGCCTCGGCCAGCGCGACCGGGGCGATGCGAATCGTGAGCTTTCCGACGTGGCCACGCATCGCATGGACGGCGTTGGTGCAGAGGTTGAGCACCACCTGATGGATGGCGGTGGGGTCGGCGCGGACTCGGCCGTGCTGCAGGTCGCGTTCGATCTCGATTGTCGCCGGGGTGGAGGCACGGACGAGCTTGAGGGCCTCGCCGGCCGCGGCGGCCAGATCCAGCGGCACCTGCTGGGCGCTTTTCTGGCGCGCGAAGGTGAGGATCTGGGCGACGAGGTCCTTGGCGCGCATGCCGGCCTTGCGCACCTCGCCGAGGTCGTTGTGCGCGGGGTGATCTTCGGGCAGGGAGAGGCTGGCGATCTCCGTGAAGCCGAGGATGCCGGTGAGGATGTTGTTGAAATCGTGGGCGATGCCGCCGGCGAGGGTGCCGATGGTCTCGAGTTTCTGGGCCTGGAAGAGCTGGGCCTCGAGCTGGCGGCGGCGGTCCTGCTCCTCGCGGGCGGCGGTGACGTCCTCGTGGATCGCGAGGTAGTTCTTCACGCGGCCGTCCTTGTCGAAGATCGGGGCGATGCTGGCGCGGACCATGTAGGTCTGTCCGTTCTTGCGGCGGCAGGCGAAATCGCCCTGCCAGGTGTGCCCGGAATGGAGCACCTGCCGCAGGTCCTGCCGCAGGTCCGCCGGATTGTCCGGCGACAGGAAACACGTCGGGTCTTGCCCGAGCAGTTCCGCGCTGTCGAAACCGCACATCGCCAACAGGCGGGCGTTGACGAAGAGGGTGCGGTGCTGGGCGTCGGACACGATGACGCCGACGGGGCTCTGCTCGATGGCCTCCGAGAGCAGGTGGATCTGCTCCTCCGAGCGTTTGCGGTCGCTGATGTCGCGGGCGATGCCCTCGACGGCGACGAGCTGGCCGAGCTCGTTGCGCACGGGAACGAAGCGCTGCTCGGTGACGACGGCCGGACCGGCACGGGTGAGCCAGCGGATCTCTCGTATTCCGATCGGGACCACGCGGCTGCGGGCGATGGCGCGCAGTTCGTCGCGCTCGCCGGGCGGGACGAGCCGCGCGGCCAGGTCGGGGTCGGCGTAGAACTCCTCGGGCCGGTAGCCGACGATCTGCTCGATGGCGGGGCTGATGTATTCGTACCCGGGATGAGGTTCGAAGCGGTAGCGGAAGATGGCGTCGGGGGCGTTGGCCGTGAGGCGGCGGAAACGTTCCTCGCTGGCGCGCAGCGACTGCTCGATCCGCAGGCGTTCGCGGTGTTCACGAGCTTCTGCCAATGCACGGCGGACGGACGACGCGAGCCGGGCGAGCGAGCCCTTCAGGACGAAGTCGGTCGCGCCGTTGCGCAGCGATTCGACGGCGGTTTCCTCGCCGAGGGCCCCCGAGACGAAGATGAACGGGACGCCGGGGCATAGTTCGCGTTTGATCGCGAGGGCCGTGAGGCCGTCGATCCCGGGGAGGTTGAAATCCGAGAGGATGAGGTCGGGGGGATTCGGCGCGAGCGCGCGGCGGTAGCTCTCCGGCTCGTCGACATGGTCGATGGTGGCCACGATGCCGTCGTCGGCGAGCATCGCGCGCACGAGCTCGTAGGCGCCGAGGTCGTCCTCGAGATGGACGATTCGCAGGAGAGGTGGCTCGCTCGCGCTCATGACGGCTGCGGCGGGCAGGCGGAGTCCTGCTTCCATTGGGGAGACAGACGCCCGAGCTGATCGATCAGCTCGACGATGCTGGTGGGCTTGACGAGGTAGGCGTCGGTACCGAGTTCTCGGCTACGGTTGATATCGGCCTCCTGATCGGAGGAGGTGAGCACCACGACCCGCGAACGGCGCAGGCGGGGGTCGGCCCGGATCTGGCGGAGGACCTCGTGGCCATCGACCTTGGGCATCTTCAGATCGAGGAGGATGACGGCGGGGGGGGCGTCCGGGGCGTCGGCATGCGGTCCGCGGCGGAAGAGGAAGTCGAGGGCCTCCTCGCCGTCGCTGGCCATGCTGATGTTGTCGCCCAAGCCCAGTTCGTGCAGGGCGGCGGCGGTCAGTTCGGCTCCGGCGGGGTCGTCGTCAACGAGCAGGATGCGCGTGGCCTTGGTCATGGCTTTAGGCTATTCGGTACAAAACGGTTGGGAGTGAAACGGAAAACGTCGGAGACGCGGCTGAAGCGGGCGCCCGGCTGGGGAATCGACCGGAGTCAGGGGTTGGCGGGGCGAAGGGTGAAGAAGAACGTGGCGCCTTGGTCGACGGCTCCCTCGGCCCAGACCCGGCCCCCGTGGCGGTTGACGATCCGTTTGACGTTGGCCAGGCCGATGCCGGTGCCCTCGAACTCGCGGGGGTTGTGCAGC
>JAEXPQ010000171.1 GCA_023446735.1 Verrucomicrobiota bacterium
TGGGCTGGACGCCGCTCCGCGCCCCACGCCCCCGGGGGTTCCGGACAACCCGCCCTACCCTCCGCCTTCGTTCTCTTCTGTCGTCCGCCCTCCGTCCTCCGCCCTCTGCCCGCCTGAACCATGCTGCTGTTTCTCGACATCCTCGGCACCCTCGCCTTCGCGTTCACCGGCGCCTTCCGCGCGGTCAAGCACGAGCTCGACTGGCTCGGCGTGATCGTGCTCGCCACCATGACCGGCGTGGGCGGCGGCATGGTTCGCGACCTCCTGCTCGGCCAGACGCCGCCGCTGGCGCTCCGCCAGCCCGTGTACATCGGCATCTGTATCCTCGGCGCCGTGCTCACCATCGTCGCCAAGCGCAAGATCGCGCCGCACTGGGACTGGGTGATGATGGCCGACGCCCTCGGCCTCGGCTTCTTCGCCGCCATCGGCGCCGCCCATGCCCACCAAGCCGGCGCGAACCCGATGACCATCGTCCTCCTCGCCGGCCTGACCGCCGTGGGCGGCGGCGTGATCCGCGATGTGCTCGTCTCCGAGATCCCGCTGGTCCTCAAGAGCGACTTCTACGCGACCGCCGCGCTCATCGGCGGCGCCGCCTTCTGGCTGCTCACGTTCACTGAACTGCCCCAGACCCCGCGCCTGCTGCTCACGACCGCGCTGACCTTCGGCCTGCGCCTCTTCGCGATGCGCCGCGGCCTCGAGTTACCCAAGATGCGCCCCCTCCCAGCGTCACCCTCGACCATCGCCAAACAGCGCGACCGGAGCGAGTGAGCCCTGCGCTCCGCCGGCCCCCAACTCAGGGTTGCGGGCCATTCGCCGCGAGGTGGGTGCGCAGTCGCGCCTCGACCGCCGACTGCGACTCCGCCGCGGCAAACACGGCATCGAGTGAACGCCGCTCCTGTTCGACGCAGAACCCGAGCAACAGGTTGTAACGCAGGTACGGGGCCACCGCAGGCGTGTTCATCTCCGGCGCCTCGGTCAGAAACGCCGCATCCGACCCCGCCCGCCCCCACACGCTCCCGCGCCCCACTTGGTCGGCATAGCCTTCACGCAGCCAGTCCGGGAGCCGGAAGAAACGCCACGCTCCGAGTCGCTCGCACGTGCGGCTATGCGCGATCTCGTGAGCAATGAAATAGGCCAGCGTGCGCTCGTCGCGCACCACCTGGCCGGCCGGCGAGACAAGCCGGTTCTCCGCGACTCGCGCGCCGCTGAGGAAAACATTGGTGGTAAGCGGTGCATAGTTGAGACCGCCTGCCCGATAGTTCCCGACACAGAAGAGCCGGCGCCGCCACGGCGAGTTGCACACGAAGACGGCATCGCGTCGTCCGCTGCCAGGCCAGGGCGAAGACCGCAGTCGGGCGCGCACCTCCGCCAGCACCGGCCGGGCCTCCGCCGTCGTGAACGATTGGTCCGAATACAGCGCCAGATCCCCCTCGTCGCACGAGTAATCGAAGAATCCCGACGGATGCCGCAGCAACAGCGCCGCGCCGCCGGCGAACACCGCCAGCAAGAGGCCGCACGCCAACGCCCAACGCAGTAGTCTTCGCCTCATCGCGAGAGGAAACACCGCCGCCCGGACCCACCGCAACTCCGCCATGACGAACGGTTGCGAACAGTCGTTCAGTGGCGGCCATCGCGCCTCGCGCGCCCAAACGTTTCACGCTCCCCGAGGGCGAAGGCGGGAACCGGTGGAGAACCTCGCCAGAGATTCGATCCGCCATGCCGGGGCGAAAGCCTGGGCGGCGTTCGCTGCGGGTGAACGAACCGGGCGAAGCGCCGCTGCCGGGCACGCAACTCCAGGCGACAGACCGACCGCCTCCTCAAGCCTCCGCCGGGCCCGTCATCCGGCCTGGGGCCCCTGGATCACCGCGCCGATTTCCGCGGACTCCCGCTCAGGCAGGCCCGCCGCGGCGGCGAACTCCGGCCAACGCGCGAGCGCGGCGCGCACCGCGTCCACGATTTCCCGACAATCCGCACGCTCGATCCCCTCGCTCGCGGCGAGCCGCTCCAGCTCCGGCAGCCCCGCCCGACTCCGCTCGCCCAGAACAGCCAGCCCGCGCTCGCGCAACTGGCCGGCGCCGACGAACGTGAGGTCGAAGGCGGGACTCAGCCGCCACTGCCGCTGCGTGTCGTCGTAGAGGAAACCGTGGTTCTTGCCGTGATCGTCGCGGTTGCTGGCGAGCACGTTGAAGACCGCGCGCCGGAACGCCTTCCGCACCTCGCCGTGGTCGCGCGTGATCCGCCGGGCGACGCGCAGCAGCGTCTGGTAATCAAGATCGCCGCCGGGCATCTGGCACAACCCGGCAAGACTGTGGTAGTGCACGCGCGCCGCTCCGCTGCGATCGAACCGCCGCACCGCGAAATGCGCCCGCCGGCCGTCGCCATGCTCGGTCGCAAGCAGCCGCGTCTCCGGCATCTCGAGCCCGGCCGCCCGGGCGAGCAACGAATAGGCGTATTCCACCCGACCGAGGGTTCGTTCCGACGTCGTATCGAATTTCACAAGCCACGCGTGCGGGTGCGCCGCGTCGTGCTCGTGGGCCAGCGAGTGCAGGTCGGGGGCGAACCACAGCGCCGCCTTCGGCCGCGCGCCGCCGGGCGAGGTGCCGACATCGGCCAGCAACGCCAGATCCGTGCGCGCGCCTTCCGCCATCTGCGCCGAGGCCGTGTAGATCGTGTCGAGCGTGCCGCGCGCCGTGTCGACGCTCTTCGCCGGAGCGTACTCCAGCGCGCCGAAGCCGCGCCGTCCGATGAACGACAACCGCATCAGCGGATCGACAAGATGCGGCGTCACCCCCTGCTGGCGAAACCAGTCGTCCATGACGCGCGTGCCCCAAGAGTCCGGCAGCGAATCCTCGAAGAGCCCGTGCAGCCGCAGGGTCGGCGTCGTGTCGCGCGCGCGAACCCCGGAGCCGAGCGGCAGCGCGAGCGGCGACAGCTCGTGCCCGGTGGCGAGAAACGCCGACGTGTACTCGAAGAAAATCCCTCCGCGCACGACGGCCAGCGTACCCAGCGACTGGCCACGATAGAAGACAGCGACCTTGTTCATCGCCGCGTCCTCCCCCGCTTCGGGAGCGGCTCGGCGAGGTCCGCCAGCGACGTGCCGACCGGCACCGCCATCTTGCCCACGTTCTCCAGCTCCGCGCTCAGCCCGAGCACATCGAGGATCGCGATGAAACGCAGCAACGACACCCGCCCGGTCCGCTCGAAAAGCACGTAAGTCGGCAACTTCACGCCCGCGCGCTGCGCCAACTCGGCTTGGCTCCAGCCGCGTTGCAGCCGGTGCTCCCGCACCCGGGCAGCCACCTTTTGCGCGATTTCAGCCGGCGAGCTAAGCGATAACATAATCTCCCTATCGGCCGAAAAAGGTCATCTATCAATACCTAATTATCGCTTACCTTCGTCCCTGCCGCTAGCGGCCCAATGCCCGCGCCACGAAAGGAGTCCCCGCTGAACGGGGAAAATGGCGAGAAACCGGAGCGAAGTCCGCCGGAATCTCGCCAGCCCGCCCAAACGAAAGCCGCCGCGGGCGCCGCGGCCTACTTGCCCGCGGAGCGGATCCGGATGCTGCCGCCGGACGTATCCGCTCGCAACTGGCCGCCCCCGCCGTTCAAGCGGCCCGAGACGTGGTCGCGCTCCTTGTGCTCGACCGCGAAGGTGGCCGCGAATCCCTCCACCGTCACGCTCCCGCCGCTCGTGTCGGCGACGATGGCCAGCCGTGCGGCGGGGTCGACCCCGACATGAATGGAGCCGCCGGAGGTATCGAGATTCACGTTGGTCGCCTCCGGGCCGACGTAACCGACCGTGATGCTGCCGCCCGAGGTGTCTGCCCGCAGCTCGCCCAGCGCGCGCCCGACCTGGATGGAGCCACCGGAGGTGTCGAGGTTCAGGCTGGTTCCGCCCGCAACTTCGATCCGGCCGCCGGATGTGTCGGCCTCCACGCGCTCCTTCATCTCGCCTTCGACGGTGATGGAACCGCCCGAGGTGTCGAGGTCGAGCCGGACGTCGGCCGGCACGGTGATTTCGGGACGAAACTCGACTTTCCGGCGTGAGCCCCAGCCGAAACCCGAGCGCTTCTTCTCCTTCACCACCAGCCTCACCTCGGCGCCCTCTTGGGTGCACGTCACCTCAAACTGCTGCCGGAGCTTCTCGGCTTCCACGGCGTCGTCGGTGCGGACCGTCTCCTTGAGCGAGATCCGGGCCGTACCGGCCGGTCCGACCGAGGCGCGAATGGACGAACCGGAGAGGTCAACCCTGACAATCGAGCCGGGGGCGACCTCGAAGGTCTTGTCGATGACGCGCTCGATGGCGGCCGACGTCGGGAGCGTGCCGGCGGCGAGGAGCGCGGAAAACAGCGTGAGGCGGGAGATAGAGTCCATGCGACGAAAACACGGTCGGCGCCGCGAAGTTGCAGAAAGTTGCCGGAACCCGTCCGCCGCCCGATCCGGCTCGGCGGCTTTCGCCGCCGCGGTTGAGCCTGCGGCCTACCCCGGTGTCGCCCGCGACGAATGATCCGGCGCTACGAGCGCGCGAGCCAGCGGCGCGCGCTCGTCTCGTCGAAGAACACCTGCAGCTCGAGATTGCTCACGCGATTCAGCGACTTGAACACGTTGGCGAGATACTCGCTCTCCTTGGTGGTCGCCACGATCGCGGCGCGGACCGGATTCGGGATCACCACCTGACGTTGCTGCAGCGAGTAGTGGTACGCCACCGTCGGGTCGAAGCCGAGCTCCGCCTCCGGGGCGAACGTGTGCAGCACGTTCGGCGCGAAACCGAGCGTGCGGCCGATGCGCGGCATTTCGCTTCCGAACGAGTCGAGATCGGCCCGGGAGATCACGCCGTGCCAGAAAGCGTGAACAAGTTGGTCTTCCAACGTGCAGGAGAGTGGCATGCGATCAGAGGCCCGATCCACGCCGTTCGGCGGGCGCGGCGTCCTCGGTATCGGCCAGATCGCGCCAAACCTGAACGGAGAACCGGTGTGCTCAAGCCACGCCCGGGCGGGGAGCGCCCGCTCCCTCGACCGCCGGGGCCGGACGAAGCGTGAAGTAGAACGACGCACCGGCCGCCAGGGCGCTTTCCGCCCAGACTTCGCCGCCGTGCCGCGAGACGATGCGCTTCACGTTGGCGAGACCGATGCCCGTCCCTTCGTATTCCTTCTCGCTGTGGAGCCGCTGAAACACACCGAAGAGCTTCTCGGCGTACTTCGGATTGAAGCCGACCCCGTTGTCCCGCACCACGAACGTCAGATAGCCGTCGCGCCGTGGCGACTCCACCGCCGCGATCTCGATGAGCGGGCGCGAGCGCGGGCGGGTGAACTTGACCGCGTTGCCCACGAGGTTGGCGATCACCTGATGCAGCAACGCCCGATCGCCCTCGACCAGCGGCAGGGAGCCGATGCGCCACTCGATCGAGCGATTCCCGAGATCCATCGCCATCTCGCGCCGGACCTCGGCGACGATCTGCGCGAGGTCCACCGGCACCATCGTCATCTCCGCTTTGCCGATGCGCGAGAAACGCAGGAGATCGCCGATCAGGGAGCTGAGCCGGCGGGTCTCGCCGATGATCACATCCATGTAGTGGAGGCAGTCCTTGTCGGCGAGGGGCCGCATCTTGCGCTCCAACAGCTGGGTGAACCCCATGATGTTGCGCAGAGGCGCCTTGAGGTCGTGGGAGATCGAGTAGGCGAAACTCTCGAGCTCGCGGTTGGCGGCGGTGAGCTGCGCCGCGGCGTGATCGAGGTCGCCGGTGCGGGCCGCGACCCGTTCCTCGAGTTCGGCGTTGAGACGGCGATAGCGCTCCTCGCTGGCCCGCAGTTCCCCGGTGCGTTCGTCCACCATCCGGGCCAGGCGCTCCTTCTGGCGCCGCACGATGAGCAGCGGCAGCCAGATCGAAAGTCCGATCGTCGCCACGGCCGCCACGCCGTAAACCGTGTAGGCCGAGGTGGTCCGATGCCAGGGCGGAAGCACCTCCAACACGACCCGCGCCTCCCGGCCGACCCCGTCGAGCCGCGGGCGCACGCGCAATTCATGCCGCCCCGCGGCAAGATGGCTGAAGCTCGCCGCGCCGGAGACGCCCACCAGGACCCATTCCCCGCCGAGCGAAGACAGCTGCACCTCAAGGGCGACCTTTTCTCCCGGCATGCCCCCGGTCGCCGCGAAGTGGGCGGTGAGCGCGTTGTCCGTATGGCGAACCCGGCCCAAGTCCTCGGGCGGAGACAACAACGTGCGACCGCTCCCCGGCAGCTCGACCTTGGTGATCAACGCCCGCATCTCGCCCCGGCTCGGCAGCGGCTCGGCGGGATCGTAGCGCGCGAAACACAGGCGCCCCTGCATCCACACCACGCCGTCGGGTTGCGACAGGAAATATCCCGGTTTCAGATCCGCCGGCAGCAGTTCGACCGCCGGCGCCGTCGCGCCGGCGGTTCGGTCGAAAACGCGGACCCGGTCCGCCTCGGGAACCCAGAGCCGCCCCCGGGCATCGAGCGCCGTGCGCCCACCGATCACCGTGGCCACCTCCGGAACCAGCGCGGCGAAACGCGTATCCGGCTCGAAACGCCCAGTCGTTTCGTCGAAACGCAGGGTTCGCCCCGAGCATTGCGCGCGCACCACGCCGTCGATGACGAACAACTCGACCCAGCCGCTGGCGACTCCGTGCGCCGCGTCGAACACCTCCAGCGGGGGCTCCGGCCCGGTGAGCGACACTCGTCCCGCCCGCCCGGCGCCGAGCTCCAGCCAGCACACGCCGGCGTTTTCCGTGCAGACGTTGTACACCTCGCCCAAGTCCGGCTGCGGTTTGCGGGCGAGCTGGATCCCGTCCGACCGGAAATCGATCCAGCCGATCTCGCCCCGGGCCACATACAACCACCGACCGGGCACAGCCGACGGTTGGGCCACGCGCAAGTTCGCGACCCCGGGCGCCGCCAGCACCCAACCCTCGGGACGCCGCTCCCAAAGTCCGTCGAGCGCGCCGGCCAACAACCGTCCCTCCGCGCTGCCCAGCCAGAAGACGAACTCAGTCGGCGGGCTGTTCTCGGCGAAGCCGATCAGCCGCTGGTCGTCATCGTAGTCGCCCTGAAGCACCGTCCCGGTCGCCAACACCCACAGTAGTCCAGCATGCCGAACCGGGCTGACGTAGTCGGTGCTCTGGTTGATGAGATTATCGAACAACGAAATACGCGAAGGATAGACGACCCGCACCACCCCCTTGGCCGAGAAGCCCCAGAGCAACCCGACCGGGTCCCAGACGACCCGCCGCAACTGCGCCAAGCGGTAGTCGGCTCGGCTGTCCAGAACCTGCAGGACGTTCCCGTCCTGGTCGAAAAACACCACTCCGATTCCCTCGATCGCCGCGGCGAAACGACCGACGGTCGTCGCACACAGGTCGTTGATGCGGCGCCCGCCGGAAAGCACGCCACGGTTGGTGAGCGGCCGGAGCGACTGTCCGTCGAAGACGAAGACCCCTTTGTTTGTCGTCCCGACCAGGACATGGCCGGCGTCGAGCGGGGCGCTGCAGATAATCGAGCGTCCGGGGTCCGCGCCCTCCACGGGCAACACGGTCCGAATCCGTCCGGCGGCATCGAGCGCCTGGAGCGAACCCATGATCGAGTGCGGCAGATACAGGTCGGTCCCGAGGCCGAAGAGGTGGAGCAACGAGAAATCGGGGACGATGCTGCGGGGCGCGGCGTCGCCCGTCGGATCCCACTCGACGATGCCGTTGTCGAACCACAGCCAACGCCGTCCGATTCGGGTATTCGCCGTAAACGCATGGAACTGGTCGCCCGCTGCGCTGCTTCGATTCTCGAGGTACCACGCCCCGCGGCTATCGAAGGCGATGCGCGCAAACCCCTGCGTGCCGCTCGCAAAGAGCGTCCCATCCGGCCCGACGGCCAATTGGCCGCTGAGGAAACCGGACTGCCGGCGGCTGATCGGCGCGACTTGCCAACGGAAGCCGTCACCGAAGCTCAGCTCGCTCGCGCCCACGACCAGGACGCGCCCATCGGGCAGGATCTTCAGATCGAGCGGCGACGACTCGAGACCGACAGCCTCGAGACTGTACATGACGAACTGCGGCGTTCCGGCTTCGTTGAACCCGCTCGGGGCATTGTCGAGCGCTTGGACCGGGCCGAGTGTGGTCAACGCCAGCCACACGACCGCCAGGCACCCGGGAAAGGGGAAGGGGTGCCTGCGTGGGGCGCGACAGGGAGAGTATCGCGTGGGGCGCACTCGCTCCTGTCCATCGGCTGAAACACCCCGGACTGAAGACCATCGAGCGGTCCGGCCAGCCGTGAGCGTTTTCTCCCATGTTTTGCTCTTGGAAGTTCGCCGGGGTCCGTCCTTTTTTGGCAGCTCGTCAGGAATGGTTCGGCTCGGTCCCTTGGGCCTTCGTGGCCCCCCTTGCCCTCCGTTTTTGAAGACGTCTTCTCACCGAGACGGCCCGTTCCCTGTTTCAATTCCCCGTTCGCAGACTCCGCCCCACTCCACCTCCGCCCCATGATCTCCTGGCAATCGATCCTCGATATCTTCCAGGGCATCACCTCGTTCTTCGAGGTGAGCCCCAAACTGGCGCTGGCCCGCATCGGCCTCATCGCCCTGGGCTTCCTGCTCATGTACCTCGGCCGCAAAGGCGTGCTCGAGGCCCTGATCATGATCCCCATGGGCCTAGGCATGGCGACGGTCAACGCCGCGGTCATGTTCTTCGACCCGCTCAAACTCCATGGCGGCGTCGGTACGCTCTTCGTCGAGGCCCAAGCCGGCAACACCGGCGACGCCGTCCGCGATGCGGCCGACCTCATGACGATCCTGCAGATCGATTGGCTGCAACCTATCTACACCCTGACCTTCAGCAACGGCCTCATCGCCTGCCTCGTCTTCTTTGGCATCGGTTCGTTGCTCGACATCGGCTTCATCCTCGCCCGGCCGTACACGAGCATGATCATCGCGCTCTGCGCCGAGCTGGGCACAATCGTCGTGCTTCCCGTCGCCACCCTCTTCGGGTTCACCCCGCAGGAGGCCGCGGCCATCTCCGTCATCGGTGGCGCCGACGGCCCGATGGTGCTCTTCACCTCGCTCACGCTGGCCAAGCACCTGTTCGTCCCCATCGCCGTCGTCGCCTACCTGTACCTCGGTCTCACCTACGGCGGCTATCCCTACCTCGTCCGCGCGCTCGTCCCGAAGCGACTGCGCGAGATCCCAATGCACCCGCCGAAGGGCCAGCGCGAGTACTCCGCCTTCCAGAAGATGATCGTCGCCGCGGTCGGCTGCGTCGTCCTCTCGCTCCTGCTTCCCATCGCCGCTCCGCTGATCTTCAGCCTCTTCCTCGGCATCGTCATCCGCGAGTCGGGCATCAAGGCCTTCCAGGACCTCGTGTCCGGCCCGATGCTTTACACGGCCACCCTCTTCCTCGGCCTGATGCTCGGCATCCTGTGCGACGCCAACACCATCATGGACCCGAAGGTTCTGCCGCTCCTGCTCCTCGGCTGCCTCTCGCTGCTCATCTCCGGCATCGGCGGCATCCTCGGCGGCTACCTGATGTACTTCGTCAGCGGCGGGAAGGTGAACCCCGTCGTCGGCATCGCCGGCGTCAGTTGCGTGCCCACCACCGCCAAGGTCGCCCAGAAGATCGTCTCCAAGGACAACCCCTCCGCCGTAATCATGCCCGCCGCCCTCGGCGCGAACATCTCCGGTGTCATCACCTCCGCCATCATCGCCGGCGTGCTCTGCAGCCTGCTCAAGATCGCCTCCTGACCCTCCTCGCGCCATGCAAACCGTCCTGCTTAGCCTCATCACCTTCGGGCTGACCATCGTCTTCGCCCTCATCATCGCCGCCGTGATCCAAGGCGTCGGCTACCTCGTCTACACGCTCGCGCCCGACCGACAGGAGACCGCCTCCGATCCGATCGTGCCCACCGCCGACTCCGAGCGCGAACAACAGGCCCTGGCTGTAGCGATCGCCATCGCCCACCGCACGAAGAACTCGCCCCGTTCCTAACCCCTTAGCTTACCCACCCCTTCATGAAAAAAATCGACTTCATGCTCACCGCGTTCCGCGACGGCTTCCAGTCCGTCTTCGGCGCGCGGGTCTTCTCCAAGGACTACCTCCCCCTCGTGGAGTTCGCCGCCAAGGAATGCGGCATCACCCACTTCGAGGCCGGCGGTGGCGCGATGTACCAATCGCCCTATTTCTACGCCAACGAGAACGCCTTCGAGGTCATGGACGCCTTCCGCGCCGCCACCGGCCCCAAGGCCAACCTCCAGACCCTCGCCCGCGGCATCAACGTCGTCGCCCTCAAGGCCCAGCCGCGCGACATCGTCAAACTCCACGCCGTGCTCTTCAAGAAGCACGGGATGACCACCATCCGCAATTTCGACGCCCTCAACGACGTCTCCAACCTCATCGACTCCGGCCGCTTCATCACCGAGGCCGGCCTCAACCACGAGATGGTCGTCACCATGATGGAGCTGCCCCC
>JAEXPQ010000258.1 GCA_023446735.1 Verrucomicrobiota bacterium
GTGTAGAGCTCGGTGGCCGATGGCGTTGTCGCCACGACGCGGATGCCCTTGGCACGCAGGAAGGAGTGCACCTCGTCCGTCGTCGCGATCGCCACGGGCATCGCGAAGAGCACGCCGGTCGAGGAGCGCACGACGTTGGGGTTGAAAAGATCCGTCACCGGGTCGCACACGATCACGGCGTCGACCCCGGCGGCGTCGGCGCTGCGCAGGATGGTGCCGAGGTTGCCGGGCTTCTCGATCGCCTCGACGACAAGCAGGAACGGCGGGTTGGACAGCTCGAGCTCCTCGAGCTTCGTGCGCCACTGCGGGATCAGGGCGAGCAGGCCATCGGGCCGTTCGCGGTAGGCGACCTTGGCGAAGGCCTCTTTCGTCAGCTCGAAGATCCGCGCGCCGGCGGCCTCGGCGCGGGCGATCAGCGCGGGCTCGTTCTCGCCGAGGAACCAGTCGGGCGACACGTAGAATTCCACGGGCTTTGCGCCTTGGTCGAGCGCGCGCAGGACCTCGCGGTAACCCTCGACGATGAACACACCGGCCTCGTCGCGTTCGCGCCGCTCCCGCAGGCGGACGAGCTGCTTGATGCGCGGATTCTGGAGGCTGGTGAGACGTTCGGCGGGCATGTGGCGACCGCAGGGAAGCAACCCCCGCCCGCCCGAGCAAGCCATGACCGGCGCACACGCCCCTGGCTCCGGCACCACGCCTGCGGTAGGGTCGCCGCTCACCGGCGGACCGGAGCACGCCCGATCCCCACCCGACACCGGAAGATCACGCCCGGCGCCGCCGCGGCTTCTCGGTCCGCGGGCGAGCCGCGCCCCTACCGCAGGCGTTCTTCCCACACCCGCGGTCCTCTGTCGTCCGTCCTCCGTCGTCAGTCCTCTGTCGTCAGTCCTCTGTCGTCCGTACTCCGTCACTCCGCAATTCGCACTCCGCAACTCAGAGGCGTGGGCCGCGGCTGGGGACATGGACCGACTGCATCCCCGCGGCGGCGGCGGCCTGGTGGCCCGGCTCGGCGTCCTCGAACACGAGGCAACGCGCCGGCGGCACGCCCATCTTCTGTGCCGCGAGCAGGAACATGTCCGGTGCCGGCTTGCCGTGCACGACATCCTCCGGCGTGACCACGACGGGGAACAGCGGCGCGAGTCCGGCGAGCTTGAGCGAGTGGTGCACGATGTCGCGCGGCCCGCCCGAGGCGACGGAGATCGGTTTGCCGGCGGCCGCAGCCTGCCGCGCGAACTCGACCACAGGGCGGATGTGCTTCACGTCGGCGAGCAGCTCAACGAAGAGGTTTTCCTTCAGGTGAAACACCTGCTCGACGTCGATCTTCAGCCCGTAGTGTTCGGCGATTAGCTGGGCCACGCGCCGCGTGGGCACGCCCCCGAGCGAATAGAACAGTTCCTCGCTGAGCGTGCCCGGCATCCCCTGACGTCGCATCGCCTCGTCCCACGCGCGGTAATGCACGGGCATCGAGTCGATGAGCGTGCCATCGCAGTCGAAGATGTAGCCGGCGAAGTCTCCCGCGGGGATGTCGAGTTGCATAAGCCGTGCAGCACACCGCCTCGCCCGCCCGCAGGCAAGCCCCCTCCCCCTCTTCCTCGTTCTCATTCTCATTCTCGTTCTCGTTCTCCTGCTCCGCATCGGTTCGGGGTATGGGGTTCAGAGTTCAGAGTTCAGGGTTCAGAGTTCAGGGTTCAGGGTTTGAGTTTCGGGTTTCGGGTTTCGAGTAGCGGAAGCGTTTCGCTTCCGTTTTGTCCCTATCGCGCTCCTCCTGCTCTTGCTCGTTCTGGAAACCACCACCACCGCCCCCCCGATCCGAGAGAACGAGAACGAGGAGGAGAACGAGAACGATTCCCGGAACCGCGCCGGCCATACGCTCGCGCCTCGACCCACCCCGCCGACGGCCCCGCGGCGAGTATCCCAACCCAAACCGCAATCCCTCCCGCGGAAACCGACAGCACAGAATCCTGTCCCGATCGGGACAGAATTCTGTGCTGTTGCGTCCCCTGTGCTCCGAAGCGGGCGGAGGTTCGCCGATTGCGCTCCTCCCGCCCGCCGCCGACTGTGGCGCCCTCGATGCGCGGTCCCACGCCCAAAGCCACCTTCCTGCCGCTGGCCACGCTCTTCCTCTTCCAGTGGTTCGCCGCCGGGCTGTGGAACGTGTCGTTCAGCAACGTGCTCAAGCACGCCGGGCTGGAGCGCTTCATCGCGCTCGCGTTCACCTGCAACGCCGTGGCCGCCTTCGTGGCGCCGTTGCTCGTCGGCTCGCTCGCCGACCGCGGGCTGCCGCCGGTGAAGCTCCTGCGCTGGCTCTACTGGCTCGCGGGGCTGTGGCTCACGCTCCTGTTCACCGCGATCGACCGCGGCTGGGGCGGCGGGGCGCTGCTGACGTTCATGCAGCTGCACTCGCTCTCGTTCAGCCCGTGCTCAAGCCTGCTCACGACCATCGCCCTCGCCTCGTTGCTCAACCCGGGCTCCGAGTTCGGCCCGATGCGGATGTGGGCCACCGTCGGCTGGATGGCCGCCGGCTGGGTCGTGAGTTGGGTGTTGGCCGCCGACAGCTCGGTGCTCTCCGGCTATGTCGCCGGCGGCACACTGGCGGCGCTCGGCTTCGCGACCTATCTGCTCCCGCCTTGGCAGGTGCCGCCCGCGGCCCGTGCGCGCAACCTCAAGGAAGTCTTCGGCCTCGATGCGCTCGCGCTGCTGCGTCACCCGGACCACCGCACGATCCTGATCACGGTCACGCTCTTCGGGATCCCGTTGGCCGCATTCTATCCCTACACACCGCTGCACCTCACCGCGCTCGGCATCGCGCACCCCACTGCCACGATGTCGCTCGCGCAGACCACCGAGGTCGCAGGCCTGCTCGCGATGGCCGCAGTGCTGCGGCGGGTGCGGTTGAAATGGGTGATCCTGCTCGGGCTGTCGTTCGGCGTGATGCGCTACGCGCTCTTCGCCTGCGACTCCCGTTTCGCCGTGCTCGCCGGCATCACGCTGCACGGCGCCTGCTACACGTTCTTCACGATCACGGCGCAGGTCTACCTCGCCGAGCGCGTCGAGCGCACCATGCAGGCGCGCGCCCAGGCGCTCTTCGCGATGCTCACCGGCGGCCTGAGCAACCTGCTCGGCTACCTCGGCACCGGCGGGTGGTATTTTATCGTCCAGCACGACGGCGCCCCGCGCTGGACGCTGTTCTGGGGCGTGCTCTGCGCCGTCACCGTCGTGATCGCGACCTACTTCGCCTGGGCGTACCACGGCGTGGGCCACGGCTTCTGGAAACAGCCAGTGGAGCGGCCCGCTCAGCCGCGGGGCTGAGCCATGCTCCGGCAGTCGAGGAGCCGCTGTCGAGGGACCAGCGCCAAGCCCCGAGACACGGATCCGCGCTCCTGGTCCCCGGGGGATGCTCGGCCTTCCGGCGCTCGTCGCTCGTCGCCTCGACCCTCGGCTGACCGACTACGGCTGAGCCGGCTTGAACAGCTTCAACGGCCGCGAGCTCCCCTCGCCGCGCGTCACGCGCCGTTGCTCCGGCGTGCCGTAACCGGTCTTCTTCCGCCGGTAGCCGGCCTTCGCGGGATCGCTGGCGCACTGGATCAGGAAATCCTGCATCCGCTGGAGCAGGTCGGGCAACTGCGCCGGGTCCGGATAGCGCTCGAGTCCGGCGCGCTCCAACGCGAGCAGCAGCTCGTGCGTCGCCTCCAAAGTGCAGAGACAGCCCTCGGCCGGCTGCTGCTTGATCACGAACTTGCTCGGCGCCGCCGGCGGGAACATCAGGCGCGGCAACCGCTGCAAACTCGGGCTGAGCCGCAGCATCTTCCGCGCGCACGACCACGTGCCATCGAGAACAAAGACCACCAGCCGCCGCGCGCCGAGCTCCTCGGCCGGCAGCCCGCCGGGCAGCGCACGCGCCGTCGGCCCCGGGTAGAGCAGCGTGGGGAAGTTCGCCGGATCGGCGATCAACTCCTGCACCCGTTCGTGCGCGTCGAACCCGATGCCCATGATCAGCTCGCTGTCGGCCAGGCACAGGTGCGTGAGCCGGCCGGTACCGGTGCGCTGCTCCTTCCACTCCTTCGGGTGGATGAGGATCACGACCTTCGTCCGCGTCGCCATCGGCCGGATGCTGCCGCACCAGCACAGCCGTTTCGGCCAGAAACAACGCCAGCACCGCTCGCCCTCCGGCGAGGCGGTCGGAGCGGACACGGGCGTTGGCGCAGGGTGGTCGGACATCGGAGCCCGCGACGCTCTCAGCCCACCCCCAGCGGAGCAAGCGCGGGCTCCGCGCCCACCGCGCCGGGTTCGCGGTGGGGCGCCGCCCCATCAGGGCACTTCCACCGCCAGGCGCATGAAGTAGCGTGGCAGCGCCGCGGCGGAATCGGGCCGACCGACCACATCCACCACCCGACCGTTGACCGCAGCGCCGACCGCCACCTGCGCCGGGCCGGCGGCCAGCCATTGCCACGCCGCTGCACCTTCCTTGCGCGCCAGCGTGGTCCACGCCCCCGCGGCCAGATCCGCCGTGCCCTGCACGACGAACGTCACATCCGCCGAAGCCGGGGCCGGCAAGTCCAGCCGCAGGCCGAATCGCCCGGTCGCCATCGTGCTCTGCGGCAACGCCGCCGAGCCGTCCGCCCCGACTCCGACCAGAGGATCGCGCCCAAGGGCATACTCGAGCCGGTTCGACAGGCCATCGCCGTCCGGATCGCGGTCCGGCAAAGCCTCGAGCCCGCCCGCCGGGAACTGCGCGGCCTGCCAAGCCGCCCAGCCCGCCACCGAAGACACCACCCCGCTCTGCCAGATCGCGCCACCGTCGCCCACCGTGATGAATGAGTCCCGGAAATAGGCGGCAGCGTTGCGGCGCACCGCCGTCGGGGCCGGGAAGGAGAACCACGTGGCTCCGTCCAGCGACAACACATCGACGGCCGCATTGCTGGCTTCGAGGTCCACCCCGGCGGTGAAGTAAACTCCGCCGCCGGCCGCGAGCGCCGGCAGTCGCTCGGACTTGGCCCGGCCGGGCGTGAACGTCGTGCCGGTATCGGTCGACACCCGGAGCCGCGAATACCAGCCGCTCGCCACGAAGCGGTCCCGCAGCCAGGCCACCCGCTCGAAATACTGCCAGTCCGCGAGACCCGCGCCGGTCGACCGGTTGACCCAGTTCTGGCCGTTCCCCGACGTGAAAACCTTCGCCGCACCCGAGCCCGATCCGAGGAGCACGAACGTCCCCCCGCCCCACGCCACCCCTCCGACGGTGGTGGCGCCGAGGTCCGGGACGGCCTGCGGAGTCCACGTAACGGTATCCGCGGAGCGCAGCACGGAGCCGTTGATTCCCGCCGCCACCGCGACCGCGCCCGACGAGGCCACCGCCAACAGGTCGGTGCCGTTCGTACCAGCTTTGTAGCGCCGTACCCACGTCACCCCATCGCCCGACGTATAGAGCACACCGACCCACGCCGGGATGTCCCAGTCGTAGTCCTTGCCGACGGCGATGAACCGCGCACCGTCCCACGTCACGCCCTGCAGGTAGAGGTTCCCGCCCCAGTCGGGCCGGCTCCGCTCAGTCCAAACCGCGCCATCGGAGGAGGTCACCACCGTGCCGTTGTCGCCGACCGCGACGATCAGGGAGGCGTTCGCCGCCACGGCATTGAGGTTGGCCGTAACGCCGCTCGTACGCTGCACCCACGTCCGCACCGGGTCGGTCAACGTCACGGAGCCGGTCACGGTCGCCAGACCGCCGCGGCCGTCGGTGACACGCAACGTCAAGCCGTAGGTGCCGCCGAAGGAGAAGACCGGTGCGATCTCGCGGCCTTCGGACATCGGTGTCTCCGCTCCGAAATCCCACACATAGGTGAGCGCATCGCCATCCGCATCGGTGGCGGAGGCGGCGAAATACGCCGGTTGCCGCACCGCGCTCCCGCTCGGGATCGTGCCAATCGCCGCCACCGGTACTCGGTTGCCCGGGAAGAACGTGGCCGAGGCGTGCACCGCGGCGGTATTCGCCACCGCAACGAAACGGCCGGCACCGAAGGCGAGGCCGTTGGCGTTCGCCGCGGCCGCCTGGCCCGCGACGCGCGACCAAGTGCGGCCGTCGGTCGAGACGAGCAGCGCCCGAGGTGTCCCGCTCTCGCTCATCGCCGCGCCGGTGAGCACCAGGGTGCCGTCCGGCGCCGCTGCCATCTGGTAGGTCGACCACGCGGTCGTGCCTGGCAGCGCGGCGGGCTGCCAGGTCGCACCGTGGTCGGTGGAGTAAAGCAGCCCGGCATACCAGCCCAGCGCATACACGGTGCCCTCGTGCGCAAACAGGCCGAAGACGTCCGAATCGAGGGCCTCGCGCCGTGTCCAAACCGCGCCGTCGGGCGAGGTCCACAACCGGCGCGGCCAACCGGCGCCGGGATCGACCGCCGCTGCCACCCAGCCGGCGCCGTCCCAGACCAGATGCCGGAAATCGGGCAAATCGGCCACGGTCGCCGCCGTCCACGTCGCCCCGTCCGCCGAGCGCAGCGCGGTGCCGTCGTCGCCGACAGCCACATACTGGCCACCGCCGAAGGCGACTGCCCGCAGCTGCGGCGTTCCGGCCGGGAACGTCGCCGGTTGCCATCTCCTTCCATCCTTCGAATACGCCAACTGGCCGGCAGCGGCGCCGGTCCGCTTCCCCGCCAGCACGAAGCCGGCGGGACCGTGCGCCAAGACGGGCTGCCGCTCGAAATCGGGCACGCTGCCAGCAGCTGTCCATGCCGCGCCGTCCCAGCTCAGGTACAGCCGGCCCCAGTAGTCCGCCGCCACGAAGCGGCCGGCGCCCGCGACGAGCGCGAGCAGGTCGTCGGCTCCGGAGACGGCGGCCGTCGACCACGTGTCGAGCGGGTCCGTCACGACCACCTGCCGGCTTGCGGTCGCCGCCCCGCCCTTCATGTCACTGGCAGTGACCACCAGCGTGTAGGTGCCGCCAACCGTCCAGGAACGGACGAGGGCCGGGGCGTTCGCCCCCATGGTACCGTCCGCTCCGTTCCACCAATAGGAAAGCGTGTCGCCATCGGCATCGGTGGCGGTCGCCGCATAGGCCGCGGCGGTGCGGGCCGCGACGGTCGCCGGACCGGTCGGGGCGCCGCAGACCGGGGCGCGATTGCCCGGAAAGGCCCCGAGGTTCACCTGCACGTCGAGATACCGTTCGGCACCCGTCCCGCCCGCCGCCACCGGGGTGATATGGACCGCCGCGGCGGGATCCGAGTAGGTGCGACCGAGCACGAGGCTCGCATCGAGGGCGCCCTCCAGCGAGCCGGGCGTGGTGTCGAGCAGCCAACTACGATCGCTGGCCGGGCGCTGCCAGAGCAGGCACGCGCCGTTCACCAACGCCGGACGTTCGGCGTAGGCCGGCCGGTAACCGATCCAATAGTATTCCTGGGCTCCGGCGGCCGCCGACTTCGTCACTCGCAGGCCGCGGAGCGCACCGGTCGTGCCCGCATCGTCGATGCGGAAGATCCGGTAGCGTCCGCTCCCAGCGACGGTGGCGTCGACCCATTGCGTGGCGTCCAGCCAGTTGAGGCGCGCCTTGCCTTGCGGGTGGAAGTGGCCGCGGTCGGCGGGGCCCGAACCCATCACGTCGAACGGATCGCCATACTCGACACTCTCCCCGGTACCGGTCACTGAACCGTCGGTCGTGCGCCAGAAGCTCGCGTGCCCAAGCCCGTAGTTGTGCCCAAGCTCGTGCACGTACAGCCCCGGGTAGTTGGCCGCCTGCACCCACAGGTCGGCGCCACCCACGGAGGCGAGACCGGCGTACTGGATGCCGCCGGCGCGCAGCGAGATCGCACCGAAGAACACCCCCACGATGTCGTAGTCGCCCAACCCTCCTCCGCCCCCCGTGCCGTTGGCGTCGGCCGGCCCGATGTCGATGGCGGCGTCGGCGCCGCTGCGGGCGGTGCGGAAGGTGTTGCGCGCATCGCGGAGCAAGTCGGCGTTGCGACCGCTGAACGAGCCCGAATCGAAGTCCGGATTGCTCCGGTCGGCATAATAGGCGGCGCTCTGCGGCAGACGGTAGACCGCGGCGCTCACCGCGCCGTCGATCCACGTCTTGTTGTACGACATGGCGCGGATCGCTTCCGACGTGGAACCGTTCACCACGTCGGTGGCGGCGGCCTGCGTCACCGGCTCGCCCGGAGTGTCCGCGAAGTCGACACGGATCAGGAACACCCGCTTGCGCGACTCGGTCCACTGGCTGGCGAGCTCGTCCGCGAGGGTCTCGGCCCCGGCCAGGTCGAAACCCGCCGAGGGGTCGCCCAGCCCGGTCGAAGCGAACAGCAGGCTGGAGCCGTTGGTCGGCCCGGGCCGGTCGTCCAGCGCGGCGAGCCCGGCCTCGAGGTGCTGCAGTTCGGCGCGGTCCGCAAACGCATAGAGGCGCCCGCCGGCCACCGCGCGCAGGCCCGCTCCCGCCAGCGGCTGCCCGGTGGCGAAGCTGCGCGATAGATCCGCCTGCCCGGCCGGAAACAGCGCGGCGGCGACCGCGATCTCCTCCGCCGCGAGCTCGCGGAACACCGTATCGGCCAACGCGGTCTCGCCCTCCTGCAGGATGCCGTACACGGGGACCTGCCGCTTGGAGAGCAACGCGGCACGGCGGCCATACCCGAACGCCGCGGCGCTCGTCCCGTCCGGCAGAAACAAGGTCGATCGGGCAACGGACCGCCCGCCGCCCGCGGCCCGTTCTCCGGTGCAGTCCGGCCAGCGGACATGGTCCGCCCGGACGCTGTACGGGCGCTCGACCCGGGCCCGCAGCGCCTCCGGCAGTGCGAGGTACTCGTCGAAGCGGAGCGCTTCCGCGAGCGCGCGGCGCGGATCGTGCCGGATCAGCCATTGCATCCGCACCCGGCGCCGCTCGATCAACTCCGCCGCGGCCCGCACGAGCGCGGCGTGGTCCAGCCCCGGCGCCGATGCCACCGCCGCGCGGTATTCGGCAATCCATTGCCGTAGTGCGACGGTCACGTTTTCGTCCTCCGAAGGCGCGGCGAGCGCGGCGG
>JAEXPQ010000316.1 GCA_023446735.1 Verrucomicrobiota bacterium
CCCTCGCCCCGTTCACTCCGCCTCCGGCCGTGGCGAACGATCCGGTCGTCCCCGCGCCGGACGAGGCGAAACCGCCGCCGCCCAAACCCGACCTCGGGCCCGGCATCGAGCTTTTCTGAGACCAACCCAGTCCGCGTCCGTCCGCCATGAATCCGTCTTCAACTTCCCCCGACTCCGCCGTCCCCTCGCGCGACGCCGGTCTGGTCGCGCTGTTGCGCCACGCCCCCGACGGCCTGCTCGTCCTCGACCCCGCCGGCCGGATCCTCGCCACCAACGAGGCGGCGTGTGCGATCACCGGCTACGATGCCGCGGAGCTGGAGCGCCTGGGGGTCGCGGAGCTCCATGTGCCGGGGCCGGAAGACACGCTGGCGGCGCTCTTCGCCCGCCTCGCGGAGACGGGCGCCGCGCGGTGCGACTGCCGCCTGCGCACGAAAGGCGGGGAGATCCGCGAGGTTGAGGTCGGCGCGAGCTGCGAACCCGCAACCGGCGGTTGCATCGTCTGTTTCCTGCGCGATGTCACCAGCCGCAACCGCGAGCGGGCGGCGTTGTGCGAGTCGCAGCAACAATTGCAGGCGGCTAACGCCCAGCTGGCGGCCGCGGCGGAGCGCGCGCGCGAGCTCGCCCACGATGCGGAGTCCGCCAACCGCGCCAAGAGCGCCTTCCTCGCCAGCATGACCCACGAGCTGCGCACGCCGCTCAACGTCATCAACGGCCTCGCCGCGACCATGGCCGAGCAGTCGCAGGACCAGACCGAGGTCCATTCCGCGCAGCTCATCCTCGAGAGCGGCCAGAACCTCCTCGGGATCGTCGAGGAACTGCTCGACTACTCCGGTCTCCAGGCCGGCAAGGCGCGGCTCGAACTGCGGCCCTTCGATCTCTTTGGCCTCGTCACCCAGCTCACCCGGCAGGCCGGCACCTTGGCGCGGCGCAAAGGGCTGGCCTTCACCTACCGCGTGCGGCCGACGGTGCCGGCACGGATCGTCGGCGATCCCCGCCGCCTCCAGCAGATCCTCCTCAATCTCCTCGGCAACGCCGTCGGCTTTACCGCGCGCGGCGGGGTGCATCTGTCCGTCACGGCCGGTGTCCGCGCCGGTCGCTGGCGCCTCGTCTTCACCGTGGCGGATACCGGCGTGGGGATCGCTGCCGCGGATCTCGCGAAGCTCTTCCACCCGTTTTCGCGCGCCGAGTTCGGCCAGGCCCGCCAGACCCATGGCACCGGTCTCGGTCTGGCGATCGCCCGCGCTTTCGCCCAGCTGATGGGCGGCGACATCGTCGTCCGCAGCCGGCCCGGGAAGGGGACGGTGTTCCGCTGCACCGTCGAGGCCGACGAATCCGAAGGTGGCGCCGCGCTGGCCGCGTTGGCTCCCGCGGGTGTCGCCGGGCGGCGGGTCCTGCTGGTCCATGGCGACCGGGTCACGCGCGCCCTGCTGGCCGATGCGCTGCGTGCCTGGCGCCTCGAGCCGGTGGTCTGGCTGGGGCCCGATGTGGCGATGCCGCGCGAACAACTCGAGGCGCCGGTGGATCTGGTGATCGTCGAGGCGGCGCTCGCGCGCGGGCTCGGCCCCATGCTCAACCGTCATCTCCAGGCGCGACCGCCGCAGCGGCCGGCGCCGGTCGTGTGGTTGACCAGCCCCGACCGCCACTGGCCCGTGCCCGCCGCGGCGCGCGCCGTCAACCTTCTGCATCCGGTCGATCTCGCCGAGCTCGCCCGCGCCACCGCCGGCCTGCTGGCCGCCGGCGCGGCGCCCGCCGCCGGCCCCGAGCCGAAGCTCGGCGAACGTCTGCCGCTGCGCCTTCTCGTGGCCGACGACATCCCGACCAACCGCGAGATGCTCCGCCGCATGATGCTCCACCTCGGCTACAAGGCCGTGCTCGTCACCAACGGCGCCGAGGCCGTCGAGGCCCTCCAGCTCCAGCCCTTCGACCTCGTCCTGCTCGACGTCGAGATGCCGGTCATGAACGGCCTCGCCGCCGCCCGCGAGATCGTCCGTCGCCATCCCGACGCGGCCCGCCGCCCCAAGCTCGTCGCCCTCACCGCCAACGCCCAGGCCGGCGACCGCGAGCGCTGTCTCGCCGCCGGCATGGACGAGTACCTGAGCAAGCCGGTCCTGCCGCCGCACATCGAGGCGTGCCTGCTGAAGCTGTTCCGCGCGGAGACCCCGGCCGAGGCCGCGCCGCCGGTCGTGCCGGCCGGCGCGCCCGAGCTCGTCGACCGCGACCAGCTCGCCGCGATGTTCCCGGGCCTGCCGCCCAAGCAGGTGGCCGAGGTCCTCGTGCAGCTCCAGACCTCCGCCGCGCGCGATCTCGACGCCGCCTGGGCGCGCCTCGGCGAGGCCTGCGCCAACCGCAATTGTGCCCATCTCGCGGACACGGCGCACGGGCTCAAGGGCTGCTTCACCATGCTCGGCTGGGCGCGCCTCGCCGCCTACTGCAACGACGCCGTCGTCCAGGCCCGCCGCGGGGCGTTCGACGCGTGGCACACCTTCGGCCCCGGCCTGCAACGCCTCCACGACCTCTCGGTGGCCGAGATGCAGTGCTACCTCGAGGAGCTCGGCGGGGCCCCCGCGCCCGCCGGCCAACCGGGAATCCACCAGACGGAGACGACGTCATGAGCGCCTTCCAGCTCGAAACCACCGACGCCGCCGTGCGGGTCACGCTCGCCGGCGAGCTCACGATCGAGGACGCCGGCGCGCTCCTGGTCGCGCTGCGCACCGCGCTGCGCCGCCCGCGCGAACTCGTGCTCGCGCCGGCCGGCCTCGCGCGCATCGACACCGCCGCCTTGCAGGTCCTGCTCGCCGCCGTGCGCGCCGCCCCTTCCTCCCGCATCGACCCGGCGCCCGCTCCGGCCTGGGCCGCCGCCCTCGAACGCTACGCGCTCGCCGCGGCGTTCGCCTCAACCTGAACCGCCCGCCCCGCATTCCCTATGACGAAGATCGTGATCGCCGTGGATGACTCGATGAGCATCCGCGAAACCGTGAAGATGGTGCTCGGCAGCGCCGGCTACGAGGTGCACTCGGCGGAGGACGGCGTCGCCGGCCTGCGCCTGGCCGAGCAGCGCAAGGCCGACCTCGTCGTCACCGACCTCAACATGCCCCAGATGGACGGCATCACGCTGATCACGCGCCTGCGTGCACTGCCGCAGTACAAGTTTACGCCCATCATCATGCTCACCACCGAGTCCCAGGAGGACAAGAAGGTGGCCGGCAAGAAGGCCGGAGCCACCGGCTGGGTCGTGAAACCCTTCGACCCCGCGCGGCTCGTCGCCGTCGCCAAGATGGTCTGCCCGACGTAGCCGAACCAACCGCACCGCACCCCGTCGCCATGAACTTCGACGAGATCCAACGCCGCAGCCGCGAGCTCTTCCGCCAGGAGGCGACCGACATCCTCGCGGAGCTCGAGTCCGCCCTGCTCGCCCTCGAGCAGGAACCGTCCGACAACGCCGCCATCGCCCGCGTGTTCCGCGCGATGCACACGCTCAAGGGCTCCGGCGCCACCAGCGGGTTCGTCGAGCTTTCCGCCTTCCTCCACCACGTGGAGGACGTCTTCAACGCCGCCCGCGAGGGGAGGGTGGCCGTCAACTCCACCATCGTCGATCTCACCCTGCGCCTGTGCGACGCGATCGGCCGGCACCTCGAGGCCGCGCCCGAGGTCGCCGCCGCCGTGCTGCACGGCGCCGACGCCGACCTGCAGGCGCTGTTGCGTTTCCTCCCGGCCAAGGCCGAGAAGGCGACCCTCGCCGCCCCCGCCACGCCGGTCGTCGAGGCCGCGGCGAAGCGCTGGCGCATCCACTTTCGGCCCCACGGCGGAGTGTTCCAGCAGGGCATCGACCCCGGGATGTTTCTCGACGGCTTGCGCCTGCTCGGCGAGTGCGAGATCGATGCGGTCGCCGAGGAACTGCCGCCGCTCGACGAGCTCGACGCCGAGCGCTGCCACCTGGCCTGGGACATCCGCCTGGCGACGACCGAGGCCGAGAGCGCCATCCGCGACGTGTTCGGCTTCATCGAGGGCGACTGCGACCTGGAGATCGCCGCCGAACGGCCTGCCGCCACCTGGTATCTGGAATTCGAAGCCACGCCGGCGCTCCTCGCCGCTCCCGGCGGACTCGACACCATCTTCATCGAGCTCAGCGGCCTGGGGGCGCACACCGTGCTCGAGTCGCCGCCCGCCGGCGACGAGCCGCAGCCCGGCCGCTGGCGCCTGCGCCTCGAGACCACCGCCGCGCGCGAACGCATCGAGGATGCTTTCCTCTTCGCGGCCGATGCGCACCCGAAGCTCTCAAGCACGCCCTTCGGCGAAGGCCCTGCCGCGGCGCCGCCCGCGCCGGTGGCGGCGGAGCCAGCGGCCCTGTCCGCCGCCCCGGCTTCGGCCGCGTCTCGGACTGCCC
>JAEXPQ010000344.1 GCA_023446735.1 Verrucomicrobiota bacterium
TGCCGTGGGGCCGCACCTTCGCCGCGCCCGCCGCGTACCAGATCGAGCCCGACGCCACCGCCGCCTCCTACTTCCTCGCGCTGCCGCTCGCCACCGGTGGCGCCGTGCGCGTGACCGGCCTGCCCGCGGCGGGCGAGAGTCTCCAGGGCGACCTCGCCTGCGCCGTGGTCGTCGCCCGCGTCGGACTCCACCTCCGCCGCGACGGCGCCGACCTCGTCAGCGCATTGCCCGCCGGCGCGACGCCCCGCGGCGTCGACGTCGACTTCAACACCTTCTCCGACACCTTCCTCACGCTCGCGGCCCTCGCCCCGCTGCTCGAGGGTCCCTCGACCATCCGCGGTCTCGCGCATACCCGCAAACAGGAGACCGACCGCGTCGCCGGCATGGCCGCCGAGCTGCGGCGCCTCGGTCAGGACGTGATCGAGACCGAGGACACGCTCGTGATCACGCCCCGCCCGCTGCGCGCCGCCGAGATCGAGACCTACCGCGACCACCGGTTCGCGATGAGCTTCGGCGTGCTCGGCTGCCGCGACCTCCACGGCGACGGGCGGCCCTGGATCACCGTGCGCGACCCGGCCTGTTGCGCGAAGACCTTCCCCGACTTCTTCGGCGTGCTCGCCGCCCTGCGCACCGTCTCCCATCGCTCGCCATGACCAACGCCGCGCCCCTCCCCATCGTCGCCATCGACGGCGGCGCCGCCTCCGGCAAGTCCTCCACCTCGCGCGCACTGAGCGAGCGGTTCCACCTCCTGCACGTCGACACCGGCTCGCACTACCGCTTCGTCACGCACCAGCTCCTCGAACGGGGGGTGTCACCGGAAAGCGAATCTGCGGTGGCCGCCGCCCTCGCGGCGCTGCCGCTCGGCCAACGCGTGGTCGGCCGCAGCTCGGTGATCGAGATCGCCGGCCGGATTCCCGGCGACGAGATCCGCGGGCCGCGCGTGAACGAGAACGTCTCGAAGTTCGCCGCCGTGCCGGCCGTACGGCGCTTCCTGCTCGAGTACCAGCGCAGCCAGGCCGGCGTCGCGCGCGCCGGCGGTTTCCGCGGGCTCATCATGGAGGGCCGCGACATCGGCTCGGTGATCTTCCCGGAGGCGGACTTCCGCTTCTTCCTCCACGCCGATCCCGTCGAGCGCGCCCGTCGCCGCGCCGCCGAGGGCCAGACCGACTCGATCGCGGAACGCGACCGGCTCGACGCCGCCCGCAAGACCGCGCCGTTCGTCTGTCCGGCCGGCGCCACGCCGGTCGACTCCACGCACCTGACCCTGCCGCAGGTGGTCGACCACCTCGCCGCGCTCATCGCCCCGCGTCTCGCCGCGCTGCCGCCATGAAACGGAATTTCCTCTACTGGCTCTGCCGGCAGCTCATCTGCATCGGCTCCGACACGTTGTTCCGCGGCGAGTTGGTCGGGGTGAACAATGTCCCGCGCACCGGGCCGATCCTGATCGCCGCGAACCATTGCAGCCACCTCGATCCGCCGCTGCTCGGCTGCCAGATCCCGCACCGCATCCGCTTCTTCGCCCGCAAATCGCTCTGGAAGCCCGGCATCCCAAAATGGTGGATGGACCACATCGAATGCATCCCCGTCGACCGCGACGGTGCCGATGTGGGCGCCCTGAAGAAGACGATCGCGGCGCTCGAGGAGGGCGGCGTGGTCATTCTGTTCCCCGAGGGCACGCGCTCGATGGACGGCAAACTCCAGCCCGCCAAATCCGGCGTGGGCATGATCGCCTGCAAGACCGGCGTGCCCGTCCTCCCCGCGCGCATCTTCGGCTCGTTCGAGGCCTTCGGGCGCAACGCCAAGATTCCCACGCCCCACCCGGTGTCGTACGTCCTCGGCCGGCCGTTGCTGCCCGCCGACTACGACGAGCCGGCCTCGGGCAAGCAGCGTTACCAGCTCGCCTCCGAGCGCATCATGGCGGCCATCGCCGCGCTTGAGCTGCCCGCCCGTCCTCTGCTCTGATCCCGCCTTTCATCCCCGTCCCTTCCATGCCCTTGCCACTTCCCCGTTCCATCCTCGTCGTCGGTTCCGGCGGCCGCGAGCACGCCATCGTGACCGCCTGCCTCAAGAGCCCCTCGCGTCCCCGCGTGCTGGCCGCTCCCGGCAACGGCGGCATCGCGCGCGACGTGAAGTGCTTCCCCGTGCCGGTGGAGGACGTCCCCGGCCTCGTGGCGCTGGCCAAGAAGGAGCGGATCGAGTTCGTGATCGTCGGGCCCGAGGTCCCGTTGAGCCTCGGCCTGGTCGATGCGCTCATCGCCGCCGGCATCCCCGCCTACGGCCCGAAGGCCGACGGCGCCCGCCTCGAGGCGAGCAAGATCTTCACCAAGGAGTTGCTCCTCAAATACAAGATCCCGACCGCCCCCGCGAAGTTCTTCACCGAGGTCGCGCCCGCCGTGGCGTACCTGAAGACCCGCAAGGCCCCCTACGTGATCAAGGCCGACGGCCTCGCCGCCGGCAAGGGAGTGGTCGTCACCCCGGACCTCAAGGAGGCCGAGGCCGCCGTGAAGATGATGCTCGAGGGCGGGGCGTTCGGCGCGAGCGGCAAGCGCATCCTCGTCGAGGATTGCCTGCACGGCGAGGAAACCTCCATCCACCTCGTCGTCTCCGGCCGCGAGTTCGTCGTCCTCCCCACCAGCCAGGACCACAAGCGCGTGGGCGACGGCGACACCGGCCCCAACACCGGCGGCATGGGCGCCTACTCGCCCGCCGAGGTCGTGACCGACAAGCTCCTCGCCGAGATCGAGAAGACGATCTGCCGCCCCAGCGTCGACGCCATCGCCGCCGAGGGCATCGAGTACCGCGGCACCCTCTACATCGGGATCATGCTCACGCCGAAAGGGCCGCAGGTGATCGAGTTCAACGCCCGCTTCGGCGACCCCGAGACCCAGGTGCTCCTGCCCCGCCTGGCCACCGACACCGTCGAACTGCTGTGGGCCGCCGCCAACAACCGTCTCCACGAGGTGAAGCTCGAGGTGAAGACCGACTACGCCCTCTGCGTCGTCCTCGCCGCGCAGGGCTATCCCGACAAGTATCCGAAGGGCGACGCCATCACGCTGCCGCGCGTCTCGGGCGCGGGCGAGTTCATCTTCCACGCCGGCACCGCGGTCTCCAGCAACCGCCAGGTCGTGACCAACGGCGGCCGTGTCCTTGGCGTCACCGCGCTCGCCCCCACGCTACGCCAGGCCGCGCGCAGCGCCTACGCGCTCTGCGACCAGATCGGCTTCGTCTCCAAATACTGCCGCCGCGACATCGGTGCCCGGCAGCTCAACCGCAAGTGAACCCCGCCCGCCTCCTCCGCTCCGCCGCGCTGCGCGCCGGGCCGTTGTTCCTGGTGGCGGGCTTGGTCGCAGCCGCCTGGGCGGCGGAACCGGCGGCCCCCGCAGGCGCCGCGCCCGCCGCTCCGCCCGCGGAGAAGACCGCGCCCGCCGATCCCCGCGACCTCGGTCGCGGGCTGCGCTACGT
>JAEXPQ010000031.1 GCA_023446735.1 Verrucomicrobiota bacterium
ACCATGCTCGGCGGCGGCACCGGCCCCGCGCACGGCACGCTCGCCACCACCTGCACGCCGGGCGCCTGGAACATGCACCGCATGCTCGAGGCGGCCGAGGCGTTCCCGATGAACCTCGGTTTCCTCGGCAAGGGCAACTGCGCCACCAAGAAACCACTTCGCGAACAAATCCTCGCCGGCGCCATCGGCCTCAAGCTCCACGAGGACTGGGGCACCACCCCCGCCGCGATCGACACCTGCCTCGGCGTGGCCGACGAACTCGACGTCCAGGTCGCCATCCACACCGACACGCTCAACGAGTCCGGCTACGTCGACGACACCCTGCGCGCCTTCAAGGGCCGCACCATCCACACCTTCCACTCCGAGGGCGCCGGCGGCGGTCACGCGCCCGACATCATCCGCGTCTGCGGCGAGGCCAACGTCCTCCCGTCCTCGACCAACCCGACGCGCCCCTTCACGGTCAACACCATCGACGAGCATCTCGACATGCTCATGGTCTGCCACCACCTCGACTCGAAGATCCCCGAGGATGTCGCGTTCGCCGAGTCGCGCATCCGCCCCGAGACCATCGCCGCCGAGGACCGTCTCCACGATCTGGGCGCGATCTCGATGATGTCCTCCGACTCGCAGGCCATGGGCCGCATCGGCGAGGTCATCTGCCGCACGTGGCAGACCGCGCACAAGATGAAGGTCCAGTTCGGCGCGCTCACCGGCTCCTCACACGCCGCCGCCGACAACTTCCGCGCGCTCCGCTACCTTGCGAAGTACACCATCAACCCGGCAATCGCGCACGGCATCAGCCACGTCGTCGGCTCGGTCGCCGTCGGCAAGCTCGCCGATCTCGTCATCTACAAACCCGCGCTTTTCGGCGTGAAGCCCGAGATGATCCTCAAGGGCGGTTTCATCGCCTGGGCCAACATGGGCGACCCCAACGCCTCGATCCCCACGCCGCAGCCGATGTTCTACCGCCCGCAGTTCGGCGCCCACGGTCGCGCGCTCGGCAGCACCAGCCTCACCTTCGTCAGCGAAGCCTCGCTCAAGCAGAAGCACGGTATCCGCGATCTGGGTCTCCGGCGCGAACTCGTCGCCGTGCAACGCTGCCGCAAGATCGGCAAACGCGACATGGTCCTCAACGACGCGCTCCCCAAGATCGAGGTCGATCCCGAGACCTACACCGTGAAGGCCGACGGCGTGCACCTCACCTGCGAGCCCGCCAAAGTCCTCCCGATGGCCCAGCGGTATTTCCTGTTCTGAAGGGAGGAGCCTGCTTGCAGGCGATCTGTGCTCCGCGCTCACCCTTTCCGGCCGTCCACCGAGTCCACGGCGTCCAGCCCGTCCACACGGTCCACCCGCCCGCCGCGCCCTACCGCCCGCGCCGCTGCTGCCGCACCCGGTAGAGCCTCTCCGTAAACCCGCCTTCCGTCTCAAAGGTTTTCGCCAGCGCATCGAGTTGCCGGTCGAGCAACGCGCTCGCCACCGCGATCAGCACCAGCGCCGCGTTCGCGGCGATCTCCGGATAGGTGGACCCTCTGGACTTGCTGGACTCTGTGGACCCCGCCCCCATGCCCTTCACCTCAGGGCTATCCGGTCCACTCCGTCCACCCAGTCCAGAACGTCCATCTCGTCCACCGTCCACAGCCCCGCCCGCCGCAGCCTCGCGCTCATGCTCTTCCCGCACCCACTCCGCCACCTCGTCCGCCGTGCGGCACCGCCTTGCGATGAGCTCCTCTCGCCTCGGATCGCCGCGCTCCCATAACGCCAATCCGCGTTGCCGCAGGAAGTCTTCGTAGTCGAGACGCAGCTCTTCCTGCGAGGCGCGGGCCACGTTCGTGAGCTTCAGCTCGGTCTTCTTCGAGGTCCCGCTGGCCTTGCTGCCCTCGGCGATGTTCTGCACGCCGCTCCGCGCCGCCTGCACCATCTGGTCGTGGGTACGGCTCCTCCGGTCGATATACCGCTCGCAGAAACGCACCGTCACATCGTACACCAGCTGCGCCATCTGGAAGCTCTTCAGCTTCCTGTAGCCTCCATGCGGCTGGATCAGCGCCTCCCGCTCCATGCCATCACTCATAGCCGAGCGTCGCCGGTTGTCCACTTCATCCCCAGGGTCCACTCAGTCCACACCGTCCACCTTCCCATGCCGCTCCGCCAACTGCGCGCTCTGCCCGAACGCCTCGATACCGATCGCCTCTTCCTGCGGCCCTACCGCGCCGAGGATGCGCCGTGGTACTTCGCGATGGCGCAGCGCAACCGCGACCACCTCACGCGCCACGAATCGGGCAACTCCATCTTCTCCATCCACTGCGAAGCCGACGCCGCCCGCGTGCTCCGCGATTTTGCAGCACACTGGCAGGAACGGCGCGCCTTCGTCCTTGGTGTGTTCCTCCGCGACACCGAGGCGTTCGCCGGCCAGATCTACCTCGGCGTCACCAACGACGCCCTGCCCGCGCTCAACCTCGGCTTCTTTGCCGACTGCGCGCACGTCAATCAGGGCTACCTCACCGAGGCCGCACAACGCGCGCTTCACTTCGCGTTCGAAGACCTTGGGGCGCACCGCGTCGGTCTCTGGTGCGACGATACCAACGTGCCCAGCCGCTGCATCGCCGAGCGCTGCGGCTTCCGCCTCGAGGGCCAAGTGCGCGAGGACAAGCGTCACCCCGACGACACCGTCACCGGCTCGCTCTGCTTCGGTCTGCTGCGGAGCGAGTTCCACGGTTCGGAGTCCGCAGGATGAGCATTGCTCGGTGTGTCGAGTGCCCCACACTTCGCGCCATGCACCGACTCGTGCCAGCCAATGGACGCAGCATCGAAGATTTCACCGGGCAATCGGTGAAGGGCGACATCGCCGAAGCTCTGGCGAACGCCACCGACAAGGCGCGTCGCACGCTCGCCGCGGAGGCGATCGAGTGGAAACTGCTCCACCTGAGCGGAACCACCACGGCGCAGAGCACGACGGTGGTGGCTACGATCAAGGCCAAGGCGGCGGGTTGAGCAGACTGATCTCTCCTCAGCGCGTGACGATTCATGCGCGGTGTAGGCCAGCGAGCTTGCTCGCGCTCCGAAGAACGTGTGCAGGCTCGCTGAGACAACCGCGGCACCACTAGTGTGGGAGATATCGCGTGGGGGCTTGTGGCAATTGAAGCTTCAGTTGCCCGCAATCTCCTTCGGCAGCTTCCCGAACAGCCCGAGCATCCAGCGGATACAGCGGTGGCCCGGATCGACTGGGGCGAAGAACATCGCCGGGCAACCGCCGGGAATGAGCGTGAGCCCGTGTGTGCGGCCGATTTCCTCCGCCTCGGTAGACCAGCTGCCTGGGCCGAATGACCGGTGGATCCACACATGCCGGATCCCCAACTCAGCGCACTCGCGTACCACTCCCGCCGTCGCCGACGGCGGTGTGAAAAGGAGCACGGCATCCACGCCCCCGGGAATCGCCCTGAGGTTCGGGTAGCACGGCCCGCCCTCGGCCTCGGTCGCCGCGGGATTCACCGCGAAGACTGTGCGGCCGGAGGCGCGGAGTTTCCGGTAGTTGAAATTGGCGGGCGGCTTCGGGGCGCGCGAGACGCCGACGACCGCGATCCGGCGTTGCTCCAGGAAACGTGCTGCGGCTTCGGCGAGGGTGGCCATGGCAGGCATCGTGCCGTGCGGTGCGACGCGACGCCAGCACGGCGGGACCGGCGGTCGGTCGGCTCACTCCACCGTCTTGAACCAGGCCTCGAGCGGCAGGCGGGTGGGCTGGAACTCGTTCACGTGGCTGGCGGGCTTCGGGCGCCCGAAAGGCAGGCCGGCGATGAAGAGCGTGTCCTCGGTGCCGGGGATGTGTTTCCGCAGCAGGTCCGGATAGATCATCACGCTGAACTGCGGGCACGAACCGTAGCCGAGGGCCGTCAGGCCGAGCATCAGGTTGTCGAGGACGAAGCCGCAGTCGAGGAACGTGCCGTAGGAGAACGCCGAGGCCTGCGTGCCAAGGAAGAACATCTGGTGCGCGCCGAAGAACCGGAAGTTCTCGCGGTCGTGCGCGGTGCGCTTGTCCAGATCGTCGCGGCCGATGCCCTTGTGTTTGAAGATGCCGATGCCGACCTCCTTCGCCCGCGCGGCCCAGTCGGCCGGCAGTGGGTTCGGGGAGTATTGATAGCCGGGCTTGGCGGGAGCTTTCGCGTCGAAAGCCGCGAGGTAGTCGCTGCGCAACGCCTCGAGCGCCGCACCCTGCACGAGGTACAGCCGCCACGGCTGAGTGTTCTTGGAGCTCGGGGCGCGGCCGGCGGCCTCCACGAGCTGGCGGATGGTTTCCGCCGGGGCGAGTTCGTCGGTGAACTCGCGGATCGAACGGCGGGCGTGCATGGCTTCGAGAGCGTTCATGCGCGCGAATCAAAAGGCGCCGCCGGCGCTGGTCGAGGAGATAGCGGGAGCCGCGGTCCGAGCTGGAGTTGGCCTCCCAGACGAGGGTGTTGGCACGGTTCGCCGCCGCGCCAGTGGGCAGATACGGGCTGGGGCTTGCTGTCATGTACGCAACCGCACACCGTCACAAAGTGACCCTCGCTCCCCGATCCATGCCTCGTTGGTGCCGTTGGCTTGGGGCCTTGGCACTCTTTGCCGGCGCCACCTCGCTCGTGCCGCGTTGGTGGTGCGGGCGTGAGGGCGAGCGCTGGTATGCCGGCGATCGTGAGACCGTCGCCTCGCTCGCGCGCCATGTCGCCGGCACCGTGGCGAAAGGAGTGAGCAGCGCCGACTTCACTTCCGATAGCGCGCTCTTCCGCGGCGAATGGGCGTTCGGCACCTACCAGATGGCGGCGCTCGGCCTGCTCCAGACCTGCCGCGAGCATCCGGAGCTCCGCGACGAGTTGCGGCCGGGCATCGAGCACGCCATCGCCGGTCTGCTCTCGCCCGCCGTCCGCGCCTTCGACGCGCAATCATGGAACGAGGACGCGCTCGACTCCCTCGACGGCCCACACGGCCACGCCGCCTACCTCGGCTACCTCAACCTGGTGCTCACGCTCGATCGCGCGACGTTTGCCGACTCGCGCCACACTGCTCTCAACGACCGCATCTCCGCCGCCCTCGCGCGTCGTTTCCGCGCCGCGCCGCACCAGATCATCGAGACCTACCCGGACGAAGCCTATCCCGTCGACAACGCATCAGGCCTGGCGTCGCTCCTCCTGCACCAGCGCCTCACCGGCACCGACCACTCCGCCGCGATTACGGGCTCGCTCGATTGCTTCCGCACCCGTTGGCGAGATCCGCGAACTGGCCTCTTGGTGCAGGCGATCGATCATCGCTCTGGCCAACCCACCGACCGCGGCCGCGCGAGCGGCACCGCGCTCGCCGCGTACTTCCTCGCGATGGCGGATCCCGATCTCGCCCGCCCCTATTTCCAGTCGTTGCGCGACCACCTCGCCGGCTCGATTCTCGGTTTCGGCTACGTCGACGAGTACGCCGCTGGTGAGTCAGGCGGCGGCGACATCGACTCCGGCCCCCTAATCTTCGGCATGAGTCCGTCCGGCACGGGGTTCACCATCGCAACCAGCCGGGCCTTCGGCGACCGTTCGTTGTATGTGAGCCTCGCACGCACCGCATACCTCATGGGCGCTCCGGTCACGCACGGCGACGAGCGCTTCTTCATCACCGGCGGTCCGCTCGGCAACGCCATCATGCTCGCGATGTTCACCGCCCAACCTACCCGTCCATGAAACACCGTGCGCCCTCGCTCCGTCGTATTGTGATCGAAGCCGCCGTGTTGGTGGCGGTGCACTTTGTCCTGCTGCAGATCTTGGCCCGCGTGAATCTGCTCGAGCACCTGCTGGCGCCCGGAGCGGATTCGCGTTTTGCCCTCGGCGTGACTGCGGTGTTCTTGCTGCTTCGCGTGTTCCTGCTCGTGTTTGCGCCAGGCTGGTTGCTCGCGCGCCTCTGGCTGTGGGCTACCCACGCCAGGGACGCTTGCTCCGGAGAGAATCCTTAGGAGCGAAGAAACTCCCGCCAGCCGCCGAAGCTGGTCACGTCGCGGGCGCCTTGGACGGCGAGCGCTTCGCAGACGAAGCTCTGTACTGAAGTTCCGTCCTCGAGCGTGATCGTGCCGATCCCGAGCGGTGCCGGGATTCCGGCGACGAAGCGGCCGTAGCCGGAGAGCGGCACGCGCCAGACTTCGACCTCGATTGCCCCGCCACCTTCCGACACGCGGACCATGCCGGGCTTCGGCGGCGTGGTGCCGGGCAGCGCGTAGAGTTTGTAGGTCGGCGCGGTGCGCGTCGTGCGCTCGAGCGTGGCGCCGATCTGCGTGAGTTGCCAGTTGAGCGGCAGCCCGCTCAGGTGCGCGCCGCAGACGGCGACTAGCGTTGACGGGCCCGCGGGTGGCAACGCGCGCACGGGCGCTGGTTCGCCGAGGAACTTCGCTCCGAGACGGAGCACGCGGTCGTCGCAGAACGCCGGCGCCACGAGCGTGACGCCCCACGGCATCCCGTTCGGCAGCAAGCCCGCCGGCACGGCGACGGCGCAAAGATCGAGCAGGTTCAGGTAGTTCGTGTAGTAACCGAGGTTCGAATTCAGTCGCACCGGATCGGCCTCGACCTCCGCGACGGTGTAGATCGTGCCGGCGGTCGGCGTGAGCAGCACGTCGATGTTCGCCCACACGGCCTCCGTCTCGCGGCGGAGCGCGGCGAGACGGTACATCGCATCGAACGCACCGGTGGCGGTGAGCGGCTTTGCGCCCTGGATGATCTTGCGTGTCACCGGATGGAGCGCCTCGGGCTTCGCCTCGAGGAAGTCGCGGATCGCGGCGTAACGTTCGGCCACCCACGGGCCTTCGTAGAGCAGGCGCGCGGCGGCGAGGAACGGTGCGAAGTCGACCTCGACGATCTTCGCGCCGAGCAGTTTCCAGCGTTCGACGGCGGTCGCGAAGAGCGCGGCGGCCGCCGAGTTGCCGAAGAACTCGAGCTGGTCGGCGCGCGGCACACCGACACGCGGCGGCCAGGCTTCGTCGACCACCGGCGGCGCGGCGGGCCGGCTGTACGGATCCTCTGGATCGTACGCGGCGGCGACGGAAAGCACCTCGGCGGCGGCGGTGACCGTGCGGGTGAAGATCGAGACGCAGTCGAGCGTGCGGCATGCGGGCACCACGCCGCGCGTGCTGAGCAGGCCGCGCGTGGGCTTGAGGCCGACGAGATTGTTGAATGCCGCCGGCACACGACCGGAGCCGGCGGTGTCGGTCCCGAGCGCGAAATCGCACAACCCTGCCGCGACGGCGACCGCGGAGCCCGAGCTCGAGCCGCCGGGAAGGTACGCCGCGCCGAAGGGATTCTTCGGGACACCATAGGGCGAGCGTACGCCGACTAGCCCCGTGGCGAACTGGTCGAGGTTGGTCTTCCCGAGCGGTACGGCGCCGGCGTCGATCAACCGCTGCACGACCGGCGCCGACTCCGCTGGTGTGTACGCGAAGTCGGGGCATGCGGCTGTCGTGGGCAGACCGGCGAGGTCGATGTTGTCCTTGATGGCGAAAGGCACGCCGGCGAGCGGGCGCGCCGCCGAGTTCTCTCCGGCGGTGGCGGCATAGGCGCGCACCTCCGAATGCGGCACGCGGCTGATCCACACGGGGTCGGCGCCGCGGGCGTCGATGCGGGCGAGGACTTCGCGAAGCGGGGTCGGCGTCATGGCGAGCTCAGGGCTTGATGACGACCAGCGCGTCGCCGGCCTGGACGGGTTTGCCCTCGGCGCAGAGGACCTGCGTGACGGTGCCGCCCTCGGTCGCGAGCACGGAGATCTCCATCTTCATCGACTCGAGCACGGCCACCGCCTGCTCCGGCGCGATACGGTCGCCGACCTTCACGTTGAGCTTCCAGACGTTGCCCGGGACCTGCGCGAGCACGGGCTTGTGGCCTGGCGGCAACTCGGCTTGTTCGGCGGCGCCAGCGGACTCGCTCTCGGCGGAGAAGTTGAGCTGGCCGGAGATCTCCCAGCGGTGGCGCTCCTCCTCGAAGGAGCGTTGTTGGGTCGTCTTGAACGCGGTGATCGAGGCGGCGTTCTCGGCGAGGAACCTCCGGTAGTCGCGCAGGCGGAAGGTGCTGTGCTCGATCTTCAGCTTGTAGCGGCCGAGCGGGAAATCGCGGCGGAAGCGCAGCAGCTCCTCCGCGCTCACGGGCTCAAAGCGGATCTGGTCGAAGAAGCGGAGGAGCCACGGCTTGCCGTCGGTGAAGTCGGCGGTCTGGCGCCAGCGGTTCCACATCTGCACGGTGCGCCCGATGAACTGGTAGCCGCCGGGGCCTTCCATGCCGTAGACGCACATGTAGGCGCCGCCGATGCCGACGGCGTTCTCCGGCGTCCAGGTGCGGGCCGGGTTGTACTTTGTCGTCACGAGCCGGTGACGCGGATCGACCGGCGTGGCGACCGGTGCGCCGAGGTAGACGTCGCCGAGGCCGAGCACGAGGTAGCTCGCGTCGAAGGCGATGCGTTTCACGTCCTCGACGGAGCCGAGGCCGTTGATGCGGCGGATGAACTCGATGTTGCTCGGGCACCACGGCGCGTCCTTGCGGACGGTCTGCATGTACTTGCGGATGGCGAGCAGCGTGGACTCGTCCTCCCACGAGAGCGGCAGGTGGACGATGCGCGTCGGGACCTCCATATCGTCGGGGTCGGGCAGGTGCACCTCGGCGTCGAGGAGTGTCTCCATCAGGCGCTCGAGCGGCAGCACGCGGCTGTCGAAGTGGATCTGGAGCGAGCGGATGCCCGGTGTGAGATCGAGCAGCCCCGGCGTGTGGCTCTCGGCGAGCCACTCCATGAGCGCGTGCACGCGGAAGCGCAGCTCGAGGTCGAGCACCTGCGGGCCGTACTCGACGAGCAGGTATTTGTCGCCGGCGCGGCGGTAGCAGACCGCCGGCAACTCGCCGCGCGCGGGCGTGCTGTGGAGGATGGCCGGATCGTAGGCGGCGTTTCCGGTGGGCAGTTTGCGCCGCGGACGCGGGGCTTTGGTGAGCGTTTCGATCTCTGCTTCCATCGCCGCTTCGCGGAGACGCGCCTCGGCGGCGGTGATCGGGATGAACTTCACCTTGTCGCCAGGCCGGAGCTGGCCGGCCTTCCAGAGGTCGGCGGAGATGATCGTGGCCGGGCAGACGAAGCCGCCGCAGCTCGGGCCGTCGGGCCCGAGGATGATCGGCATGTCGCCCGTGAAATCGATCGCGCCGACGGCGTAGGCGTTGTCGTGGATGTTCGACGGATGCAGGCCGGCCTCGCCGCCATCCTTGCGCGCCCAGCGCGGCTTCGGGCCGATCAAGCGCACACCGGTGCGGGCGGAGTTGAAGTGTACCTCGTAGGTCGCGGAGAAGAGATCGGCGATGTCCTCGGGCTGGAAGAAGTCCGGCGCGCCATGCGGTCCGTAGAGGACGGCGATTTCCCACTCGCGGGAGTAGGCCGGGACTAGTGCGGCGGGCAGCTTCGTTGCTGCGGACTCGAGGTCGTTGGGCAGGATGGGGACGGCGTTTACCCGGAGCACATCGCCGGTGCGCAGCGCTCGGCCGGCGTGGCCGCCGAAGAGACCGAGGGTGAACGTGCTCTTGCTGCCGAGGTAGTCGGGGACGTCGAAGCCGTGGCGGATCGCGAGGTACGCGCGCATGCCGGTGCCGGTGAGCGCGCCGAGGCGGAGCGTCTGCCCGGACTTCACGCGGAAGGCGCGCCAGGCGGTGACGGGCTTGCCGTCGAGCGTGGCGGCGAGCGCGGCGCCGGTGAGGGCGACGGTGGCGGCGGTGTTGAAACGCAGCGTCGGGCCGGAGAGCGTTATCTCGAGGCCAGCGGCGGAGGCGGGATTGCCGACGAGGCGGTTCGCGAGGCGGAACGCCAGCGGATCCATCGGGCCGGAGGGCGGCACGCCCACGTCCCAATGGCCGAGGCGGCCGGGATAGTCCTGCACGGTGGTCTGCGTGCCGCCGTCGAGCACCTCGAGCGTCGGCGCCGCGTAGGGCAGTTTCTCGAGGTAGCGTGTGGTGACCTTGCCGGCGACGAAGCCGGCGGAGTCGAGGATCTGGCGGAGGTAGAGGAGGTTCGTCTCCAGTCCGCCGACGCGCGTCTCGGCCAGCGCCTGGGTGAGCTGCGCGAGCGCGGCCGCGCGGTCGGGGCCGCGGGCGATGAGCTTCGCGAGCATCGGGTCGTAGTACGGGCTGACCTCGGTGCCGCGTTCGCACCACGTTTCGAGGCGCAGGCTGCGCGGGATGACGAACTCGGTGAGCACGCCGGTGGCGGGCTGGAAATTCTTGCCCGGATCCTCGGAGTAGAGCCGCACCTGGATCGACGCGCCGTTCGCGCGGCGGACAAAGCCTCCGAGGTCGAGCTCGCCCGCGGCTTGGCGGACCATCCACTCGACGAGGTCGAGACCGGTGACCTCCTCGGTCACGCCGTGTTCGACTTGGAGGCGGGTGTTCACCTCGAGGAAATAGAACTTCTCGGCGGCATCGTCGTAGACGAACTCAACGGTGCCGGCCGACTCGTAGCCGGCGGCGCGGCCGAGCCGCTCGGCGCAATCGAGCAAGCGCGCGCGCGTCTCGTCGGAGAGGCCGGGCGCGGGTGTCTCCTCGATGATCTTCTGGTTGCGGCGCTGCACGGAGCAGTCGCGTTCGCCGAGCGCGACAACGTGTCCGCGCCCGTCGCCGAAGATCTGCACCTCGATGTGGCGGGCGCGCTCGACGTACTTCTCAAGGAAGAGGCCGCTCTCCTTGAAGTTGGCGCGGCTGAGCCGGTCGACGCGGGCGAAGGCCGGCTCGAGCTCGGCCGCACTCCAGCAGAGCTGCATGCCGATGCCGCCGCCGCCCGCGGTGCTCTTGAGCATCACGGGATACCCGATGCGCTCCGCCTCACGCAGCGAGGTGGCGACATCCGGCAGCAGGCCGGTGCCCGGCAGAAGCGGCACGCCCTCGGACTGCGCGATCTCGCGCGCGGTGTGCTTGAGGCCGAAGCGGCGCATCTGGTCGGGCTTCGGACCGATGAAGACAACGCCGGCCGCGGCGCATGCCTCGGCGAAACCGGGGTTCTCCGAGAGGAAACCGTAGCCGGGATGGATCGCCTGCGCGCCGGTCTGGCGAGCGACCTCGAGGATCTTGTCGACGACAAGGTAGCTCTGCGCGGCGGGCGCGGGCCCGATCAGCACGGCCTCGTCGGCCTGCGCAACGTGGAGCGAACCGACATCGGCCTCCGAGTACACGGCGACGGACTTGATGCCGAGCCGGCGCAGCGTGCGGATGATGCGGCAGGCGATTGCGCCGCGGTTGGCGATGAGAACTTTCGAAAACATGGCGAAGGCGGTGGGAAATGTGGAAATCAGGGAATCAGGAACGGAGGAGCTCCCGCGCGGGTTCCTGCTTTCCTGATTTCCACATTCACAACTTCAGGGATTCCAGATGAGCACCTCGATCGGCGTCGGGTTGTAGGCGTTGCAGGGGTTGTTCAGCTGCGGGCAGTTCGAGATCAGGCAGATGACGTCGCGCTCGGCGCGCAGCTCGACGTAACGGCCGGGACCGGACACGCCGTCGTCGAACTTGAGGTCGCCGGCGGGCGTCACGGGAACGTTCATGAAGAAGTTGATGTTGCAGGTGATGTCGCGCTTGCCCCAGTCGAACTCGGCGTGGTGGTCGCAGCCGCAGGTGCCGGCGATCTCCTGCGCGCCGCGGATGAAACTGTCGCGGCAGGCATGCATGTGCTCCTTCTCGTGGGCGTAGCGCATGGTGTTGCTCTCGCGCGAGCAGGCGCCGCCGAGCGTGTCGTGGCGGCCGCAGGTGTCGGCGACGATGGTAAGGAGCGCGTCGCCCTCGGTGGACATGAGGCGCGTGCCGGTGGAGAGGTAGAGCGCGGCCTGGTGGCGGATCGTGTCGGAGGCGCTATAGCGATTGGCCGGATCGTGGGCGTCGTAGAAGAGCGTGTCGGCGGCCTGGTTGCCCTCGAGGTCGACGATGCGGAAGGTCTGGCCAGCCTTGATCTCGTGCGACCAGTAGTCGCCGGCGAGGATGACATTGCGGTAGACGGCAGTCTCGGGGCGGAGGGAGCTTTCGGTGAGCGTCGACATGGCGGGTCAGGCGCGGAGCGCGAAGTAGGACTCGTTGTTCTGGAAGGCGCGGACGTTCTCGGGTCGCGACTGGCGGCAGCGGTCGTCGGGCGCGACGGGGCCGGCAGCGGGGAGAACCTCGAGCTTCACCGTGCGCGGGCGATAGACGGGATCGGGGTCGAGTGGGTGCTGGCAGGTGTTGAGGACTACGAGCGTGTTGAGCTCGAACCGCAGATCGATGAAACCACCGGCCTTCGAATGGCCGGGGACGAAGGTGAGTTTGCCGGCGTTGTCGGCCACCACCTTGGAAAAGAGGTTCAGGTTTGGCACGAGGTCGCGTTTGCCGAGGCCCCATTTCGCGAGCTCGACGAGGAAGCAGTCGCGGGCGTTGCGGTGGTACTCGTTGCGCACGGTCTGGAACGTCTTCTCGCCATAGCGCGTCGCGGTGAGCTCAGCGTCGCCGCAGCCGCAGACGGTGTCGTGCCAGCCGGCGGAGTCGGCGACGATGGAGGCGAGGATGCGGCCCATGTCGGAGTGCAGGCAGTAGGGCGCGCGGACGTGGAAGATGTGCTGCCCCTTGAGCGTGTCGGGCATGTTGTAGCGCTCGGTGGGCAGGTCGGCGTGGTAGAGGAGCATGCCGACGTTGGCACCGCCCACGAGGTCGGTGAGACGGAGGGTCTTGCCGCGGGAAATCACGCCGGACCACATGCCGGCGTGGGTGAGGGTTTTGGTGTAGAACGGAGTGGCGGGCATCGGAGGCGCGGTGTTACGAACGCGTGCGGAGGTGTTACTGCAAGGTCCGTGCCGAGTCCGCTGAGTGGGCGAAAATGGGCGGAGACGTGGCGCTTGAAGTAGGGCGTGGCTTCAGCCCGCCCCGGCTGGCGCCGTGCTCGCATCTGGTGTCGAAGCGCTATCGCCAGAGTCGCCCTGAAGGGACGACCTACGTGCTACTGCAGCGGCGGGATGGCGGCGGCCATGAGGTTGAGGCGGCCGTTCTTGACGCCTTTGCAGGTCACGAGCTCGTCGGTGAGTTTGCGCAGCTCGTCGGCCGGGCCCTGCACGAGCAGCACCTCGAGGTAATTGTGGTGCTCAAGGTGGACGTGCATCGACGAGACGATCAGCAGGAAGTAGCGGTGCTGGATCTCGGCGAGTTTCGCCTGCAGGTCGCGCTTCCGGTAGTCGTACACGAGCGAGATGGTGCCGCCGACCGAGCCGCTGCCGCTCTCGCTGGCAAACTCGACCAAGCCGTCGCGTGCAAGCGCGGCGATCGCCTGCGAGCGACTCTGGAACCCGCGCTTGGTCACCATCGCGTCGAGCTCGTCGAGCAGGCTCTCGGGCAACGAGACGCTGAAACGGGCGACTTTGTCGGGCTTGCGCGGCGCGCGGGGCATGGTGTCGTCCATGCCAGAATCCACGCCGGTCGTCGAGGCCGGCGCGGAGGAGGAAACGGATTCGGTTGTATCAGAAGAGCCGGGCATACCGGTCGATCTCCCACTGGCTGACGGTGAGGTGGTAGGCGCGCCACTCCTCGCTCTTGTAGGTGATGAACTCGTCGCGCAGTTCCTGGCCGAGCACCTTCGTGACGAACGGATCCGCGGCGAACTGCTCGACGGCTTCCTCGAGATCGCGCGGCAGGTAGCGGATGTTGCGCTTGGCCAACTCGGCCTCGGGCAACTCGTAGAGGTTCTCCTCCTGCGGGTGACCCGGATCGAGTTTCTCGCGGACGCCCTCGAGGCCGGCGGCGAGCAGCAGCGTGGCGCCGAGGTACGGGTTGCAGGCGGAGTCGGCGTTGCGGCTCTCGCAACGGCCGCCGCCCATCGGCACGCGGATGGAGTTGGTGCGGTTGTTGGTGCCGAAACTGTTGAAGACCGGCGCCCACGAGTAGTAGCTCATCGCGCCGCGGCGGATGAGGCGCTTGTAGCTGTTCACCGTCGGCGCGAGCGCGGCGCAGATCGCCGGGCCGTGGCGGATGATGCCCGCGATGAACGAATACGCCAGCGGGGTGAGCCCGAGGCCGCGGGGGTCGTCCTTCGGGTCGCACTTGAAGGCGTTCACACCCGAGGCGAGCTCGTAGAGCGACATGTTGAAGTGCGCGCCGTTGCCGGTCTTGTCGGCGAAGGGCTTCGGCATGAACGTGGCGAGCAGGCCCTCCTCGGCGGCGTAGTGCTTCGCCATCATCCGGAAGAAGACGTAGCGGTCGCACATCGTGAGCGCGTCGGCGTACTTGAAGTCGAATTCGAACTGTGAATGCGCGTCCTCGTGGTCGAGCGAGTAGAGGTCCCAGCCAAGCTGGTTGATGGCAGTGGAGACCTTGTCGAGCCAGGTGTAGCGGTCGAGGAAGCGCTTCACGTCGTAGCAGCTCTTCACGAGGTTGTCGTCGGAGTTGGGGATCGAGATCTTCCCGTCCTCGGCCTGCTTCACGACGAAGACCTCGCACTCGATGCCGAGGTTGAAGCCGAGGCCGAGCGTGGCGGCGTCGGCGAGGACCTTCTTGAGAGCGACGCGCGTATTGATGCCGTAGGGCTCGCCGTGGAAGGTGTTGTCGGCCGGGAACCAGGCGACCTCGGGCTTCCACGGGAGCTGGAAACCGCGGTCGAGATCGGGGAGCGAGGCGATCTCGTCGTCGTTGGGGCGCTGGCCGAGGCCGTCGAGCGCGTAGCCGGTGTAGAGCTCGGAGCCGTGCGCGAAGTGGAGGAAGTGGTCGATCGGGACGAACTTGCCCTTGGGAATGCCGTGGATGTCGGTGTAGGCGCCGACGCAGTACTTGACGCCCTTGGCTTTGAGTTCGGCCTGAAGTTTGAGAATCTCGGAATCGGGTTTCATCGGACGGAAGGAGGAAGAAGTTGGAAATTTGAAGTTGGGAGTTGGTGGAGGGACGGACGACTGCGGCGGCGGGTGGCGGCGGAGTCGGGTCGGACCAAATTCCAATTCCCAACTGCCAATTACTCGGCCGCGCTAGCGGCCGTCGCCGACGGCGACTGTCCGCTGGAACTCGGGAAATAGGAGAAGTTGAGCGGCGAGCGCTCGTGCAGGCCGCTGTTCACGCGCTTCGCGAGGTCCTCGACGAGCCAGCGCATGAGCCGGCGGCCCTGCGCCTTCGTGGCGCGGCTCGGGAAACCGGTGACGCCGTTCGTGCTCGTCCGATTGACCGGGTGCGCGAAGACGAGGCGGTCGGTGCGGTCGGGGTCGTCGGCGCTCTTCACGCGGGCGTGGCGCACGAGCTCAGGCGCGTGCGAGAGCATGAGCGCGGTCTCGGCGGCGTTGGCGTGCCAGTCGGCGGCGTCGGCAAAGAACTCGCGGCGCACGCGCGGACTGGCCTCGGCGGAGTTGATCAACGCGACCATGAAGCCGTCGTGTCGGCTGCGCAGGATCTCCAGCGCGCAGCGCAGCGGGGCAAAATTGGTCACGTGCGTGTTGAGCAGAAAGAGCCGGCGGAAACCGGCGGCGAAGAGCCAGTCGCCGATGTCGGTGACGAGCGCGATGAGCGTCTGCGGCTGGAGCGCGATTGTGCCGGGCCAACGGTGCGAGTGGCCGAGGGAGCAGCCGTACTCGAGCGTCGGCAACACGGGCACGCCGGTGGCGGCGGATACCGCTTCGCCGAGGAGCGTGGCGAGGCAGGCGTCCATGCCGGTGCCGAGGTGCGGGCCGTGCTGTTCGGTGGCGCCGCAGGGCAAAATTACCGCGTCCATTCCGGCCGCGGGCAGCGCGGCGATCTCGGGCCAGGCCAGACGCGACCACACGACCGGACCGGCGGCGCGGGCGCGCGGGCGGCGGCGGGGTTTCGCGGAACTGGAGGCGGCGCGCGGCATGGCTATTCGACGTCGTCGCCGACCTGAGTGAGGCGGACGATCGGGAGTTTCTCCATCTCTCCCGCGGTGTGGTCGCGTTGCGGATGGATGAGTTCATCGAGGCGGCGGCGCATCGCGAGGAACTCGGGCGAGTTGACCTGCGTGAGATTGCGCGGGCGCGGTACGGGGACCTCGATCACTTCCTGCACCTCGCCGGGGTTGGCCTTCAGGACGAGGATACGATCGGCGAGCAGGATCGCCTCATCGAGGTCGTGGGTGATGAAGAGGATGGTGACATCGACGTTGCGCCAGATCTCGAGCAGGTGGGTCTGCATCTGGGCGCGCGTCTGCGCGTCGAGCGCGCCGAACGGCTCGTCCATCAGCAGTATCCGCGGATTGGCGGCGAGGGCGCGGGCGATGGCGGTGCGTTGCTTCATGCCGCCGGAGAGCTGCGCCGGGTAGGCCTTCTCGAAGCGCGACAGGCCGACGAGGTCGATCCATTGGCGCGCCTCGCTTTCGGCGCGGCTGCGGTCCATGCCCTGCATCTCGAGACCGAACATCACGTTGCGGGTGACATTCAGCCATGGGAAGAGCGTGTAGCCTTGGAACACCATGCCGCGGTCGGGGCCGGGCCCGCTGACCTCGCGGCCGTCGAGCAACATGCGTCCCGATGTCGGGTAATCGAGGCCGGCGACCATGCGGATCAGTGTGGACTTGCCGCAGCCGGAGGGGCCGATGACGCAGAGGAACTCGCGGCGACGCACCTCGAACGAGACGTCGCGCAGCGCGGTGACCGGGCCGTTTTCGCCCTCGAACTGTTTGCCGAGGTTCTCGACGGAGAGCACGACCGGGCGTTCGCGCAACTTGCGAAAACGTTCGGCGACGGCCGGGGACTGCGCACGGTAGTCGGGCAGATCGGACGACTCGGCGGCACTCATGCGGCGGTCTCCTTTTTCTCGGGCTCGTCGGGGAAGAGCACGGTGTAGCGGTCGGCGAAGAGGCGAATGAAGAGCGTGCGCAGGCGGCTGGGCCGCGGGTTGCGCCAGGGGAAGAGCCGGTCGCCGACAAAGGCCAGCACCTGGTCGGTCGCGAGGCCGATGATACCGATGATGACGATGGCGGCGTAGACGTTGTCGAAGTTGCGGTACTTCGCCTGCTGGTTGATGAAGAAGGTGATGCCGGAGCTGACGCCCACAACCTCGGCGACGATGAGGTAGGTCCATGCCCAGCCGAGGAGGATGCGCAGGTCGTTGTAGAGATCGGGCAGACTGGCGGGCACGAGAACGCGCAGGAGGAGGTGGCGGCGTTTGGCGCCGAGCGTCTGCGCGGCCTCGATCAGGCCGAGCTCGGCCTTGCGCACGGTGTTCGCGACCACGAGCACCTGCTGGAAGAACGTGCCGATGACGATGATCGCGATCTTCGGTTCGAGGTGGATGCCGAACACAGCGACCATGAGCGCCCCGAAGGCCGGCGCCGGCATGTAGCGGACGAAGTCGACGAACGGCTCGGTGGTGCGGGCGACGGAAGTGTACGCGCCGCAGAGGATGCCGAGCGGCACGCCGACGGCCGAGGAAATGAGGAAGCCCCAGAAGATCGTCTGGATGCTCATCCAGAGACTCTCGTGCAGCCAGAGGTCGCCCCGCAGGACGGGCGCAGTGGTGAACGCGGTGTAGAGCGCGCGGCCGACGGCGTGCGGCGCGGGCAGGTAGATCGGGTTGGCGCGCACGCCGGTTGGCACCACCCCACCCTCGGCGACGACGCGGGCGACCTGCGTCTCGAAATCCGCGCGTGGGATGAGCTGGTCGACGCGGAACCACGAGACCGCGCCCGGCTCGACCACCTTCACCATCGGGTGCCAAATGAACGGTACGTAACTAACAACGCACCACACCGCGACCGGCAGGAGGAACGCGAGCACGCCGAGGAGCGTCCGCCGGCGCGGCGGCAGCTCCTGACGGACGGCGAACCAGTGGTGGCGTGGCATGGGAGGACGGAGGAACGGAGGGAGAAGTTGGAAGTTTGAAGTTGGTCGCGGAGGCGAGCGGAGGGCGATGGCCTGATGCCGGTCCGCGGTGCTGTTGCCCGGCGACGCGGGGCGCAGGCTGGCCCGTTGTGGCGCGGCGTCCGGCCACCAACTTCCAATTCCAAACTACCAACTTCTCCGATGCCGCTCTTGGGCGGCGTCGGTCTACTTCTTCAGCGCTTCGACGGTGACCTTGGCGTCGATGTAGGTCGTAACGTCCTGCGACTCTTTGTAGACGCCGTTGGTCACGTTGAACTCGTTGGCGATCTTCGAGGAGCCGAGGAGCGAGTCGAAGCCGTCGGTGTGGGCGGCGAGCACCTTGGCGCCCTCGGTGAGCGAGAGGAAACGGGTGCCGGGCATGAACGCCGCGTACTCCTTCGCGTCGACGCCGGCGCGGGCGGCCATGATGGCGATGCCGTCCTTCTGCGTCGCCGGATCGCGGAGATACGCGACGACCTTGTCCCAGACGCGGACGAACTTCACCCAGTCGGCGCGGCGCGTGGCGAGGCTTTGCGGGGAGACGACCACGGCGTCGTAGATCAGGCCGGGCTCGTTGGCGGAGGTGTAGATGGCCTTGGAGCCGGGCACGGCTTTGAGCGCGGCGCCGGAGTTGGGCTGCCAGGCGCCGATCGCGTCGACCTGGCCCGAGGCGAGGACCTGCGGCGTCTGGTTGGTCGGCGTGGGGATGAGTTCGACGTCCTTCTCGGTGAGGCCGGCCTTCTTGAGGCCGTTGAGGAGGAGCAGGTGTTCGACGAAGCCGATCTCGATGCCGACCTTCTTGCCCTTGAGGTCGGCGATGGAGCCGATGCCTGGCTTGGCGACGATCATGTCGTTACCGTTGGAATAGTCGGTCATGAGGATCATGACGTTCTTCGCGCCGTTGGCGCCGGTCACGAGGGCGTCGCCGTTGGTGACGGTGACGGCGTCGCACTTGCCGGCGGTGAACGCCTCCATCGACGGGCCGTACTCGAACCAAAGCAGCTCGACCTCGACGCCGGCCTCCTTGAACCAACCCTTCTGCGCGGCGATTTCGAGCGCGGTCCAGCCGGGCCAGTCGGAGAAGGCGACCTTCAACGGCTCGGCGGCGAGCGGAGCGGCGAGAGTGAGAAGCAAACCGGAAGCCGCGGCGAAGCGGCGGAGGGAGGCAGCAAGTGAGATCATGATGGAGGGACGAGTGCTACTTTTTGCTCAGAAGGTGTTACGCCTTTCCTCAAGCAGGGCATGTGCCACGGGCCCCCGTCCGGTGGTTTCGGTGCCGCACCGCGGCGTCTCCCTGTCGCAAGCGTCGCGGCCATGGCACCTGGGCAACGCCCGCCTCCGCCGCCGAGACGCGCTGCCGGTGATCGCAAGATCCATAGCCTGAGCCTTCCGGGATCGCCCTCAGCGCTCGCCGGGCTCGGCCACCACGCAGCGGGCGAGCGCGGTGTGGGCGAACTCGTAGCCGTTGACGCGCAGCCGCAGTGGTCGGTGGCGGTTGAACGGCAGCTCCGGTGCGACCGCCACTTCCAGACGGCCGACCAGCTCGGGAAAGTTCTCGCCCGGGCGGAAACTCACGCGCACCGGCTCCCCCACCGGCAACCCCCACTCGTGCCCGATGTCGCGCAGCAGGGTGTCGACGCCGCGCGGCAGGCCCAGCAGCGGCTCGGCGCCGTCGCAGAATAGGAACTCCTCTTGGTGTCCGTGGCTCATGGCAGGGGGCTGCGAAGGTGGCCACGAGCACACCAGAAAGCATGCCGGCGGAAAGGGGATTGCGACGACCAGTGCGAGGACGTCAGGCCTTGGTGCACTCGACTGGGGCGAGGCGTGGAGCGCGAGGATCCGGCCTTTCATGCTGTCAAGAGTCAAGGGGCTGTTGCCCAAATAGGCAGGGCTGAGAAGTGACCTGATCCGATTTCTAGTTACGCCGCGAGGCAGGAGCCGGTTTCGCCGGCCGACGGCGCGTAAAACCAGACGCCGCGGTGACGTAGGGCACAGAATCCGCGCGAAATAGCGGCGCCGCCCGTGCCGCGGCCGGCGGTGGGCCGGCGCGGTAGACGCGCGCCGACGCCGGCGGACACAGCGCCGGCGAGGATGGCGATGTTTTGCACGGCGGCGATGAGGTGATCCTGGATTTGT
>JAEXPQ010000135.1 GCA_023446735.1 Verrucomicrobiota bacterium
TCCCTACGCCGGCGCGATGGCCGGCGGCGGCATCCAGGCCCGCGCCCGGAATCTGGCCGGGGCCGAGACCGCTTTCGCCACCGCGGCGCAGCTCCGGCCTGGCGCCCCCGAGGCGCACACCGCGCTCGGGACGCTCTACGCCGACCACGGCCGCCACGCCGCCGCGCTCCGCGCGCTCGATCAGGCGCTGGTCCGCGCCCCGGACCACCTGCCCGCCCTTTTCCAGCTCGGCCGCGTCGCCGCGATGTCCGGACAGAATCTCGCCGAGGGCGAGGCCGCGCTGCGCCGTTACCTCGCGCCACCGGAACACCCGCGCGACCAACCGAACGCGGCCCACGCACACTTGTTCCTCGGGAAAATCCTCGTCCGGCGAGGCGAGACCGCCGCCGCGCGCCAGTCCTTCGCCGCCGCGCTCGCGCTGGAGCCCGGACTCAAGGCCGCCGCGGAGGCCGTGAAGAAGCTCGGGCCGTAGCCGCGCCTCGCGGAGACGACGAAGCCGGGGGCGCGCGCCACCCGGCTTCGGTCCAGCCGCTGTTCAAGCGCCCGCAATCCTCACTTCGCCGGCGCGGGGGCCGCCGGCAGCTCGATCGGCGGAGTGGTGACGGAGACGGGGGCCGGACGCGGCGGGGCGAGTTCCTTCTGCAGATTCTGCACGAGCTCGCCGATCTTCGGCATGAGCTCTCCCTGCATCCGCTGCACGACCGGCATCAGGCGCTGCATGAGCTGCGGTTGCTTCGCCAGCATCGACTGTCCCTCGGGCGAAAGGAAGAACGTCTTGATTCCTTGGAGCTCGGCCTCGGTGAACAGCTCGGCGTAGATCCCGTCCATGCTCGCCTTCACCTGCTGGACCGCGGCGCCGGCGAGCGCGTCGGCCTGGCTCTGCACCAGCGCAACCTTGGCCTTCTGCTCGTCGGTGGCCGTGGCGGTCAGGTACGTCGCGGTCTGTTGCGCCACCATCTGTTTGATCTGGTTGGTCATGCCCTCGAACATGCGGTCGGCCTGCATGGCCTTGATGACCTCGTGGGCGAGCGCCGTCCGGGCCGGGTCGGCCGCGGGGGTGGGCGCCGGAGCGGGCGCGGGTGGGTTCTGCGCCCACGCCGTACCGGCGAGGCAGCTAAGGCCGACAAGAAGAGTTCCGAGTTTGTTCATGGAGTAAGGGAGGGGAGGCGCATCGTGCATCCGGAGGCCGAGGACTCGTTGCGGTCCCCGTGGAACCGCCGGACCCGCCCGATCGCGGTTGTCGGTGATAGCGGCTCGGCCGGACCGCCGGCAAGGACCATTCGCCTACGCGCGATCCGGCTCGGCCTCGAACGTATTCGCCGCCCGGTTTTTCCGCACGCGGAACGGGTCGAACACCGTGCCGTTCATCGCGAGGTACACACCGGCCGGCAAGGTCTGCACGCACGCCAGCGCGAAACCGACATTGAAGACCGCGTCGCTGTCCTTGAACCGCGCCGGCGCCAGGGCGCCCGTCAGCACGATCGTCTTGCCGGCGATCCCGCCCAGGGCGCGCGCCGTCTCGCGCATCGTGTCGGTGCCGTGCGTCACCAGAATCCGCTCCGCCGGGTCGGCTGCGATCCGCTCGCGCAACAGCGCACGGTCGGTGTCCGTCAGGTCGAGGCTGTCCTTCCGCAGCACCGCCTCGACCGCCCACTGGAAGGCCGGATGCACCGGCTCCAGGATCTCCGCGATCTGCGGATCGCCGATCTGGAACTCGCTGAGCTTGTCGAAGTACACCTTGTCGATCGTGCCCCCGGTCGTGAACACCTTGATGAACATGCCGCCACGCTAACTCCCGCGCCGCTGCCCTCAAGCTCACCTCCGCACATCAGCCGGCTGTCCTCCGTCGTCTGTCCTCCGTCGTCTGTTCACGTTGTCACCTGTTACTCCGAAGCGCCGTCCTCCGTCCTCCGTCCTCTGTCCTCCGTCGTCTGTCATCCGTCGTCTGTCCTCTTGCCTCCCTTCCGCCGCTCCGGCATCCGTTTGCCTCGTGTCCGGCCCGGCGAACCCTCCCAGCTCCCTGCGCGGCGTGCTCGAGCGCATCATTTTCCTCAACGAGGAGAACAGCTACACCATCGCCGAGCTCCGCCCCGATTCCCTCGAGGAGCCGCCGCCCCCGCGCACGAAGTCGAAGAACGCCCCCGCCCGCGCCAAGGCCCCCGATCCCGCCCTCGTCACCGACGTCGGTCTCCTCCCGGGCGTCCAATGCGGCGAGACGCTCTCGCTCGACGGCGAGTGGGTCCACCACCCGCAGCACGGTGCGCAGTTCAAGATCGTCGCCTGGCGTTCCGAGCTCCCCGCGGGCGTCTACGGCATCCGGAAATACCTCGGCAGCGGCCTCGTCCCGGGCATCGGCAAAACCTACGCCAACAAGATCGTCGACCGCTTCGGCGCCGACACCCTGCGCGTCATCAGCGAGGAATCCGCGCGCCTGCGCGAGGTCGAGGGCATCGGTCCCACCCGCGCCACCGCGATCAAGAAATCCTGGGAGGACCAGCGCGCCCTCCGCGAGATTCTCATCTTCCTCCAGACCTACGGCGTCACGCCCTCGCAGTGCGTGAAGCTGGTCGGCAAATACGGCCCGCAGGCCAAGCAGATCCTCCTCGCCGAGCCCTACCGCGTCGCCCGCGAGATCGACGGCATCGGCTTCAAGACCGCCGACAAGATCGCCATCAACCTCGGCTTCGCCAACGACGCCCCGCCGCGCCTCGACGCCGGCCTGCTCTTCGCCTTGGCCGAACTCGCCGAGGAGGGCCACACCGCCTACGGCGAATCCGACCTCCGCGCCTACGCCGCCGAGTTGCTCCAAACCGATCCCGCCCTCCTCTCCAAGCGCATCGACGCCCTCGTCGCCTCCCGCGACCTCGTTCGCCATGGCGACGCCGGCCAGCCGGCCACCGCCGTACAGCTCCCGCTCTACCACCGCGCCGAGGAGAAGATCGCCACCGCCTTCACGCGCGTCCTGCGCGCCAGCTCCTGCCTGCCTCCGATCAAGGTCGAGGCCGCCATCGTCTGGGCGCAGGAGCAGTCGAAACTCCAGTTCGCCGACCACCAGACCGCCGCCCTGCGCGCCGCGCTCACCTCGAAGGTCTCCATCCTCACCGGCGGCCCCGGTACCGGTAAAACGGCGACACTGCGCGCCCTCGTCGGTATCCTCAAGGCCAAGAAGGTCCGCGTGCACCTCGCCGCACCCACCGGCCGCGCCGCCAAACGCATCGCCGAAACCACCGGCGGCTTCGCGCAGACCATCCACCGCCTGCTCAAGTACGACGCCGCCAAGGGCGGCTTCTCCCACGACTCCGCGTCGCCACTCCCCACCGATTTCCTCGTGGTCGACGAGGCCTCGATGCTCGACGCCCGCCTCGCCGCCGCGCTCCTCCAGGCCGTGCCGTCCTCCGCGCACATCCTCCTCGTAGGCGACGTGGACCAGCTTCCCTCCGTCGGCGCGGGCAACGTCCTCAAGGATCTGATCGCCTCCGGCCTCGCGCCGGTCACACGCCTAGCCGTCATCTTCCGCCAGCAGCACCAGAGCCAGATCGTCGTCACCGCCCACGCCGTGAACAACGGCGACTCCGCCCTCCCGCCCACCGTCGTCGATCTTCCGGCGCACCCGCTCCACCACGACCTGCTGTTCCTCCCCGTCGGCTCGGCCGAGGAGTGCGTCGCGCGCGTCGTCGAGCTCTGCACGAAGATCATCCCGCAGAAGCTGCGCCACTTCGCTCCCGGCGCCGAAGTCCAGATCCTCGCGCCCATGCACAAGGGCGTGGCCGGCGGGGGCAACTTGAACCGCGAGCTCCAGGCCGCGTTGAACCCCCGCGGCGCCGCGCTCCGCTCGCCCGCCGGCGAACTGCGCGCCGGCGACAAGCTCATCCAGCTCCGCAACAACTACGACAAGGGCATCTTCAACGGCGACATCGCGGTCGTCACCGCCGTCGACGCCGAGGCCGGCACGCTCGAAGCCGACTTCGACGGCTCCAAGCAGACCCTCGACCGCGGCGACTTGGGCGACGTCGCCCTCGCCTACGCGTGCTCGATCCACAAGAGCCAGGGCAGCGAATACCCGGTCGTGATCGTGCCGCTGCTGAAGGGACACTTCATGATGCTCCAGCGCAACCTGCTCTACACCGCGATCACGCGCGGCAAGAAGCGGGTCTTCATCGTCGGCGAGCCCGCCGCCTGGGGCATGGCCGTGCGCAACAACGAGTCCCGCGACCGCC
>JAEXPQ010000247.1 GCA_023446735.1 Verrucomicrobiota bacterium
CCCCCCCCCGCCTCCGGGCCGTAGGTAGGGACGTTTCTCCCAAACGGCCGCCCCCAAGGCGCCGCCACCCCGCGGCGCCTTTTTCTTCCCCCCCAAAAAAGCCGAAGCATCTCGCCTGCCGGTGGACCCGCTTGCCCCCAAGCGGGTCACGCGCTCCGCCCGCGACCGACCCTCGCCGCAGTCACCAGCAAGCGTCACGCATGTGCAATCACGCCGCGCCAGCGTCCGCCTCACCCCGCCGGTGCCCAGTCCTCCGGCACCCAGCGGTACTGCTCACCGCCCGCCGCAACCGCCACGATCCGCCCGAGCCCGGGAAACGGCACATGGCTGCCGAACACCCGCGTGCCCGCGGCGGCGAGTTGAGCGAAGACCTGCTGCCGCGTCGCCGCCGCCAGCGGCTCGTCGCAATCCGACGCGATCGTCCACTCCGGGTGCGGCAACATCACGTGCGCGTTATGCGTGAGGTCCGCGACGTGGTAGAGCGACTCGCCTTGCGACTCGATCCGCAGCGTCATGTGGCCGGGAGTGTGGCCCGGCGACAGCAGCGGTGTAATGCCCTCAACGAGCGGCACGCCCGATTGCAGGCGCTTGAACGCGATCTTCGCGAACACCCGCTGCGCCGTCCCGAGCACCGCCTTGGCTCCGAGCCGCAATTTCGAGAGCTCCGGCGCGGGCGCGCTCCAGAAGTCGATCTCCTCGGCAAGACAGCAGTGCTCCGCCCGCGAAAACACCACGCTCCCGTCGCCATCGAGCAGACCGCCGCAGTGGTCGAAGTGCGCGTGCGTGAGCACCACGCGCGTCACGTCCGTCGGCGCCATGCCGAGCCGCGCGAGGTTCGCCACGAGATCGCAATCCGCCGGCACTTCGCCGCCGGGGCCGGCGTCGATCAGGATCACCTCGGCGCCGCGGCGCAGCAGCAGCGCGTTGAAGTGCATCCGCCCCTTGCTCCCCGCCGCGGCGGCGACCGCCGCCCGGAACTCCGCCTCGCTCGCCTGCGGCGCATAGAACGGTTGCTTCGGCTCCGCGCCCATGAAGCCGGTGACCAGCGCCACCGCCTCGAACTCACCAACGCGAAAACGGTAATGCGCACTGTTCCCAGGCAACGTCACCGGCGCAGCCGCCGCGCCGGAAATCCGTCCGGGCAGCAGCGCCATGCCAGTGCCGATTCCGGCGATACGAAGCATCTCACGGCGGGAGAACGAAGTCATGGCGGTGGGGAAAGGAAAGCGAGACGACAGGGGCCGCAGCGAACGGTCGACGCGAAAACGTTGGCGCCGTTTCAGGCCAGCAGCGCCGCACAGCGGGTCGCGAACGACGCGCGCACCGCGCGCTCCAGCTCGGCCGGATACTCCACGCCGCGCAGCGCGCAGACCGCGCGCGCGTCCTCGCCGAATTGGCCGAGGGCCCGCGCGACCTGTCGCGCCGCAACCGCCGCGTCGGCCGGCGCGAGGTAGTCGAGCAGATGGGCGACCAACGCCGACGGCGCATCGAGCGCGAGCCGCGTCTCCGGGCTGCCCCAATCAGCCCGCCGATAGCCTGCGAGCAACAGCTCCGCGTGGGCGTGGTACAGCTCGCGCAACACCTTGCCCATTTTCAGCAGGTCGGGGCGCAGGAGGTATTTGATGAGCATCTGCGCGTGGAAGAAGTACGTGTCGATCAGATACCCGACATTCGGTGCGCCGCCCGGCGCCAGCCCCGCGCCGCGGGCGAGCAGCGCCGCGACCTCGCCGGTCTTGTCGAAGATCACATGCTCCGGCGTGCAGGCCACGCGGTGCACGCGGCAGAAATGCTCGTCCACCCGATCGGCGCGCATGAGAAACAGGTCGAACTGCAGCAGCTCGCCGCGGTGCTCGAGGAGCGCGCCGTAGTTGCCGAAGAAGTCGTTGTTGTACCGCTCGGGCCAGATCACCCGCAGCCCGTCCGCCGCCCGGCCATAGAACTGCGGCAGCTCGCGCACCAGCGAGTCGTAGCCCGCGGGCGCCACCAGCACGACCGGATCGACGTCGGAGAACCGGTCGGCCAGCCCACGCGAGAGCGAGCCGAAATGCCAAGCGCCGAGACACCGCGCATCGGCGGCGAAGAGCGTCATCATGCGCTCGAACACTTCGGAGAGGATCGGATCGGGAATGGCGACAGGCGTGTGCTCCATGAAGTCGTCGATCATGGTTTGGCGATCCGGCCGAACAAGCGTGGCGCCGACGATCCAAAGCCGCCGGCAACGGGCGCTCGCCGCCTTATTGCACCGCAACCGCGAAGATCCGACTCGCCGCCGGAATCCGAGCCTCTCAAAAAACCCTCATGCTGCCCGCCGCCCTCTTTCGCAGGTTTGTCGTCCTGGTCCTCGTCGGTCTCGCCAGTCTCGCCTTCGGCAAGGCGGAGAAGACGACTTCAGGCGGAACGCTGCCCGTACCGTACGCCAAGGAGGCACGTTTCAGCAGGAAGTACGACCCCACCCTCAAGCCGGAGCGGCCGGCCGTCCCGGCGATGCTCGCGCCGATCGCCTACCCGGAAAAATGGCGCGCCTGGGGCCAGCCGGGTTATGCAATCGTCGCGTTCCTCATCAAGGACACCGGCAACCCGATCGAAATCCAGTGCATCGAGGCCACCGATCAAGCCTTCGCCAAGGAGGCGATCAAAGCCATCGAACGCTCCTATTTTATCCCCGCCCTCAAGAACCAGCAGGGCGTGACCAGCAAGGTCGTCCGCCGCATCGATTTCACCCTCGAGGGGTGCGGCTGGGCCGCCGAACCGGTCGAGGAAAAGAAGCCGTAAGCGCACGCCTCAACCCGCCTCCGCCGTCTCGACTTCGCCTCCCCCGCCACCCACGCTCCGCCCCATGGCCACCATCTACGAGCAACTCCGCGCCGACATCGTCACCGCCCTCAAGGCCCGCGACTCCGCCACCGCGCTCGCCCTGCGCACGACCGACGCCGCCATCCAGCGCGCCGCGATGGATCAGAACAAGCCAATCGACGACGCCCTCGTGACGGCCGTGCTGCGCAAATCAATCAAGACGCTCGCCGAGGCGAAATCGGACTTCGAGAAGGGCGGCCGGGCCGAACTCGCCGCCGCCAACGCCGCCGAGATCAAACTGCTCGAGAAATATCTCCCGCAGGGCCTGAGCGAGGCCCAGCTCGACGCCCTCCTCACCGAAGTCATCGCCGCCAGCGGCGCCACTTCCCGCAAGGACATGGGCAAGGTCATGGGCGCGCTGAAGAAGCACCCGCAGGCCGGCCTCATCGACTTCGGCGCGATCAGCAAACTGATCCAGGCCAAACTGCCCTGAGCGGCGACGCCCCGACGAGGGGCGTTCCGCCGCTCGCGTCAGGTCCGCGGCTGGTCTTCGCCATCGGCGATCCGCCGCTGCCGTACCGCGAGGAAGAACGCGGCGCCGCCGCCGAGCAGATACAGATAGAACGTCATCAGGCGCCACAGAAGCACCACGGTGCCGACCAGCGCCACCGGCACGAACGCCGGTAGGATCAGCGCCGCCAGCACCTCCACCGCGCCGCCGCCGCCCGGCACGACGACCAGCATCGAGAGCATGAAGAGCAGCCCCTGCGCGAGGAACAGCGGCACCGGGTTCACCGGCGCGTGCACCGCCCAGAGGATCAGCGGCAGCAGACTGTAGCGGCACGTCCACTGCACGCTCGCGAGCAGGAAGTTCAACAGCAGCGCGCTCTTCCGCCGGCCCCACAGCAACGCCAGCGCCTCGCGCATGCGCCGCAGTGTCCGCGAGGTCGCCCGCCGCAGGAACCGGTGCCGCGCCGGCAGGCGCTTGTTCCGGCCGAAGTGCGTCGCGCCCGCGAGCCGCTCGACCAGGCGGTGGAACCAGGCGCTCCGCAGCAGCAGAACCAGCAGGGCCGCGCCGATGCCCGCACCCAGAAAGCCCGGCAGCACCACGCGGCTGTCAACCCGCTCCAGCAGCTTGGCGAAGATCGCGTCGTGCAACAGCACCCAGGCTGCGAACGGCGCGAGCAGGGCGAAGAAGATCACGTCGATCGCCGCGTCCGACGCCAGCATCGAGCCGCCGTGCGCCACCGGCACGCCCGCGCGTTTCAGCAGCGTCAGCCGGATCACCGCGCCGCCGATGCCCGCCGGCGTCGCCGCGACTCCGAACTCCTGCGACATCGAGGCCTGGAGCGCGGTGCGGTAGCGCAACGGGTGGCCGAGTGCGCGGCAGAAGAGCCAGACCCGGGCGCCGTTGCAGGCCCAGGCGATGAAGATCAGACCCACGAGCAGCGGCACCCACCACGGATTGAAATCGCGCAGGTGCTCCCACGTCTCCGGCCGCACGGTGAAGCAGAATACGACCACCGTGGCCACGCCCGCGAGCGCCACGCCCTGCAGCACCCAGCGCAGCATCCGCTTCGGATCGATGTGGACGGGCGGCTTCATGCGATGTGACGCGGCGCTCCGGCCCCACCTCCCAGCGGCGCCAAGCCTTCCGGCAGCAGATCCCGATAACACGCCGCCGCACGACCGCACAGGTTGCGCGCCACAGCCGTACGCACCGAGGCCTCGATCGACGGGTGCGCGAAATCCACCGGATGCACCGCCACGCGCAGCACCGGAGCGCCGCGCTTGATCGCGCCCCACAGCCGCACCCACCCGCGCGAGCAGAGCCGCCGCCACGCCGCGCGCACGCTCCACACAAGCACCGGAGCGTCGATGATCCGCCCGCCCTGCAGCAGCTCCACCTGCCCCCAGCGCGTGGTGTAGTGAAAACCCAGCTTCATCAGGGCGCTCCTGCCTCCGTCGCTCAGCAACCAAGCCGGCGCCGTGAACCCCCACACCGGCACGCCGCACCCGTCGCGCACGATTCGCAGGCCCTCGCGCAGCCGGCGCTCCGCCTCGGCTTCGCCGATTTGGTAGAACTCGCCTTCGCCCGCGGTGTAATGTCTGCCCATCGCGCGCTGCACGGCGTTACCGGTCACCGCCTCGGCACGATGCAGGTAGGCGTGCAGGTTGACCTCGTGCCCCTCGGCCGCGCGGTCGCGCAGCCAGCTCGCGAAGGCGCGGTCCTCGTCGCAGGGCGCAGCGCCATGCCAGCGCGGCACGACCAGCAGCGTCGTGCGCCTGACCCCCACCTCCCGCATCAGCGCCAGGAAGCGCTCGCACTGCGGCCGCGACCCCGGATGCAGGTCGTGGAACGAGACAATGAGCTGGCGAGCGGAAGACATGGCGCGAGCGGAGACCCTCACTCCACAACACGGCGCGTTGGAAACCAAGTGCGGAACCAAGAAACCGGCCCGGCCGCAGCGGGGACGAGGGCGGTCGAGGCCGAGGCGAGGGGCGATCACTCGCGCCGCGCGACCGCACCGCAGTTGTTGCGCGCCGCCGCCGTGGAACTTAACTGGCCCGCCTCCGTCACACTTCGTGCCATTCCGATGAAAACCACCAAGGTCGTCCTTCTTCTCGTTGCGCTCGCCGTCGCGGTCGGCGGCTATCTCTTCCTCGGCGATATGTTGGGCCGCGGGGCCGTGACGGCCGTGAACAAGTACGGTCCGCCGCTCACCGGCACGCAGGTTTCGCTGCGGTCGGCCCACGTGTCCCCCTTCACGGGCGGCGGCTGGATGAAGGAGTTGTTCGTGGGCAACCCGGCCGGGTTCAAGACCGCCAAAGCGTTCTCCGTCGACCGCGTCGCGCTGAAGGTGAAACCGCTCTCGCTGCTCGGCGCGGTGGTCGACGTCGAGGAGGTCGCTGTCGTGAATCCGGAGTTCATCTACGAAACGAAGCTGATTTCCTCCAACCTCGGCACGATCCTGGAAAACCTCGAGAAGGCCGCCGGCGACTCGGGCACCGCCCAAACCGCCGACGCTGGCGAGGCGAGGAAGATCATCATCCGCCACTTCGTCCTCGAAGGCGCCAAAGTGACCGTGGCCGTCGGCGATACCCAACTCGAGGTACCCCTCGCCCGGCTGGAACTGCGCGACATCGGCGTAGCGAAAGGCGGCGTGACTCCCGCGGAGGCCGCCAAGGAGATCCTCCCGCAAGTCCTGGAGATGGTCGCGCAGACGGCGATTGCCACCCTTGGAGATCGAGCCTTTCGCGACAAAGCCGTCGATTTCGGCAAGGAGCTCGGCAACGCCGCTCAGGAGTTGATCGACCAAGTCCGCGGGAAGTAATAACGGAGCCCCCTTCTCGTTCTCGTTCTCGTTCTCGTTCTCGTTCTCGTTCGCCGCTCCGCTCCCCTTCTTCCATGCCGGCGCCCAAGCAACCGCATCCGCTCCTTTGGCTCGCGGAGCCGTTGCAGATTGATCCGTCGTACCTCGACAAGGCGATGTTCGGCGGGCGCGCGGTGCATTTCGGCGGACGCTTCGTGCTCTACCTCACATGGAAGGACGAACCGTGGCGCGGCGTCCTCGTCCCCACCGAACGGGAACACCAGGCCTCGCTCATCGCCGAGTTTCCCGCGCTTGCCCCGCATCCGGTGCTCCCGAAGTGGCTCTACCTGCCGGAGGCCTCGCCCGCCTTCGAGGCCGACGCCGCCCACCTCGTCGCATTGATCCGCCGTCTCGATCCCCGCATCGGCGTGCTGCCTGGAGCCAAGGCGAAGAAGCCAGCCAAGGCGAAAGCCGGCCGCCCCACTCCGCCGCGGCGCAAGCACTTCATGCTCGAGTGAGCAGCCGGCGGGCGCCCCTTCAGCGCCGTCCGTGCCGTTCGGCCAACGTGCCCGCCCTCGGGCTTGCCGCCATCCCGTGTTTCCCAAAACCTCGGTGCAATGGCCCTCTTCCTCGGCATCGACGGCGGCGGCACCGCCACCCGCGCGCTCCTCTGCGATGAATCCGGCCGCGTGCTGGGCACCGGCCGCGGCGGCGTGGCCAACCACCTGCACGCCGGGTGGGAGGGCGCCGCCGAGTCGGTCCGCACCGCCGTCGCCGAAGCCTACGCCGCCGCCCAGCTCACGCGCGCGCCCTGCTCCGCCGTCTTCCTCGGCATGGCCGCCACCGCCTCCGACGAGGCGCGCCAACGCTGGCGCGCAATCGCCCAACAACTCGGGCTGGCTGCGGCGGCCACCGCCATCGGCGTCGACCACGACATCCGCATCGCCCTCGCCGGCGGGCTCGCCGGTCGCCCCGGGATCGCGCTCATCGCCGGCACCGGCTCCTCCTGCTACGGCCGCACGGCTGACGGCGCCACCTGGCAGGCCGGCGGCTGGGGCTCGATGCTCGACGACGGCG
>JAEXPQ010000277.1 GCA_023446735.1 Verrucomicrobiota bacterium
GGGCAGGCTGGCGAGCGGGATGCCGGACGGTTGGCCGGCGAGGGCGGCCAGACGCGCGGCGGCGGCTTCGCGCCGATGATACTCGGGGAGGTAGACGCGCCAGAAGAACAGGCCGAAGCAGGCCACCGCGCCGAGCGGCACCCAGAGAGTCCAGCTTTCCGTGACAAGGCGGCGCAGCCAGCGCGGGCGCGCGACCGGCAGTTCGACGCCGCGCGCCGGCAGGGGCTCGGCGGCGAGCGCGTCGGCCAGGAGGGCCGCGGTGCGGCGCAACTCCTCGACGGCGGCGCGGGCGGCGGGGTCGTCGTGGAGCAACTGCTCGAACTCGGTGCGCTCGGCGGGGGACATCTCGTCCAGCGCGTAGGCGGTGAGTCGCGGGTCGGCGGGGTCGATCTTGGCCATGGAAATTTCCTCGGGCGGTCAGACGGCGCTGGGGCGGGTCATCTCGCGGCGCAGGGTCGCGAGGGCGGTGTGGAGCAGGAAGCCGACGTTGCCCAGCGAGAGGCGGGTGATCGCGGCGATCTCCTTGTAGCTGAAGTCCTCCTGGAACTTGAGGCGGACGACCTCCTGCTGGTTGGGCGGCAGGCGGTGGAGCAGGTCGAGCACTTGGCCGCAGGACTCGCGGGTCTCGGCGCGGGCGGCCGGGGTGGGTTCGGCGGCGACGAGGCGTTCGGCCTGTCCCTCGGCGAAGCGGTTCATGCGGCCCTCCTTGCGCAGGACATCCAACGCGGCGCGGCGCGCCACGGTGAAGAGCCACTCGGCGACATGGTCCTGGAGCTCGCCGACGGGTTGGCGGCAGAGTTTGACGAACGTGTCCTGCACGAGGTCGCGGGCGCGTTCGTGGTCGCCGCCGAGCAGGTGTGCCACGTAGCGCAGCAGGGGGCGTTCGTGGAGGCGGAGGGCCTCGCGCACGAAGGCGTCGTGTTCATCGGAGGGCGGGCGCATGCCGGGTTGGGGTTGAGCGAAGGCGGGAAAGACGGCCGAGAATCGTTGTCGAAGGGGATGACGCGCGAGCCGGAACTTTCTTAGGGGGATTCGCACGTTTCTTCACTGCGGAACCATCCGCCGGCGCGGTGTCCGTCCGTGCGGCGGTGCTGCGTCTGGGGGAATCGGGATTTCATCGCTCATCGAGCGTGCCTGTTTCAGGCGGAATTCCGTACATTTTCGTGATACGGTCGTATCACCAAAATGTACGTTTTGCTCGGGGGCGCAGGGGCGCACTCACCCAACGGGAATGCGACCGCCCCGGGGCGAACGGGGCGCCGGTTCGCCGAGCGTGGGGCCGGCGACGAGGCGCGCGGGCAGCGAGAGCGTGGTGGGGCAGGCGGGGAGGCCGCGTTCGTTGCGCTGGAGCAGGCCGACGAGCAGCTCGACGCTGCGCGCGCCGATCAGCCGCGGTTGCAGGTCGAGCCCGGCGCAGGGGCGTTCGGTTTTGGCGAGATTGAGGCAGGCGAAACCGAAATCCTCCGGGCACGCATGGCCCGCGGCGGCGAGCGTATCCAGCGCCTCGGTGTGGTGGCCCAGGATCACGTCGGGTTGGTGCTGCCGGAACCACGGCAGCAGCGCCGCTGCGTCGGGGCTCGGCCACGGCAGGACCGGCACGGGGCGCGGAGCAGGATGGCGGGTGCGGAAGGTGTGGAACGCGGCGCTCGTGAGGTGCTGGATCCGTTCGTCGCGCTCCGGCTCGAGCAGCAGGCCCGGGCGGCGGAACCCGCGCCCGTGCAGCTCCTCGAGCAGCGCGAGCAGCGATCGGTAGTGGTCGCAGCAGACGGCGTGGAACTGCTGCGGCGCCTCGGCCCGGTCGGCCGAGACGGCGGCGAAGCCCGCCCAGTCGAACGCGCCCAGATCGAACGGCTTCCACGAGGGGAGCAGGAGCACCGCCTCGATCCCGCGGGCGCGCAGCATCGTCTCCAGACGCCGGAGCGGGAGGCGTCCGGGGCCGACCACATGCTCCTCGAGGTGGAAACCGAGGTCCTCGGCCCGGGCTCGCGCCCCGAGGATCAACTCGCGATGGAATGGCCCGTGCTCCGGCCGCTCGGGCTCGGCGAGATCCACGCAGGCGAGGGTGCCGTGGAAACCCGTGGTCTGCGCGCGCCGCAGGGCGGACATCATCGCGCCCACGATCGGGTTGCGCCGGTAGCCGGCCTGTGTCGCGAGACTCCGGATCCGTTCGGCGGTGGCGGGCGCCACCGTCGGGTCGCCGCGCAGCGCGTTGGCGACCGTGGCCTTGGAAAAGCCGGAGAGGCGGGCGAGGGTGCGGACGGACGGCGGCTTGGAGCTCATGGCGCTTGGACTGTCTAGTCCCGGCGGGCGTCGCGGGGCGACCGGTGCGTGGTCTTACAGTCCGCCCCAGCGATGAAACCAGCCCTCTCCGGTGCGATCGCCGCGATCCTCATGAGCCTCCTCCCCGCCCCCGCCTCCCCTGCCGCCGCCGGCGCGACGCCGTTGCCCGGCCGCGGGCTCGCGCAGCACCCGTTCCTCTATGCCGGCGAGTGGGACCACCGCCATGCGGAGCAGACGCTGTTCGTCGTGCGCGAGGGCCGGGTGGTCTGGACATACACGGTGCCGCTCAAGGGCCCGCGCGGCACGATCCAGGAGTTCAGCGACGCCACGATGCTCTCCAACGGCAATGTCGTCTTCGCGTACATGGGCGGGGCGATGCTCGTTTCGCCCGCGAAGGAGATCCTCTGGCGCTACGAGGCGCCCGCGGGGTTCGAGGTGCATGTCGTGCAGCCGCTCGGCACCGAGCGGGTGATGATCGTGCAGAACGGCAACCCCGCGACGATGCGGGTGTACAACGTCGCCTCCGGCGCCCTCGAGCGGGAAGTGAAGTTGCCCACGGGCGATCCCGCGCGGCCGCACGGCCATTTCCGCCGCGCGCGTCTCACGAAAGCGGGCACGGTGCTGGCCGCGCACATGGACAACAACAAGGTCGCCGAGTACGACCTGGAAGGCCGCGAGGTCTGGGCGCTCGCAGTGCTCTCGCCCTGGGGCGCGATCCGGCTGGCCAGCGGCAACACGCTCGTCACGAGCAACCGCGGTTTCGTGCGCGAATTCGACCCGCACGGCCGGGTGGTGTGGGAGTTCTCCCAGGCCGATGCGCCGCAGTTCCGTCTGTTCGGCCCGCAGGAGGCCTGCCGCCTCGCGAACGGCAACACCGTCATCAGCTACTGGTGCCCGGGCGTGTTGAAGGACCCGCGGGACTGGCCGGGCACGATCCAGGTGCTCGAGGTGACCCCCGCCAAGGAGGTCGTGTGGGCGCTGAGCGCGTGGGAGGCGCCGGCCGACCTGGGCCCAGCCACCTGCATCCAGTTGCTGGACGAACCCGGCGTGCCGGAGAACGGCGAACAGCAGCGCTGAGCGCCTGCAACCAACCTTTGTCATCCCCTATGACGTATTCACCGAATCCCGAACGCTACCGCGACCCCGGCGCCTACCGGCGCTGCGGCCGCAGCGGCCTCCTGTTGCCGGCCCTCTCGCTTGGGCTGTGGCACAACTTCGGCGACAGCGACCGGCCGGACAACGGCCGGTCGCTGATCCTGCGCGCGTTCGACCTGGGCATCACGCACTTCGACCTCGCCAACAACTACGGACCGCCCGCCGGCTCGTCGGAGCGGCTCTTTGGACGGGTGCTGCGCGAAGACCTGCGCGCGTGGCGCGACGAGCTCGTCGTCACCACCAAGGCCGGCTACGACATGTGGCCCGGCCCGTACGGCAACTGGGGCTCGCGCAAGCACCTCGTGGCCTCGCTCGACCAGAGTCTGCGGCGCCTCGGCGTCGACTACGTCGATATCTTCTACTCGCACCGACCCGATCCGGCGACCCCGCTCGAGGAAACGATGGGCGCGCTCGACCACCTCGTGCGCAGCGGCAAGGCGCTGTACGTGGGACTCTCCAACTACAGCGCCGAGCAGACCGCGCGCGCCGCCGCGCTGTTGCGGCAGCTCGGCACGCCCTGCCTGATCCACCAGCCGAAGTACCATCTGTTCGAGCGGACCATCGAGCATGGCCTCACCGCGGTGCTCGAACAGGAGGGCCTCGGGGCGGTGGTGTTTTGCCCGCTCGCGCAGGGGCTGCTCTCGAACCGCTACCTGGCGGGAATCCCGGCGGACTCCCGCGCCGGCCACGACGCGCGTTTTCTCAAGCCCGAGGACATCACCCCCGAGAAGCTGGGGCGGATCCGGAAGCTCGATGCGCTCGCGCGACGCCGCGGGCAGACGCTCGCCCAGATGGCGCTGGTGTGGGTGCTGCGGCGGCCGGTCGTTGTGTCGGCGTTGATCGGAGCGAGCCGGGTGTCCCAACTCGAGGAGAACATGGCCGCGCTCGCCAACCCGCACTTCACCGCCGAGGAGCTCGCCGAGATCGACACGATCCTCACGGAACCCGTGGCGGCGGGGTAAGCGGCATCGGCTCACAATCGGCGGCTAGGTGCCAGCCGTGTTGTGTTCTCCGGATGCGCCTGGGGCGTTTGCCGAAGGCGTATCGCTGCTGCTGATGGCCGCCGCACTGGGGAAGGCGCCGCCGCTGCTTGGGTGGTGCGTACATGGATCGCGCAATTGCGGTGGCGCGTTGAGTTCTTTCGAGCCCGGTCTCGACAGCGAGGTGGACGTTGTGGAATTCTTGACGCGTGGCACGCAGCTGGACTCCCGAACAGGCCGCCTCCCTCGCCCCCGACGCCGCTTCGCTGAAGGCGGCGCAGGGTTTGGCGTCGCCGCGGAAGTGGACGCTGCTCGGCCGCGATGAGCGGTTTGTGTGGGGATTGGCGCAGGGCTCCGGCAAGGATCCCTACCAGTCGCAGATCGACCTCGATGAACCGGCGTTCAAGTGCTCGTGCCCCAGCCGGAAGTTCCCGTGCAAACATGGGCTTGGGCTCTTGTTGATCTACGCGGCGCAACCCGCAGCGGTGGCGGTGGGGACGCGCCCGGCTTGGGTCGACGAGTGGGCGGCCAAGCGCGCGGAGCGCGCCGCGAAGGTGGAGGCGAAAGCGCAGGAGCCGGCGGCGGCGCCCGACCTCGAGGCGCAGGCGAAGCGGCGCGAGAAGCGCGCGGCCAATGTGGCTCGCGGCCTCGAGTATCTCGACGGTTGGTTGCGCGATCTCGTGCGGCAGGGGACGGCGGCGGTGCAGGGCGCGGGCTACAAGTTCTGGGACGAAGCCGCTCGGCGGCTTGTCGATGCGCAGGCGCCGGGCCTCGCGCGACGGTTGCGTTTGTTCGGTGGACTGGCTGGTTCGGAGGCTGGCGACGCGCGACTCCTGGCCGGTCTCGGCCGCCTGCATCTTCTGGTCGCCGCGGCGCGGCGGCGCGAGGCGTTGGCGCCCGAGTGGCAGGCGGAGATCGACAGCCAGCTCGGCTGGACCGTGGAGCAGGACGAGGTGTGCGGACGCGACGGTGTGCGGGCGGTATGGTTTGCTGCGGCGCAGACCAGTAGCGAGGAGAGCGGGGTGGTGACGCGATCCACGTACCTGTTCTCCGGCGACGGATGCGCGGCGCAGGTGCTGGAGTTTTCCCACGCCTCGCAGGCGGCGGCTTCATCGCTCGCGGTGGGGCGCTCGTTCGAGGGCGAACTTGTCTATTTCCCGGGCGTCGAGTCCGTGCGCGCCCTGGTCAAGACGCCGCCGACGGACGCACCGCGCCAGTCGCTCCGGTGCTTCGAAACCTGCGCGGCGTTGCTGGCGGCCCACGCGGCGCGGTTGGCGGCCAATCCGTGGCGCGAGGAGCTCGCCGCGCTCGTCCGGTTTACCCCCGCCAACGACGGCGAACGCTGGTGGTTGCAGGACGCCGGGGGCGAGGCGCTGCCGATCGTGGCCGACTTCAAGGCGGGCTGGGAGCTGCTCGCCTGCTCGGGCGGGCGAGCGCTGGAAGTTTGCGGCCTGTGGGACGGATTTGCGTTCCGCCCCCTCAGCGTGATCGACGAGGCCGGGGCGACTCCACTCGGCTGACACCGCCATGGCCACCTTCCAACAGACCGTGCTGCTGGGCACCGAGCGGATGACAACACCACCCGCGGCGCCGCACGCCGCGCTCGACGAAGCCTGGCGACAACTCGACTGGACCGGCGACCGTGAGGGTGCGCTGCTCGACGGGCTGGCGTTGGTCGGCTCGGCGCAGACGGCCGGCGCGCTGCCGGCACGGCGCGCCGCGGTGGAGGTTGTTGCGGAGCCGGACCTGCGCCCGTTCGCGCCGGCGGCGGCCGCCGCGCTGCTGCCGCAGTTGCTCGAGGGCGAGTTCCGCGCGCTGTTGCCCGAGTGGCTGGAGCTTTGCGCGCAGGCGGGGGCGGTGCTGCCGCCGGTCCATCTCCCGCGCGTGCTCGCGGCGGCATCGGCCGAGGAGCGCGGTGCGCTCGCGGCGGTGCTGGGCGAACGAGGACGCTGGCTGCTGCGGCAGAACCCCGCGTGGCACCGGCTGCTCGACGCCTCCGTCACCTTGCCCGACGACACCTGGGAGCTCGGCACGCCGGCGGAACGGCTGGCGTGGCTGAGGGCGCGGCGGCGGAGCGATCCGGCGGAGGCGCTGGCGCGGTTGCAAAAGACCTGGGCGGAGGAGGCAGCCGATTTCCGCGAGCAGGCGGTGGCGGAAATGGCCGGCGGACTGAGCGCTGCGGACGAGCCGTTTCTCGCTGGTTGCCTCGGAGACCGTCGCAAGGAAGTGCGCCAGACGGCGCAACGTCTCCTCGCGCGACTGCCGGCGTCCGCCTTGGCCGGCCGCATGCGCGAACGCGCGGCGAGTTTTGTCACCTACCAGCGTAGCTTCCTCTCGAAGAAGCTGGATGTTGAACTGCCCGCGGCCTTCGACAAGGCGTGGAAGGCCGATGCCGTGGAGGAAAAGCCGCCGGCGGGCGTGGGCGAGAAGGCGTATTGGGTGCGGCAGATCGTGGCATGCGTGCCGTTCGCCGAGCTGCGCACGCGCACCGGTCTCGGCACCTCCGATCTCGTCGGGCTGGCGCTGAAGGGCGAATGGGGCGAGCTGCTGGGCGAGGCGTGGTACGCCTCGCTCGCGGTGGCCCCCGATGGCGAGCTCGCCGCGGAGTTGTTTCGCCGAATCTTCGGCGGCGGGATGAAGCCGCCCGGAGGTCAGGTGCCGGCGGCGTTGGTCGCGACGTTGCTCCCACTGTGCGCCGAGACGGAGCGCTGGGCGTTGGCGCTCGATCACGCGGGGCAGGGGATGACGGCGTGGTTGTGCCTGCCCCATCTGCCCGGATGCCCCGAACCGAGGCAGGCCGCGCGCCTACTGGCCGCGCTCGCTCCGGCGATTCGCGACGGGGCGGTGCCCGGCGGTTCGCCGCAGGCGGTGCTGGTGGCTCGGCGATTGCCGACGAGCCTGCGCGACGAGGCTGCGCGGTTGGTCGCGCGCGAGAACGGCCCGACAAAGACCGCCGACACTTTCCTGCGCGCCTTCGATCTGCGCGCCGCGATGCGAACTGCTTTCTCCGCCAAACCCTGACACTTCCTCCCATGCAACAAGTCCTCCGCGAAACCGCCGAACGCCAGAATGCCGCCGAGCTCGCGGCGCTGGCGAAACACGACAGCAAGCCGCGTCCGCCCAACTGGGCGCTTTCGCCGTGGGCCGTGGCGACGTATCTGCTCGGCGGCACGTTGCCCGATGGCACCGCGATCACGCCGAAATACATCGGCGACCGGCGCACGATCGAGGTGGCGGTGGCGACGCTGGCGACCGACCGCGCGCTGCTGCTGCTCGGCGTTCCCGGCACGGCGAAGACGTGGGTGTCGGAGCATCTCGCCGCCGGGATCTGCGGCGACTCGACGCTGCTGGTGCAGGGCACCTCGGGCACGGGCGAGGAGGCGATGCGGTACTCATGGAACTATGCGCTGCTCCTCGCCGAGGGCCCGACGGAGCGGGCACTCGTCGCCAGCCCGATGCTCAAGGCGATGCGCGAGGGCCGGCTCTGCCGCGTGGAGGAGCTCACGCGCATCCCGTCCGACGTGCAGGACACGCTGATCACGATCCTCTCGGAGAAGGTCCTGCCGGTGCCGGAGCTCGGCCTCAGCGTGCAGGCGGCGAAGGGGTTCAACGTGATTGCGACGGCGAACAATCGCGACCGCGGCGTCAACGAGCTCTCCAGCGCGCTCAAGCGCCGTTTCAACACCGTGGTCCTCCCGTTGCCCGACTCGACCGACGACGAGGTCGGGATCGTGCAGATGCGCGTGGCCAGCCTGAGCAAGGCGCTCGAGCTGCCCGCCGAGCCGCCGGCACTGGAGCATATCCGGCGCGTGGTGGCGGTTTTCCGCGAGCTGCGTTCGGGCGCGACCGAGGACGGCAAGGCGAAGGTGAAGTCGCCCAGCGGCACACTCAGCACCGCCGAGGCGATCTCGGTCCTGACCAACGGTATGGCGCTGTCGGCCCACTTCGGTGACGGCGCGATCTCCGCTGCGGATCTGGCTTCCGGCATGGTGGGCGCGATCGTGAAGGACCCGGTGCAGGACACCGTGGTTTTCAAAGAGTATCTTGAGACCGTCGTGAAGGAGCGCGATGGCTGGAAGGATCTCTATCGCGCCTGCCGCGACCAGCTCGGCTGAACCCGCAACGTTTTCCGCCGCCATGTCCGCCACCATCCTCGGAGTGCGCCACCACGGGCCCGGCTGTGCCCGGAGTGTGGTGGCGGCGCTGGAGGCGTTGCAGCCGGCGGCGGTTCTCGTCGAAGGCCCGCCCGACGCCGACGAGTTGATTCCGGCGGTGGCGCTCGAGGGCATGACGCCGCCGGTGGCGCTGCTGGTCCACCGCGCCGACAACCCGCGGCAGTCGGTCTTCTATCCCTTCGCGGAGTTCTCGCCGGAGTGGCAGGCACTGCGTTGGGCCGTCGCGCACGGCGTGCCCGTGCGGTTCATGGATTTTCCGTGGCAACACCGCTTCGCGTTGCGGGATGCGGCGGAGAAGACGCAACCCGTGGCAACGGGCGACTCCGAGGCGCCGGGCGAAGCGCCCGCACCCGCGGCCCCTTCGGCCGAGGAGTCGCCGACGCCCGAGGATGCTCCCGTTCCCGAGGACGAGATCCGCAGCGATCCGCTCGTGTGGCTCGCGAGGGCCGACGGCTACAGCGACGGCGAACGTTGGTGGAACGACCGCGTCGAGGAACGCGGGGATCCGGCCGGGATGTTCGCCGCGATCCTGGAGGCGATGACGGCGCTGCGTGCCGAGGTGAAGGCGCCGGAGAAGCGCGAGGAGCAACTCCGAGAGGCGTGGATGCGGCGCGTGATCCGCGAGACGCAGCGCGAGGTGCTCGGCGCCGTGGCCGTGGTGTGCGGTGCGTGGCACGCCCCGGCGCTGGCGGATCCGCCGAAGGTATCGGCCGACAACGAGCTGTTGAAGGGGTTGCCCAAGTGCAAGGTGGGCGCCACGTGGGCGCCGTGGACCTTCCAGCGTCTGTGCTCGGCCAGCGGGTACGGCGCCGGTATCGATTCCCCCGGGTGGTACGAGCATTTGTGGAAGCACCGCCGCGACCCGCAGTTGACCGCGCGCTGGATGGCCAAGGTGGCGCGTGTGCTCCGCCAGCGCGACCTCGTCGCCTCGACGGCGCAGGTCATCGATGGCGTGCGGTTGGCGGAGAGTCTCGCGGCGTTCCGCGGCCGACCGATTCCGGGCCTGCCGGAGATGAACGAGGCGGCGCTCGCGGTCTTCTGCGTGGGCGAGGCGGCGCCGTTGCGGCTGGTCGGGCGCGAGCTGTACGTGGGCGAGCGTCTCGGCGCGGTGCCGGAGGGCGTGGCCCGCGTGCCGCTCCAGCAGGAGATTGAGGCGACGCAGCGCCGGCTGCGGCTGAAGCCCGCTGCGAGCCAGACGGCGCTCGAGCTCGATCTGCGCGAGCAGACCGGGCTGGAGCGCAGCCAGTTCCTGCACCGGCTCGAGCTAGTCGGCATTCCGTGGGGACGGCGTGGCACGGCGGCGGGCAAGGGGACTTTCAAAGAGGCGTGGCTGCTGGAGTGGAAACCGGAGTTCGCCATCGCGATCATCGACGCGGCGCGTTTCGGCAACACCGTCGAGACCGCCGCCTGCGGCGCAGTGGCGGAGAAGGCCGGACCGGCCGCGCCGCTGGAGACGCTGTGCACGCTGCTGGAAACGACGTTGCTGGCCAACCTGCCCGAGGCCGGCGCGGCGCTGCTGGCGCGCATCGCGCAGGAGGCGGCCCGCGGCGACGACGTGCTGCGGCTCGCCCGTGCGGTGCCGGCGTTGGCTCGGCTCGCCCGCTACGGCAACGTGCGCCAGACGGACGCGACACAGGTCGTACACATCCTCGACGGCTTCATTGCCCGCGTGAACGTGGGCTTGCCCGGCGGCGTGGCGGGCATCGACGACGAGGCGGCCGGCGAGTGGCATCCGGTCGTGCGCGAATTCCACGCCGCGCTCGGCCTGCTGGAGAGCCCGTGGCTCGAAGATTGGCGCGCGGCGCTCCGGCGTATTCTGGACGCGGAACCCACGCATCCGCTGCTCGCCGGCGCGGCCGCGCGGCTGCTGCTGGAGTGCGGCCAGCTTGAGGGCGGCGAAGCCGCGCGCATCCTCGCGCACGCGCTGTCGCGCGGGCAGGAACCGGCGAAAATCGGCGCGTGGCTGGAGGGGTTCCTGAGCGGCAATGGCGCCGTGCTCATCCACGATGCGACGCTGCTGCCGCTGCTGGAGCAGTGGGTGGCGGGCCTGGGCGAGGACGCGTTCGTCGCCACGCTGCCGCTGCTGCGGCGGACGTTCGCGACGTTCTCGGCGCCGGAGCGCGCGCAGGTGGCCGGCCGCATCGGCCGGGGGCTGACGGGCGCCGGGCCGGGCCCCGCTGCGGAGCAACTGGAGCTCGATGGCACGCGGGTCGCGCAGGCGCTGCCGGTCGTGTTGCACCTGTTGGGAAAGTGCGCGCCGGCCGGAGCGACCGCGGAGGTTTCACGATGAGTGCGACAACTCCGACCAACACATCAGGCGGGATCACCGCGGGCGCCGCGCAACGCTGGCGCCTGATCCTCGGGCGTGAAGCCGCGGACCTTTGGCCGACTCCGTTGACTGGAGACGCGTTGGCCATCGACGCGGCGCTCGACGCCCTGTACCGCGGCGGCGACGGCGGTGCTGACGGCAAGAGTCGCCGCGGCGGCCTCGGCGCCTCGGCGCCGAACGTGGCGCGCTGGCTGGGCGACATCCGCACCTATTTCCCGGCCGGCGTGGTGCAGGTGATGCAGAAGGACGCGCTGGAGCGGCTCAATCTGCGGCAGATGCTGCTTGAGCCCGAGATGCTCGCGGCGGCGGAGCCGGATGTGCACCTCGTGGCGACGCTGCTCTCGCTCAGCGGCGTGATTCCCAATCGCACGAAGGAGACGGCGCGGCAGGTGGTGCGGCGCGTGGTGGAGGACGTCGAGCGGCGGCTGGCCGAGCCGCTGCGGCAGGCGGTGCGCGGCGCGCTCGCCCGCTCGGTGCGGAACCGGCGTCCGCGTTTTCGGGAGATCGACTGGAGCCGGACGATCCGTGCCAACCTCAAGAACTACCAGCGCGAGCGCCGGACGATCATCCCGGAGACGCTGATCGGGCACGGGCGGAAGCGCAGCTCGCTCAAGGATGTCATCCTCTGCGTGGACCAGAGCGGCTCGATGGCGCCGTCGGTGGTGTATTCGTCGATCTTTGGCGCGGTGATGGCGTCGCTGCCGGCGCTGACGACCAAGATGGTGCTCTTCGACACTGCGGTCGTGGACCTCACGGCCGAGTTGAAGGACCCGGTGGATCTGCTCTTCGGCGCACAGCTCGGCGGCGGCACCGACATCCACAAGGCGCTGACGTATTGCACCGGGCTGGTGCGCCGGCCGCACGACACCACGCTGGTGCTCATCTCGGATCTCTGCGAGGGCGGCGACAACGCCGCGATGCTTCGACGCGCCGCGGGACTCGTCGGCGCCGGGGTGAACCTGGTGTGCCTGCTCGCGCTCAGCGACCAGGGGGCGCCGATGTACGATCACGCCAACGCGGCGCGGATCGCGGCGCTGGGCGCGCCGGTCTTCGCCTGCACGCCCGACCATTTCCCGGAGATGATCGCCGCGGCGCTCAACCGGCAGGATCTGCACCTCTGGGCGGAACAGCGCGGATTGAAGCTGGAGCGGGCGGAGGGGTGAGCGCGGATGTTTTGCCGGCTGACGCGGGCGCTTCGGGGCCGAGGATCGGCCGGATCCTACCTGCGCAGCGAATGCCTGACATGCTCTCGAATCGCTGTGGTCGGGCGAAACTCCGGCGCGGTGCGTCCGTGGAGCCATTTGCGGAAGCAAGAGCCCGGCGCTGGCCCGTGATCGGTTTCCGGAGCGGGGGCGCGGCGACGGTCGACGGGGGATCGGCAGTGCGGTACGGCCCGTGACGTTTGGACCAAAGGACGCGGAGGAAGGAGGAGCAGGAGTAGGCGACGACCGCGGGGCCGCGCCGGCCCGGCGGGAGGGCGCGGAATTGTTTGGAGTCGCGGCGACGAGCGTGCCTGAGTGGCGGGCGATGCCTGCGAGAACGTGCAACCACGATGGCCGACCGGCGAAGATGGCCGGTCCGCTCGGATCCTGATGATGGAGACAGCCTCCAGGACCTTGGCGGCGATCCCGGCGGTGGTGCTCGCGGCGGTCGGGCGCGGGGACGGAGCCGCGGGCGCGCGGCTGCTGCGGCGCCTGGTCGGGTTGGCGTTGGTCGGACTGCTCGCGGCGCTGCTGGGCCGCGTGTGGCACCCGGTCTACCGGTTCACGGGGCTGCTGCAGTTGGACGGCCGCAACGAAGCGCGGATGCTGGGCGCGGTGCGGGCGGCGCCCGTGGCGTATTTTGACGGCGGGTATGACGGGCAGTTCTACGCGCAGCTGGCGTGCGACCCTTCGCTGCGGGACCCGGAGCTGCCGAAGGCGATCGACTCGTTGTCGTACCGGGCGCGGCGCATCCTGCTGCCGGCGGTGGCGTGGGCGGCGGGGTTCGGTCGCCCGGAGTGGGCGTTCCATGTGTATTCCTGGCTCAACATCGCCGGCTGGCTCGTCCTGGCCGGGCTGTTGTGGCCGCTGCTGGAGGCGGACCGGCGCTGGCTCGGGCTGCTGGCGTGGACCGGGGTGATGTTCTCGGCCGGCATGCTCGTGAGCGTGCGGTATGCGCTGACGGACCTGCCCGCCGTGCTGTTGTTTGTGCTCGCGATGCGGGCGGCGACTCCGGCGGGGCGAGCGGGCTGGTTCGGAGCCTGTCTCCTGACCCGTGAGTCGATGCTGGTCGGCGCCTGGGGACTGCTGGAGAAGGCCTGGGACCGGCCGGGGCGGCTGGTGCGTCCGCTTGGCTGGCTGGCGGCGGCGCTGGTTCCCCTCCTCCTCTGGGTAGCGTATGTCCGCTGGCGGGCGGGGCAGACGAGCGGCGGCATCGGCAACTTCGCGTGGCCGGGCAGCGGGCTGCTCGGCGACTGGCGCGAGGGCTGGGCGGCGCTGGCGAGCGGGCAGGAGCGGAAGTACGCGGTGCTTTCGGTGCTCGCGACATTCTCGCTCACGTTGCAGGCGGTGTTTCTGGTGGTCGGCTGGAATCCGGCGGACCGGTGGTGGCGGGCGGGGGCGGGATCGGTGGCGTTGCTGCTGGTGCTCGGCCCGGCGGTGTGGGAGGGACTCTTCGGCGCGAACCTGCGGGTGCTGCTGCCGTTGACGCTCGCCTGCAACGTGCTCGCGTTGCGGCGACGCGGGGCGTTGTGGTGGCTGTTGGCGTTCAACCTCTCGGTGCCGGCGGCGATCAGCGAGATGACCCCGATCCTCGACCATCGCGAACTGGCGACGGTGCGCCGGGGCGCCGCGGCGGCGGTCCTGCGCGGGAACGACGGGTGCTACGGTCGGGAACGGTTGGGCGAGAGCCTGTGGGTGTGGATGCAGCCGCAGGCCGAGTGGACGTTGCGCTCCTGGACCGGTGGCGAGCGGACGGCGCTCATCCTGTCCGCCAAGGTGCGGGGGATCGACGTGCGGGTGCTGACGATTTCGCACGGTGCGCGGGAGTTGTGGCGCGGATCGGTCGGAGCGGAGTGGCTGGAGGTGCGGCTTGATTTGGGCGAGGTCCCCGAGGGCGTTTCATCGCTCGTGTTTCGCTCGGACGCGCCGGCTGTGCGGGAGAGCGACGAGCCCGACGCGCGCTCGCTTGCGGTGTGTGTCCTCAACCCGGTCCTCGAGCTGGACACGGTGTCCGCCGAGGAGAACGCGGGCGATCGGAGTGGGACCGGAGCGCGGCCGTGAAGTGGAAGGGAAACCGGTGGGAACAGCCGCGGACTTTGGCATGGATTCCGGCCGCGCGGTCTGAATTAGTCGTGATTTCATGAAAGTCCCGTTCCTCGATCTCACGCTTCAGCATCAGCCCCTGCGCGAAGAAATTCTCGCGGCGTGGGCCGCGACGCTCGACGGCAATCGCTTCTGCCTGGGCCGCGATGTGGAGGTGTTCGAGAAGGCGTTTGCGGCGGCGTGCGGCGGGGCGGATGCGGTGGGGGTCGACAACGGCACCAGCGCGTTGCAGCTGGCCGCGCAGTCGCTCGGGCTGGGACCGGGGGACGACATCGTGGTACCGGCGTTCACGTTCATCGCGTCGGCCTGGACGGCGACCTACATCGGGGCGCGCCCGGTTTTCGCGGACATCGATCCCGCGCACTATTGCGTGACCGCGGCGACGATCCGCGCGGCGCTCACGCCGAAGACCCGGGCGATCGTCGTCGTCCATCTCTTCGGGCAGCCGGCGCCGATGGACGAGATCCTGGCGCTCGCCGCCGAGCGCGGCCTGAAGGTCATCGAGGACTGCGCGCAGGCGCACCTCGCGCGGTACCGCGGTCAGCCGGTCGGGCTGTTGGGCGACGCGGGCACGTTCAGTTTCTATCCGACGAAGAACCTCGGCGGCTGCGGCGAGGGCGGGGCGGTGATCTCGCGGCATGCGGAGGTCCTGAAGCGCGTCCGCACCCTGCGGGTACACGGCTCGGATCGGCGCTATTACCACGACTTCGTCGGCGGCAACTTCCGCATGGAGGGCCTGCAGGCGGGGGCGTTGAGCGTGAAGCTCAAGCACCTGGCGCGGTGGACGGCCCGGCGGCGCGAGATCGCGGCGCGTTACCGCGGGGGGCTGAAGCTCGCGGGGCTGGCGGTGCCGCAGCCGCAAGCCTGGGGCGAGTCGGTTTTCCACCAGTTCACAGTCACGCATCCGCGGCGCGATGCGTTGCGGGAGCACCTGACTCGGGCGGAGATCGGAACCGATCTGATCTACCCGATGCCATTGCATTTGCAGCCTTGCTACGCGGCGCTGGGTTACGGGGTCGGATCGATGCCGCAGGCCGAGCGGGTCTGCGCCGCTTGCCTGAGCCTGCCGATCTTCCCGGAACTCACCGACGCCCAGGTCGATCATGTGATCGCGTCGATCAACGCCTTCCCGGGATGATCGGCGGGATTCGCGTCAAGGTCTGCGGACTCACCTCGGTGGCGGACGCCGCGGCGGCCGCCGGTATTGGCGCGGACTTTCTCGGTTTCATCCTCTATCCGAAATCGCCGCGGTACCTCGCGCCGGAGCGGTTCGCCGCGTTGCGGCCGGGGCTGCCCGAATTGCCGAAGGTCGCGGTCCTGGTGACGCCCGCGGCCGCTGAAGTGACAGCGGCGTTGGCGGCGGGGTTCGATCTGTTGCAGGTGCATTTCCCGCTCACAGCGGCACCGGAGGTGCGCGCGGCGCTCGCCCGAGTCGACCGGCGGCGGGTGTGGCTGGCGCCGAAGCTGCCGCCGGAGGCGGAGATCGCCCCGGAGTTGCTGGCTTGGGCGGACACCTGGTTGCTCGATGCCTACCGAACCGACAGCTTCGGCGGCACGGGACAGACCGGCGACTGGGGGAAGTTTAGGCGTTATCGGGAGGAGTCGCCGACGAAGACCTGGATCTTGGCTGGCGGGCTGGGGCCGGACAATGTCGCGGCGGCTTTGGCGGAGACCGGGGCCGAGGCCATCGATGTAAATAGCGGCGTCGAATCGTCCCCGGGCTGCAAAGATTCGCGCAAGCTGGATCGTTTGCGGGACGCGCTGACGAGCAGAGCGAGCCGTTGAGCCTCGCGCCGCGCCGGCATTTGCGGCGGGGCGAGGGCGGCGGCATCGGGGAAACCACGAGCGGGGGAGTCCGGCCTTCCCCGTTTTTTGGACGCGACGGTCGTGCTTGGAGCGGAGGCATGTGGCTTAAGGTGCTTTTTATCAAAAACTAAGGCGCGGTCGCTGGTCAGGGGGCGAACACGGGTCGCCGTATCCGATTCATTGACGGTTTGGCGCGGGCCAAGCACCGCTTGGGCCCATGCGAATCCTGATCCATCGTGTCCTGGCCTCGGCGCTCCTCGCGAGCACGCCCCTCCTCTCGTATTCGGCGACAGTGGGATCGGCGCTGATGCAGTTCGACCAAAACGTTCGCAACTATAACCTGATCAGCTTCGGCGACGCGGCCTTTCACAGCTACGGGGACACCGAAGGCGGTTTGGCCGTGCAGGGAAATCTGTTCCTGGATGGCGGCGCGATCGCGGCGATGCCGAACAAGTTCATGCTCAACGGCGATCCAACCCTGTACGTGGGCGGGGCGTTGTCGGTCAGCAACTCGGCCTACCTCCAGAGCGGTTACGCCGCGTTGTCGGCGTCCGCCAACGGAGCCTGGGCCTGGAACGGGCCGGACAATCGCCTGACCGTCGGCGGCTCGATGTTCAGTACGGTGAACACGCCGCACTCTTTGGGCGACATCGACCCGCGGCTCAATCCGGGGCCGGCCGGATGGGATTTCTCCGCGCTGAAGACGAGCTTCGTGGGCATCTCGCAGACGCTCGCAGGCGCCGCGGCGACGGGCTCGATCCAGATCACGGGCCAGACGTTGAAGTTCGTGGGGCCCGGGGCCGGCGCGCACGGGGCGATCGTCTTCGACTTCGATGCCAACCTTCTCGTGGGAAACACGTACGCCGGACAGATGTTCAGCAACGTGCAGTTCGAGGTACCGTTCGAAGACGCGTACGTGATCAACGTTCGCAATGCGGCGGGTCGCACGCTGTTCGGCGGGAGCGGGATCAACTTCAACTCGGGCGCGGGCTACGAGCGCCTACTCTGGAACGTGGTCGACTCGACTCCGGGCTCGCTGGAGGAGGTCCGTTTCGGCAACGGCGGCCAATTCTTCGGCTCGGTGCTCGCACCGACCTGGAGCGTGTTCAACGACTTCGGGACCGCAATCAACGGCCAAGTGGTGGCGGGAGCGTTCGGGCATCGCGGCGCCGAGCTCCACTACACTGGGTTCAACTACCACGAGGAGTACGACTACGAGGTGCCCGAGCCGAGCACCTACGGCCTGATCGGCGCCGGCGCGTGCTTGGTGCTGATTTCCTGGAGGCGCAGCCGGGCCGTGCTGCGCCGCGCCTGAGCCCGGGTTTGTCCCGTTCGGAGGCGTGCGGAGGGCGGGGCTTTCCCGCGGCGTGTTTTCGCCGCGGGAAACGGGATTGAAAGGGTCCGGCGCGGGCGCCACTTTCGGCGTTCCCATGACCCTTACCCTCAGTGCTCTCGCTCAACGCCATGTGATGTCGCAGCCGGTCTACGAACCGGGCAAGCCGATCGAATACGGCGCCCGCGATCTGGGGCTCGATCCGGCCGGGATCATCAAACTGGCGTCGAACGAGAACCCGCTGGGCGCCTCGCCGAAGGCGATCCGGGCGGTGCGCGCCGCGTTGAAAGACTCGCAGCTCTACCCGGACGGCGGGT
>JAEXPQ010000302.1 GCA_023446735.1 Verrucomicrobiota bacterium
CGCCCGGCCTTCTCGCGAGGGAATGGTTGCGCCGGCGAGCGGCGCGGGGCGGGGGGATCAGGCCAGCTTGGCTCCGAGGCGCTGGGCGGCGCGGATGAGCGCGTCGGCCATGTCGCTCGGAGTCGCCGCAACTTCGATACCGCACTCCTCGAAGACCTTGATCTTCGCGGCGGCGGTGTCCTCGGCGCCGCCGACGATCGCGCCGGCATGGCCCATGCGACGGCCGGCGGGGGCGGTCGCACCGGCGATGAAGCCGGCGACGGGCTTCTTGCAGTGGGCCTTGATCCAGCGGGCGGCCTCGACCTCGGCGCTGCCGCCGATCTCGCCGATCATGATGATGCCCCAGGTGTCGGCGTCGTCGTTGAAGAGCTTGACGACGTCGAGGTGCGAGGTGCCGTTGACCGGGTCGCCGCCGATGCCGACGCTGGTGGTCTGGCCGATGCCGCGGGTGGTGAGCTGATACACGGCCTCGTAGGTGAGCGTGCCGGAACGGGAGACGACGCCCACGTGGCCCTTCTTGTGGATGTAGCCCGGGGCGATGCCGATGCGGCAGCCGCCGGAGCTGTCCTTGCCCTCGCCCGGGGTGACGATGCCGGGACAGTTGGGGCCGACGAGGCGGGTCCTGGCGCCGGCCATGGCGCGCTTCACGCGGACCATGTCGCGGATCGGAATGCCCTCGGTGATGGCGACGGCGAGGTCGAGCTTGGCGTCGACGCACTCGAGGATGGCGTCGGCCGCGAAGGGCGGCGGGACGAAGATGGCGGAGACGGTGGCGCCGGTGGCCGCGGCGGCCTCGGCGACGGTGTTGAAGATCGGGACCTTCTTGTCGCCATGCTCGAAGAACTGGCCGCCCTTGCCGGGGGTGACGCCGGCGACGACCTGCGTGCCGTAGTCGAGGGAGAGCTTGGCGTGGCGTCCGCCGAAGTCGCCGGTGATGCCCTGGACGAGGACGCGGGTCGCGGGAGTGATGAGAATGGACATGGGAGAATCGTTTCGAGTTTTGAGATTCGAGTTTCGGGTTCTCCCGTCAGGCGACGAGCTTGACGATCTTCTCGGCGGCGTCGGCCATGGAGGTGGCCGTGGTGAGCTTGAGACCGGAGGCGGCGAGGGTGTTCTTGCCGGCGTCGACGTTGTTGCCCTCGAGGCGGACGACGAGGGGGATGGTGAGCGAGGTCTCCTTCACGGCGGCGACGATGCCGGTGGCGATGACGTTGCAGTCCATGATCCCGCCGAAGATGTTCACAAGGATCCCCTTCACGTTCTTGTCGGAGAGGATGATCTTGAAGGCAGCGGCGACCTGGTCCTTGGAGGCGCCGCCGCCGACATCGAGGAAGTTGGCCGGGTTGCCGCCGAAGTGCTTGATGATGTCCATCGTGCTCATGGCGAGGCCGGCGCCGTTGACGAGGCAGGCGATGTTCCCGTCGAGCGCGATGTAGGAGAGGTTGAACTTGGAAGCTTCGACCTCCTTGGGGTCCTCCTCGGCGAGGTCGCGCAGGGCGACGATCTCGGGGTGGCGGAAGAGGGCGTTGTCGTCGAAGCCGACCTTGGCGTCGAGGGCGAGGACGCGGTTGTCCGCGGTGGTGATGAGGGGGTTGATCTCGACCATGGAGCAGTCGAGGTCGTACCAGCATTTGTAGAGGGCCTCGACGAGCTTGCAGGCGGCCTTGAACTCGTCGCCCTTGAAGCCGAGGGCGAAGGCGACCTGGCGTGTCTGATAACCTTGGAGACCGACGGCGGGGTCGATGAAGACCTTGGCGATCTTCTCGGGGGTCTCGTGGGCGACCTTCTCGATTTCGACGCCGCCTTCGGTGGAGGCGATGATGACGGGGCGGGAGGTGCCGCGGTCGAGGAGGATGGCGAGGTAGTACTCCTTCTTGATGGAGACGGCCTCGGTGAAATAGACGGTGTTGACCTTGCGGCCGGCGGGGCCGGTCTGGAGCGTCACCAGCGTATTGCCGAGCATGTGGCGGGCGACCTCGATGGACTCGGTCGGCGTCTTGGCGAGCTTCACGCCGCCCTTGTAGCCGTCGACGAACGTGCCCTTGCCGCGGCCACCGGCGTGGATCTGCGCCTTAACGACGCATGGTCCATCCCCCAGTGTCTGCACGGCAGAGGCGAACTCGGTAACCGATTTCGCAGGCACTCCTCTCGGCACAGCGATGCCGAATCGCTCGAAGAGCGCCTTCGCCTGATACTCGTGGATGTTCATGAAGTGGAAATTTTTGCCCAGCGGTTTGCCGGGCGCACGCAAAAAACCGAGAGCAAGTAGCGCGCCTTAATTCGAACAGTTTGATGAAAGTGCGGGGCCGGCGAGGGGCCGGGTTCGGTTCACGACGGCGGCGCGATCTTGAAGAGCGGGGTCGTGTTGGCGCGCCGTTCCTTCTTGGCGAAATATTCCTGGAGCACGGCCTTGGCGACGGGAGCGCTATGGCGGCCGCCGCCGTATTCGACATCCGGTTCGCCGCCCTCGAGGGCGATGGCGATCGCGACCTCGGGGTTCTCGACCGGGGCGAAGCAGACGAACCAGGCGACGTTCAGGTTCTGGCCGTCCTTCTTGATCTGCGCGGTGCCGGTCTTGCCGGCGATGCGGACTCCTTCGATGCGAGCGGTCTTGGCGGTGCCAACGCCGACGACGCGCTCGAGGCCGTCGACGATCGCCAGGTAGCTGTCGTGCGGGAGGTCGAGCGGGACGCGGGGCTGGCCGCCGGACGGGGACCGACCGGGCTGATGGAGCAAGGTGGGCACCGTCAGCGACTCGCCGCGGGCGAAGGAGGCGATCATGCACGCCATCTGCAAGGGCGAGAAGATCAGCGCCCCCTGGCCGATGGACATGTTGGCGGTGTCGCCGGGGTTCCAGCCGCCGGCGCCGGTGCGCTTCTTCCACGCCGCGTCGGGGACGTTCATGCGCCGAGTCTCGTTGAGTTCGATACCGGTGGGCCGGTCGAGATGGAACCGGCGCGCCTCCTCGGCGAGGCCCTCGACCCCGGTCTCGAGCCCGAGCTGGTAATAGTACACGTTGCAACTCAGGGTGAGCGCCTTGCGGAGGTCGACCGAGTTGTGGGCGTGGCGGTCGTGGCATTCGAAGAGGCGGGTGCCGACCTGGTAGTAGCCGTTGCAGGTCAGCTGCTCGGTCGGCGAGATCGCGCCGGAGCGGAGGGCCGCGCAGGAGGTGACGATCTTGAAAGTGGAGCCGGGTGGATACAGGCCGTTGATCGCGCGGTTGAACCAGCCGCCCTCGTCGTTGATGCGCTTGAAGGTCTCCGAAGACATGCGGGGCGAGAGCTCGTTGAGATCGTAGTCGGGCTTGCTGCTGAGCGCGAGGACCTCGCCGGTGGCGATCTCGACCGCGGCCATCCCGCCGACGAGCCCCTGCATCGCGCGCTCGGCGGCGAGCTGGAGGTCGATGTCGAGGCTTGTCATGAGGTTGGCGCCCTGCTGCGGCTTCTGGCGGTAGAGCGGCGGGTCGATCTTGAAGCCGGCGGGGTCGACGCGGTAGATGATGCCGCCGGTCTGGCCCTGGAGCTGGTCGTCGTAGACCTTCTCCAGCCCGTCCTTGCCGATGGTGCCCTTGACGTGAAAAGTGCGGAGGTCCTCGCCCTCGATGTCGGAAGCGGGCAGCTCTTGGTTGGCGCCCACGTAGCCGAGGGCGTGCGCGGCGGCGGAGCCGTACGGGTAGCTGCGCATGCTCGCGCTGTACACCTGGAGCGGCCCGCGCACCGGGATCTGTTCGAGGAGGCGGGCGTATTCGGTGGGACTGAGATCGTCGACGAGGATGTAGGGAAGGAGCAACTCCTGGCCGATGTGCCGGTCGAGGGCGTCGCCGTCGACGCGGTCGGTGCGGCCGAGGATGTGGTTGACCTGGTCGAGGTAACGCTGGGCGACGGAGGCGCGGGCGAGGCTCTCGAGATCGCGTGCGGAAGGGCGGATCTCGCGATCCATCTGCCGGTAGTTGCGGACGATCTGGATGAGCTCGCGGCGGAACTCCTGGCGCAACTCGGCCAGGTGGAGGACCGCGGAGAAACGCGCGCGGTTGCCGACGAGGACGCGGCCCTCGCGGTCGGTGATGTTGCCGCGGGGCCCCGGGATGAGCACCCGGCGCTGGTTCTGGACCTTCTCGCGTTCGACGTATTCGCCGGTCCGGAGCAGTTGCCGGAAGACCAGCCCGCCGACGAGAATCAGGAGCAGGCCGGCGAGCAGCGCGTAGAAGAGAAGAATGCGCGGGTCGTAGCTTTTCCTGGATTCGACGATGGCCATGCCGGCGAGAGAGGATGCGAGCGCGTCCCGCGGGGCAACGTCAGAACCGGCCGCGCGCCACCAGACGGCGCAGGACCCAGGCCCAGAGACGGGGAAAATGGCGTTTCAATCGCACCGCCCAGAGCTCCGGGCCGCCGACGAACACCTCGTCGCGCCGGTGCGCGACCGCGCGCAGCACGGCGGCGGCGACCCGTTCCGGGGCGAGGCCGCGCGCCGTTCCGCGGTCGACGCGGGCGTGGGCGGCGCCGTCGGCCGCGAGGGCGTGGCGGGAAAGGTTGGTCGCGACATAGCCGGGGCAGACCAGGCAGACGTGGAGCCCGTGCGGCGCGACCTCGGCCCGGAGCGAGTCGAACCAACCGCGCAGCGCGTGCTTGGAGGCGGCGTAGGCGGCGCGGCGCGGGATTCCGACATAGCCCATCACGCTGCTGACGGCGACGATGCTGCCCGAGCGCTGGGCGAGCAGCAACGGGAGGACGGCCTTGGTGAGGCCCACGGCGCCGAAATAGTTCACCTCCATCACCGCGCGCTCGACCGAGGGCAGAGTCTCCTGGGCGAGGGCGCGCTCGCCGACGCCTCCATTGTTGATCAGCACATCGAGCCGGCCGAAGCGGGTCTGCACCGCGGAGGCGGCGAGGGCGAACTCCTGCGGTCGGGTGAGATCGAGCGGCAGGATGAAGGGCGCAGGATCGCTCCCGCAGCGGGCGGCGACCCGGGCGAGTTCCTCGACGCGGCGGCCGGAGAGCACGACTTGGGCTCCGGCGGCGGCGAAGGCGACCGCGAGGGCCTCGCCGATGCCCGAGGAGGCGCCGGTGATCCAAACGACGTGGGCGGCGAATCGGCCCGGCTTCATCGCGGGGGCTTCAGGGGGCCGGCTGGAGCACGATCTCCACCTCGGTGGGATGGTCCTTGGAGATGACGGGGACCGGTTCGGGCTGGATCCAGATCGGTCGCCCCTTGAAAAGGATACGCGCCTCGACGCCGTAGTCGTGAGCCGGATTGATCGCCGAGGTGTTGTAGATCAGACGAAAACGCAGCGGCGGCTGGCCCGGGTTGGACTCGACCCGTTCGGCCAGGACGATCGGCCGGGCATCGGGCCGGGTGAAATCGACGAGGCGCAGTTCGAGCACCGTGCCGTACTCCAGGCGGGTGACATCCGCGCAACGCAAGGTGCACACCACCGTGGGCAACGGCGCGGGGCCGGTCGGCGCCGACGAGCAGCCGGACAGCACGACAGCGAGGACCGAGACGGCGAGAAGCAGCGGGGAGAAGGCGGATTTCACGACGACAGCGGGCCGAGGTTGACGGAAATTTCCGGGAGTTCAATCCGCGGGGCGAGCCCCGGGCGCGGCTTCGGGCGGCGGCGGCGCGGCCGGCGGCGCGGGGGGCGGCGGAAGCGCCGTGCCGGCAGGAAGCGAATACGGATCGGCGGCGCCGGCGGCGAAGGACCATTCGGGTTTCGCGAGCGTGCCGCCGAGACGGATCTCGAAGGCGTGGGAGAGCGGGGTGAGCATCGTGCCCAACATGGTGAAGACCGGGAAGCTGCTTTCGCGGAACGGGAAAAGCGCGACGTTGAAGGCGAGCCCGCTGGTCGGCATCGTGTAGCGCCCCTTGCCGTGGATCGCGGCGGACGGCCCGGTCATCTTCAGGGTGGAGAAATCGAGGTGCTCGCCGTTGAGGACGAACTTGGCGTCGGCGTCGCTGAACTGGAACGAGGTGAAACCGAGCAGGGTGCCGCGGAGCGCGCGGGAGAGGGCGCCGAACATCTCGATCTCGGCCAGCTCCGCGCCGCGCACGGAGGCGCCGCCATGTCCTTGGAGCGAATACAGATCTTCGAGCGGGCCCTCGGCCTCGAGGGTGAGATCGAGGCGACCGTCGGCGCCCAGGCGGCTGGCGCTGTCGGGCAGCGGCGGGGTGCCGGAGGGGGCGGTGCGGGTGCGGTAGTCGAGCCAGGTGCCGACGGTGCCGGCGAGGTTCGCCCCGGCGAGCCGCCCGGAGAAGGCGAGGCGCCGCCGGGTCTCGGGCCCGGTGACCGTGGCGCTGCCGGTGAGCGGACCGCCCGCGATCTGCGCCTCGATCGAGCGCACGTGGATGTCGCGGTCGAGGAGATCGAAGCTGAAGCGGGCGTTGTCCACGGGGAACTCGTGGAAGCGGAACACGCCGGGAGCGGAGGCAGAGACATGGATCTTCTCGCGCAGGCCGGAGTCGGTCCATTCCATGCGGCCCGCGGCATCGACGGTCGGCGGTTGCGCGAAGACGAAGGGCTCGACCGTGCGCGCCCCTTCGGGACCGAAGAGGCGTGCGCCCTCCTGCAACGGGAGAGTGGAGTGGAAGACGAAGTCGATCCACCGGGGGGTCTTGGTTTCGGAATCGTCGTGGCGCGTGAAACCGCCGCGGGCGCCGAGTGCGCCGCGGCGGGCGTCGAAGGCCATGATGTCGTAGTGCTCCGGCCGGATGAAGAAGGTGGCCCGCAGGCGGTCCAGCGGCACGCCGCGCAGGGTCACCGGAGCGATGTCGGCGTCGCCATAGACCACGGACAACTCCGGCGCGCCCCAGCGGCCGAGGATGTCGAGATCGGCCTCCGGCGGCCGGGCGCCGAACTGGAAGTCGCTCCACAGTCGCGTCCACCAGCCGCTGAACCACGGATCGATCGCCGCGGGGAAGAAGTGGCCCTGGATCAGGAAGCGGTAGTCCCGCGTTTTCAGGTCCATGCCATAGCTGCCGCGGACGCGGATATCCGGACGGACGAAAACGAGAGGCTCGACAAGGAGTTGGTCGGGACCGATCCGGATCTCCGCGTCGGTACGGGCGAGATCGACGCCGTACGCGACACTCGCGCCGAGGCGGGCGACCGCCCGCGCTTCGCGGAAACTCCAGCCGGGACCGAAGTCGACATGCCCGGAGAGGGTGGCGGGCTCGTGGAAGGCGAGCTGGGCGAGGATGCGGCTCCGGCGCCAGACGGCAGCGCGCGCCGCGGCGTCGTTGAGCAGGTCGGGAGCGAACTGCGCGTCGACGTCGATCGTCGCGGTCTTGGCGGTGCCGTCCACCTCGACGCGCAGATCGATCGGGCTGTGGCCCCGGCCGAGCGCGGCGAGTTCGGCGCGCAGGGCGGGCCACGAGTCGAACCACACGGTGGCGCGCGGGTGGGTGATCGCATCGCCCTCCCGGCGGATCGCGCCGGCCGAGAACGTCACCGGTCCGCCGCTCCAGTGAAGCGGCTGGAACGAGAGTCGCCCGGCCGAGCGGAGCCAGGGGTTTTCCAGCTCGATTCCCTGCGGCCCGCGTGCGCGGGCCGCCGTGATCGTCACGGTAGTTGGATCGAGGCCGCCCGGACGCCAGACCGTCTCGGCGGTGAGACGCAGGTTCTCGGCGCGAATGCTTCCGGCCGGGCCGGGCAGCGCGATTTCGGCGCCGGCTACGGAGACGTCGGCATGGATGCGCGGCGGCGAGCCGGGGTGGGCGGCGAGGTCGAGCCGGAGCCGGGCGTCTTCGAGCGGCGCCGTGTGGCGGAGCGCATCGGCGGCCTTGCGCGCGAGGCCGATGTAGTGGCGGAGGAGGTCCGGGGGGAGCTGGCGGGGCGCGCCAGCGGCCCGGGGCGGCTGGCTCCAGCGGATGGCGGCGGTGACCAGCACGGTCCCCGCGCGGAAGGCGGCGTCGGGGATCTCCCAGCGTTCCCGGTCGCGCAGGACCGTGGCGTTGAGGTCGCCGACGACCGCCTCGCTCACGCCGGAGGGCGAGACGGTGGCCGGGCAGTCGAGCCGCGCATCGATAATTTCGATGCGGTGGACGTCGAAGTCTCCGGCGGTGACGGCCCAGAAGTCGAGATGCAGGCGGATCGCGGCGGCGCGGCCGAGGGGTTCGTCGATGCCGGCGCCGTAGAGGCGCACGTCCTGGAGCACGAGGTTGCCGCGGGGATCGAAGGCGGTGCGACCGAAACGGGCCGAGAGGCGGGCGAACTCGAGTTTCTGCTCAAGCCGGCGCAGCAGGAAATCCGGCACGGTGAGCTCGCGCTGGAACCAGATCGTCGCGAGCAGAACCAGCGAGGCGGCGAGGGCGATCCACAGCAGCCAGCAGGCCGAGGTGACGGTCGCCCCCAGGAGGTTGTGCGTGCAACGGCGACAGACCCGCAGCCATGGCGGCGATTGGTTCATGCTCCGGTGGGAGACAGCGGCGGCGGCGGACGGTGCCGCCGCGAGCGGCACGATCGCCAAGGCTGGCGATCGCGCGGCGAGGGCTCACTTCAAGTGCAGACTCTCGACCTCGATCACGCGCTTGGTCCCCTCTTGGTTGAGGGTGCGCGCCGTGCCGTAGATGACGACGACCCGGTCGAGAAAGAGCTCGACCTTGTCGTTGAGCAGCAGGCGGCTGATGTCGAGATAGGCGAAACGGTTGCCGGTGGAGTCGATCAGCTGGAAGTTGTAGGGGTGCTTGTAGGCGATGAAATTCTGCGTGGCGGCGAAGCGGCCCTCGTAGAAACGCGGCATGGCGGCGCGGCCGATGTCGCCGGTGGCGGCGGGGCCCGAGACGATCACGGCCGGGCGGGTCGGGACCGCCGGGACGGAGGCGACGGAGCTGGCGAGCTTGATGTAGCCGACGATCGGCTTCTCGACACGGAACGAGGTGTAGTCGCCGACGAGGTTCGCGAGTTCGGCGGCATCGCCGGACTGCATCGTGGCCACGACGGGGGCGCGGCGGTCGGGGCGCAGGTAGAAGAAGGCGCCGGCCTTCACGTCGAGATTCTTGCCGACGTCCTTGTTGTCCACGTACAGCTCGTGCGGTCCGGCGACCTCGACGGCCAACCAGCCGACGGGCGCGGGCTCGGCCGGGCTGGTCGCCGCGGCCGGCGTGGTCCCGGCGGGCAGGACCTTGATCACGGTGGCCGAGGGTTCGGGCCGGGCGTAGACGGTGGCGTCGCGCGTGAGGGGCTGGGCTCCGAGCGAGGCGGTGGCGACCAGGACGAGTCCGAGGAGGAAGTGACGCAGGTTCATGGCAGGAGAGAAAGCTGGGAGGACAGACTCATTCCGCACGGAAGAGTTTCTCGATATCTTCGGTAGCGAGCTCGCGGGACCCCCGCAACGGCATTCCGCCGATGCGGTGCAGGCCGATCTGGAAACATTGGATGCGCTTCACGTCGCAGCCGATCGTGGTGAACAGTTCGCGCAGCCCGCGGCCGCGGCCGTGGCTGACGTGGACCTCGAGCTCGGTGGAGGAACCGGAGGCGTCGGGGTGGAGGACGAAGACCTCCTCGGCGGCGACGAGCTCCTCCTCGATGCGCACCCCCTTGAGCAGCTGGGCCACGCGGCTGCGGGGAAACGGCTGCTTGAGCGTGACGCGCATGCGGCGCAGCACCTGTTCGGTGCCGCGCGCGATGCGGTCGGCGAGAGCGCCGTCCGAGGTCAGCAGTACCAGGCCTTCGGATTCGAGATCGAGGCGGCCGGCGATGAGGAAGCGCTGGCGGGCGAACTCCTTGGGGACGAGGTCGAAGACGGTCTCGGGGTGGCGGCCGTCGGGCGTGCCGCAGACGACACCCTTGGGCTTGTTGACGAGAAGCGTGACCTTGGTGTTGGAGACGGCGGGGCCGCCGGCGATGAACTTCCCGCGCACATTCACGCGGTCGACGCCGGGCACGACCTTCTGGCCGAGCTCCGCGGGCTTCCCGTTGACCGAGACCTCGCCGGCCTCGATGAGCGCCTCGGCGGCGCGCCGGGAACAGACGTTGGCATCGGCCAGGTATTTTTGCAGGCGAACGGGCTCCATGTTCTTCCATTGGCGGCGAGAAGCCGCCCGAAACCAAGCCAAAAGCCACGCACTCGACCGCTCGCACGTGGACGTGGGGACGGCGAGCCGGCGGATTCCGCCGAGACGGTGCAGGTACAGCGTGGTGACACGCCGGTGCCCGGGCGCGACGAGCGCCGGGCACAGCCAGGTCCGCGCGGCCGCGGCTCAGTTCACCGTGCGCAGCTGGATGCTGTCCACGAGCTGGTTGTTGCTCGCGAGGATGTCGGAGACGATGACGAACTTGTCGCCCGGCACGGCGCGGCCGGAGTCGCGCAGCAGCTTGAGCGTGTTGAGCACGGTCTCCTCGGGTTGCGAGGAGAAGGGCAGATACATCGCGTCGACGCTGCGCAAGAGCGCCATCTGGCGCTGGGTCTCAAGGTTGTTGGTGATCGCGAAGATCGGCGAATGGCGCGGGCGCAGCGCGGCGAGGCCCTGTGCCATGAAGCCTTGGCGGGTGAAGACCACGATGCCCTTGGCTGGCAGCTGGTCGGCCATGACCACGGCGCTGCGCAGCACCTTCAGTTTGTCGGAGCTGAGCGCGAGCCCGGAGGCGAAACCGGCGCCGGGGGAACTCTCCATGCGGCGGGCGACCTTGTCGAAGACCTGCACGCACTCGACCGGGTATTTGCCCACGGTGGTCTCGCCGGAGAGCATGATGCAGTCGGCCTCCTCGAAGACGGCGTTGGCGATGTCGGTGATCTCGGCGCGGGTCGGGATCGGGTTCTCGATCATCGTCTCCAACATGTGGGTGGCGATGATCACCGGGCGGCCGTGTTGGAGGCAGGTCTGGACGGCGCGGCGCTGGAGGATCGGCAGATCCTCGAAGGGGCACTCGATGCCGAGATCCCCGCGGGCGACCATGAGGCCGTGGCTGGCGCGGACGATGTCCTCGAGGTTGGCAATGGCCTGCTGGTCCTCGATCTTGGCGATGATGCGGGCGCGCGAACGGTGTTCACGGAGGAACTCGGCGAGCAGATCGATGTCGCGGCCTTCGCGCACGAAGGAGAGCGCGACGTAGTCGATGCCCTCCTCGATGCCGACGAGGGTGTCGGCGCGGTCCTTCTCGGTGAACGAGGGCAGGTTCACGCGCACGCCCGGGAGATTGATGTGGCGGCGGCTGCCGAGCTTGCCGGGCACGAGCACCTCGCAGCGCAGGCGGCGCTCGTCCTTCTCCAGTACCTTCAGGCGGAGCAGGCCGCTGTCGACCAGCACGGTGTCGCCGATGGCGACGTCCTTGACGATGTCCGCATAGTTAACGGAGACGCCGCGCACTTCCTTCTCGGTGCGGTCGGCGTGGGGCACGACGAGAAAATCGAAGATTTCGCCGGTCTTGAGTTCGTACGGCGCGGCGACATCGCCGGTGCGGATCTCCGGACCTTTGATGTCCATCATGATCGCGACCTCCTTGCCGACTTTGGCGCTGACGGCGCGGATGCGACGGATAACCATGCGGACCCACTCGTGCTTGCCGTGGGCCATGTTGAGACGGATGACGTCTGCGCCGGCCTGGATGATCTTCTCCAGCGCGGCTTCACTCTCGGTGGCGGGCCCGAGGGTGGCGATGATCTTGGTGCGGCGGAACTGCGGTCGATTCATGTGACGGGCGGTGAGTGAGTGAGAGAAGCCAACCAAGGCCAAGGACGGAAACGGCGCCTCGCGGAACCCCGTGCTGGGGCGTTGGTTGGGAGAGAATTACCGCGCCGTGGCCTACGCGCAACCAGCGGCCCGAGAGCACGGGGCAGCGGTTCGGGGCTCGGCGCGGCGTTTTCAGGACCACTCCAACAGGCCGGAGCCTTCGCCCGGAGCGACAGCGCGCACGCGCAGCGGAGTCGCAGCGGCGGGAGCCTGAAAGGGCGCGAACTCGCGGGCCACGGCATCGAGGCTGTTGCAGTCGCGGCTGAGGTGGGCGAGGAAGACCTCGCGCAACGCGGGCTCCGCCGCATGGTGCTCGGCGAGGAAGGCGCGCGCGTCCTGATTCGACAGATGGCCGTGGCGGCCGGCGATGCGTTGCTTCACCGACCACGGACGTTTCGTGTCGGCCTGTAGCAGTTGGGTGTCGTAGTTGGCCTCGAGCACGAGCACATCGACACCGCGCACGCGTTCGCGCACCAGTTGGGGCAGGTGGCCGAGGTCGGTGAGCCAGCCGAGGCGGCGGCGGGGGGCGAGCAGGTCGCCCTCGTGGCCCCAGTCGAAGACGAAGCCCACCGGCTCGGCGGCGTCGTGGGGCACGGGGAACGTGTCGACGGTCAGGTCGCGGAAGCGGAAGCGGGAGCCGGTCTCGAAGACTTGCCACGCGATCGGGCGCTCCAGGGAGCGGGAGAGCGAGCCCGCGGTGGCGGCGTTGGCGAAGACCTTGAGCTGCGGGAACTTCTTCAAACCCGAGAGGGCGGCGGTGTGGTCGCCGTGCTCGTGGGTGAGGAAGATCGCGTCGAGCCGATCGAGCGATTCGCCGATGCCGGCCAGCAGTTCGCCGAGGCGACGCGCGGAGAAGCCGGCGTCGATGAGGATGCGGGCTTCGTCGGTCTGCAGGAAGGCGGCGTTGCCGCTGCTGCCGGAACCGAGGATGCAAAACCGCATGGCCATGGGCGGAGCAAAGAACCGCGCGGGCGGCGTGCAATTGCTATTCTCGCCCGGCGCGGCTTGCACCGGGGCGGAGGCCCGGCAACCTGCGCGGCCATGGCGAAGCAGCACTGGCTCGTGAAGCAGGAACCCGAGGAATACGGCTGGGCGCAGTTCGTGGGCGACGGCCGGACCGAATGGACCGGCGTGCGCAATTACCAAGCACGCAACCACCTGCGCGCGATGCGGGTCGGCGACCTCGTGCTGTTCTACGCCAGTGTGAGCACCAAAGCCGTGCTCGGCACGGCGCGGGTGGTCCGCGCCGCGTTCCCCGATCCAACCGTCGAGCCGGGCGAAAAGGGCGATTGGGCGGCGGTCGAACTTGCGGCGGGCCGCGGTTTCGCGCGGCCGGTGACGCTGGCCGCGATCAAGGCCGAACCGGCGCTCGCGCAGATCGCTTTGCTGCGGCAGAGCCGCCTGTCGGTGCTGCCGCTCACGGCGGCGGAATTCGACCGGATTGTCGCGCTGGGCGGCTGAGCCGACGAAAGGTGCCCGCAGGCGGCGCGCCGGCCGCCGCGCCGTTATCGCGCGAGGCGGGCGATGAGCGTGCTGCCGAGGCCGACCGGACAGACGTTGGCCAAGGCGTTGCCGAGGCGATCGTGGCCGACCAAAGCGCGCCACAATCCGCGGTGGAAGTGCGGGAGCTTGCCCCATTGGCGCCCCGCGACGGCGCGCGCATAGCAGCGGGCGTTGAGTCGGAGTTGGTGGCGCTTGGACATGGGGGAGGAGACGCGAATTTCAATAGGAAGGCTCGGAGCCGAGGTCGCGGGCCATCATCGCGGACAGTCCGAGGCAGGTGACGAAGCCGGCGCCGATCGCGAGGGACTCCGGGGCGATGACGCGCAGGTTGAGAAGAGCGATGATCGCGATCGTGGCGACGGCGGCGAAGGTGACGAGCAACGGGGCGGAGGAGAGGAGGTTCTTCATGGTGTTTCGTGTTGTGCGCCTTGGTTTGCACTGGCCGTGCCAATGTCGGAGCTCGTGCCGAAGGTAATGACTACCAATGAATAAAACCGATCGTGTCCGATTCGGTTCACAGTGGTTGGTCGCCCAGGCGAGACACGGGCGTCCCATTTTCGGACACTGGGGGCGTCGCGGCACCAGGGTGCGTGCCGTTCCGGCTTCGCGGGCCGTCACCGGGCAGAAAAAGGGTGAGCGCCGCAGGGTTGGAACGCCTCCCGGCGTTCCGCAGCGCTCACCGCATGGGCCGGGAGGCAATCGAGTTGCGTTGCGGTCTCGACCTCCCGGTTTGCCATTTTAATGGTAGTACGCGAACTCGCCGTCTCCCGCGTATGAACGAACCGAAACTTCTCCACTCGACCCGTTGGGTGAGCCTCTACGAGCAAGCCGGCTGGGTTTTCGCCAGTCGGCGTCGATCGGCCGATGCGCCCCGGCGTCTGGATGCGGTCACCATCATCGCGCTGCACGGGGACGGCGCGGCCTCCGCGGGGCGTCGCCTGGTGGTGCTCGAGGAGTACCGTGTGCCGATCGGCGGCTGGGAGTTCGGGCTCCCGGCCGGCCTGATCGACGCAGGGGAGGACATCGCCGCCTGCGCTGCGCGGGAGTTGCGCGAGGAGACCGGGTTCGAGGTCGCGGAGGTGCTTGAGACCTCGGGCACGACGTATTCGTCGCCCGGACTCTGCGACGAGAGCCAGGCGTTCGTCGTGCTGACCTGCGCGGGCGTGCCGAGCCTGCGACCGGGCGTGGAGGGCGAACAGATCAAGGTGAACCTGCTCACCCGGTCGGACTGCCGGGCGTTGCTCGAACGCAACCGCGCGGGGGGCGCTGCGATCACGTCGCGCGCGTGGCCGCTGCTGGTGGCGGCCGCGCACGCGGGAAGCTTTGCCGGCGTGCCGCTCGCGCCGTGAACGACGACTGCGATGTCACGGAGGCGCCGCTACCGGCGCTCCCGCCCGACTACGGGTCGCGCCTGCCGCTCCACCCGGAGGCGACCGAGCTGGCCGGCGTCGGGTTGGACGTGTTCGGCCGCGAGCTGCGCCTGGATCCGCGCGCGGCGGCGGCGTGGGTCGCGATGCGCGAAGCGGCGGCCCGGGTCGACGTGCGGTTGCTGGCGATCTCCGGCTTCCGCAGCGTGGCCCGCCAGCGGGAGATCGTGCGGCGCAAACTTGCCGCCGGCCACGCGTGGGCGGAGATCTTGCGGGTCAACGCCTTCCCGGGCCACAGCGAGCATCACACCGGACGGGCGATCGACATCGGATCGCCGGACTGCGCGCACCTCACCGAACGTTTCGAATCCACCCGCGAGTTCGCTTGGTTGGGCGAGAAGGCGTCCGGCTTCGGCTTCACGGCGAGCTACCCGCGCGGCGGCGCCAGCGGCGTGATCTACGAGCCGTGGCATTGGCTGTGGTCGCCGGCGCGGGGTTGAGGCGGGCGGCGGCGCGAAACGAAGGCTGGCGGTCCACCGTTTCCTCGCCGTTGATCGCGGTTCCGATGAAACCGCACCGACTTCTGGCCGAAGCCCGCGCGCCCGGCGGCGCCAGTCTCACCCTGCACGAACACGATGGCGCCTACTGTGTGCGCATCGGCGGGCGGGAACTGATGCACTCCGGGGCGGCGTTTTCGGAGGAGCGGTTGGGCGAGATCGGGACGGCGACGCTCACCCGCGGGCAACCGGCGCGGGTGTTGATCGGTGGACTCGGACTGGGGTTCACCTTGCGCAGTGTGTTGGCGCACGCCGGGCCGAAGGTTGCGGTGGAGGTCGCGGAGCTGTTGCCGGAGATCGTGGCCTGGAACCGCGAGTTCTTGGCGGCGCTCAATGGCGCGGCGCTCGACGACCCGCGCGTGGCGGTGAGGGTGGGCGATGTCGGCGCGATCGTGCGCGCCGCCGCGCCGGGCCGCTACGCCGCCATCCTGCTCGACATCGACAACGGTCCGGCCGCCCTGGTGCAGGCGGCCAACGCCCGGCTCTACGACGAGTCCGGGATCCGTGATCTGGCGACAGCGCTCGCCCCGGGCGGACGCCTCGTCGTCTGGTCGGCCGGCGCGGACCGGGCGTTCGAGCGCCGGTTGGCGCGGGCCGGTTTTGCGGTGCAGGCCGTGCCCGTGAAGATCCACGCCGGAGCGCGGCAGGAGGCCGGGCGATTGTTCGTGGGCGACAAGCCGGCGCGACGACCGGACGGGGTTGCGAACGCGGACGCCGCCGTTCGTCCATCGCGGGCGCCGGTCGTCACGGCGGCGGACCGTAGGCGTCGGCGCCTTTGACACCGCGGGGGAAGGCGGCCATGCCAGACCAAACCGTACCACCATGCCTGAGAACGCCAATCCCCTGCGCCCGCCGACTGCGAAACCGAAGAAAAGCCGCAAGAAGCTCTACTGGATTCTCGGAGGCTCGGTGGCCTTCCTGCTCCTGTGCGCCTTCGCCGCGAAGAAGGGGCAGGGCGAACACGCTATCTCTGTCACGACGGAGAAGGCGGTCGTCAAAACCATCACCCAGCTCGTCTCCGCCACCGGCCGGATCCAGCCCGAGATCGAGGTGAAAATCTCCGGCGAGGTCGCCGGCGAGATCATCGAGCTGCCGATCGTCGAGGGGCAGATGGTGAAGCAGGGCGACCTGCTCGTGCGCATCAAGCCCGACTACTACAAGGCGCAGGTCGAGCAGAGCCACGCGTCCGTCGCGGCCGCGAAGGCGGCCGTGCTCCAGGCCGAAGCCCAGGCCGAGAAGGCCGAGCTCGATTTCGCCCAGGTCGAGACGCTCTTCCAGCGCGGCCTCGTTTCCGAGACCGACTTCAACTCCGGCCGCTCCGCGTTGCGGGTCGCGCGCGCCAATGTCGAAAGCTCCAAGGCCAACCTCGCCCGTGCCGAGAGCGGCCTGCGCCAGGCGGACGACTATCTCGCGAAGACCACCATCCTCGCCCCGCGCGACGGCACGGTGAGCGTGCTCAACAGCAAGCTCGGCGAGCGCGTCGTCGCCACCGGCAGCTTCGCCGGCACCGAGATCATGCGCGTCGCCGATCTCCAGAAGATGGAGGTGCGCGTCAACGTGAACGAGAACGACGTGATCAACGTGAAGATCGGCGACACCGCCCGGGTGCGTGTCGATGCCTTTCAAGGACGCGAGTTCCGCGGAGTCGTGCGCGAGATCGCCAACACCGCCCGCACGGCCGGCCAGGGTTCGGCCGACGAGGTGACCAACTTCGAGGTCCGCATCAGCGTGAATGAGCCGGGCGTGCGCCTGCGCCCGGGCATGAGCGCCACCGCCGACATCGTCACCGAGAGTGCCACCGATGTCGTCGCAGTTCCCAGCCAGTGCGTGGCCGTGCGCACGAAGGACGACAACCGCACCACCGAGCAGGTGCAGCAACAACGCGCCGCGGAGACCGCCCAGTCCAAGAACGAGGGTGCCGCCACCGCCGTCAACGACGCGCAGCGCCGCGAACAGGAGCGCCTCGACCGCGAGAATCTGCAGCGGATCGTGTTCGTGCGCGCCGGGACGAAGGCCGAGCTGCGCAAGGTCACGACCGGACTGATGGACAACACCCACACCCAGATCGTGACCGGCCTGAAGGAGGGCGACGAAGTGATCACCGGGCCCTATCGCGCGGTCACCCAGGTGTTGAAGGACGGCAGCAAGATCGCGATCCAGCCCGCGAAGAAGGACGGCAAGGCCGGCGGGAAGAAATCCGACGAGAAGGCCGACGAGAAGAAGCCCGAGCCGAAGGCGGAAGAGACGAAGCCCGAGCCGAAGAAACCCTGAGCCGGCGCGCGCATGAGTTCCATCGTTCCACAACCTTCCGCCGCCCCGCGGCTGCTGCGGCCACCCGGCCCGCTGGTGATCGACATCCGTGGGATCACCAAAGTCTACAAGATGGGCGACCAGGTCATCCACGCCCTGCGCGGGGTGGACCTGCAGATCCACCGCAACGAATACCTCGCCATCATGGGGCCCTCCGGCAGCGGCAAGTCGACGATGATGAACATGGTCGGCTGTCTGGATACACCGACCGCCGGCGACTACTTCTTCGGCGGCGGCAACGTGGCGCACATGGACGACGACCAGTTGGCCGACATCCGCAACCGCGAGATCGGCTTCGTCTTCCAGACGTTCAACCTGCTCCCGCGCAGCGACGCCCTGCGCAACGTGGAGCTGCCGCTCATCTACGCCGGCGTGCCGACCGCGCTGCGCCGCGAGCACGCCGAAAATGCACTGCGCGCCGTCGGCCTGGGCGACCGCATGCACCACAAGCCCAACGAGCTCTCCGGCGGCCAGCGGCAGCGCGTGGCCATTGCGCGCGCCCTGGTGAACAATCCCTCGATCATCCTCGCCGACGAACCGACCGGGAACCTGGACTCGAAAACTGGCGACGAGATCATGGCGCTGCTCGAAGTCCTCTACGAACGCGGCAACACGATCGTCCTCGTCACCCACGAGGAGGACATCGCCCGCCACGCCCGCCGCATCGTCCGCCTGCGCGACGGAAAGGTCGAAAGCGACCGGCCCGCGACGGCCGCCTGATTGCGGATTTTGGAGTGCGGATTGCGGAATTTCGAACCGGAGAAGCGCCATGAACGACACCGACCTCAAGAACCGGACCAAGCTGTTTGCGCTGCAAACGATTCGCTTGGTCGAATCGCTGCCGCGCAGCGTGGCGGCGGATGTGCTGGGCCGGCAGGTGCTGCGTTCCGCGACTTCCGTGGCTGCCAACTATCGCTCGGCGTGCCGTGCGAAATCGCGCGCAGACTTCATCTCGAAGATGGGTACCGTCGAAGAGGAAGCGGACGAATCGGGCCTGTGGTTTGAGCTTCTTGGCGAATCCGGAATCATCGCGGTCGACCGCGTCGCCGATTTGTTGCGCGAGTCCGGCGAACTCACGGCTATTGCGGTATCTTCGATTCGTACGGCACGTGAGCATTCGACCGCGGTGACACCGGTTTCCCCCAATCCGCAGCCCGCAGTCCGCAAGCCGCAATCGACGTCCGGCTCCTCCGCCAATCCGCAATCCGCAGTCCGCAATCCGCAATCGACGTGAAGCGCCTCCTCTTCGAGTTCACCGAGTCCGTCCGGATCGCCACCCAGCAGATCCGGGCGAACCGCACGCGCTCCTTTCTCACGGCGCTGGGCGTGATCATCGGCATCGTGGCCGTCACCCTCATGGGCACCGCGATCGGCGGCATCGACAAGGGCGTCAACAACAGCCTCGCGATCATTGGCGACGACATCCTCTACGTCACCAAATGGCCGTGGCGCGATGTCGAGGACTGGTGGAACTTCCGCAACCGGCAGAAGATCCGCACCGAGTACGCCGACCAGGTCAACGAATACATCGCGCGCACGCCGGGTACCGCGCTCAAGCTCGCCGTCCCGGCCGACTCGGTCTTCACCAAGATCTACCGCGGCGACTATTCGCTCAACGGCATCTTCACCTTGGGCACGACCTCCGAGCTGCCGCGCATGTCGAAGGCGCAGGTGATGGAGGGCCGGTTCTTCAACGAGGCGGAGTCGCGCGCGGGGCGGAACGTCGTCGTGTTGGGGTTCGACGTCGCGAAGGCGCTCTTCCCCAACCAGTCCCCGCTGGGGCAGCAGGTGCGCATCCAGGGGCAGAATTTTTCCGTGGTCGGCGTCATGGATCGGCAGGGGTCGTTCCTGGGCATGTGGAGCTGGGATTCCAACGTGTCGATTCCCTTGCCGGCGATGCGGCGGCTGTTCACCCGGCATACGGAGGGCGCCGAGATCCGCGTGCAGATCGACCCCGCCCGCGCCGAGGACGCGCGGTGGGAGCTGATCGGGTTGATGCGGCGCATCCGGCAGGTGCCGCCGGAGCGGCCCGAGGATTTCGAGGTCAACACCCAGGACAGCGTGAAGAAACAGCTCGACCCGATCCGCAACGGCCTGGCGATCGCCGGGCTCGGCATCACCGGCCTGGCGCTCTTCGTCGGCGCGATCGGCATCATGAACATCACCTACGTGAGCGTGAAGGAGCGCACCCGCGAGATCGGCACCCGCAAGGCGCTGGGCGCCCGGCGGCGCACGATCCTGCTGCAGTTCCTCGTGGAGGCCGCCTCGATTTCGCTGGTGGGCGGCTGCGTGGGTCTGGCGATCACGCTGCTGCTCACCTCGGTGGTGCAGTTGGCCGTGCCGTCCCTGCCGGTGACGTTCTCCCCGCTGCTCATGGTGGTGGCAATGGGCGCGGCGACGCTCGTGGGCGTGGTCTCCGGCTTCGCCCCGGCGTGGTCGGCCAGCCGTCTCGACCCGGTGGAGGCATTACGTTATGAATAAATCCGGCGGCATGCCGCTGAGCGAGATCGTCCGCATGGCGCTGACGGCCGTCGGCGCCCACAAGCTGCGCTCGTTCCTGACGATGTCGGGCATCGCGATCGGCGTCTTTTCGGTGATCGGGGTGATGACCGTGATCGCCACGATTCAGAAGAGCATCGAATCGAACCTGAATGTACTCGGCGCGAACAGCTTCGTGATCTCGAAGTATCCGGCTGTCATGGGCGGCGGACCGCACGGGCGCTTCACGAACCGCCGCGATGTTTCCCTTGAGCAAGCGGAGCGTTTCCGGGAGCTGATGGAGGACACGAAGGCGACGGTCGGCCTGATGATCCGCCGCGGCGGCCGGCAGGCCGTCTACCTCGATCGGAAGACCAATCCGAACAACGTGCTCATCGGCACCGACGAGCACTTCACCTCGGTGCGGGATTTCCAGATCGACCGCGGCCGCAACCTCACGCGGGAGGACACCACCTACGGCCGCTCGGTCTGCGTCATCGGCGCGGATCTCGTCGCGCGCCTTTTCCCCGGCGAGGACCCGCTGCTCAAGCGCATCCGCATGGACGGGCAGACGTATCTCGTCGTCGGCACGTTTGCCGCGAAGGGCACGATGTTCGGGCAGAGCCAGGACAATATTCTCGTCCTGCCGATCACGCGGTTTCTCGCCGTCTACGGCCGGGCCGGGCGCTCGATCGGCATCAGTGTGCAGGCGCGCAGCCAGGCGGAGCTCGACACCACCTTCAACCAAGCCATCGGGGCGATGCGGCTCGCGCGCGGCCTCGAGCCGGAGGACCCGAACGATTTCGACATCGTCTCGAACGACTCGCTCATCGAGATGTTCAACAACGCCACGGGCATCATCAAGACGGGGGCGTTCGTGATCAGCCTCTTCGCGCTGCTTGCGGCCGGGGTGGGTATCATGAACATCATGCTGGTGAGCGTGACGGAGCGCACCAAGGAGATCGGCGTGCGCAAATCGCTTGGGGCGCGCCGGCGGGCGATCCTGCGGCAGTTCCTGATCGAGGCCATCGTCATCTCGCTGCTCGGCGGCGTGGCCGGAATCATCCTTGGCGTGGGCCTGGGCAATGTGCTCGGCATGTTCATGGCCGGCGAGGCCACGGTGCCGGTGTTGTGGATCGTGATCGGCCTGGTGTTCTGCGCCGGCATCGGCATCGTCTTCGGCTACTATCCGGCCCGCAAAGCCGCCCGCCTCGACCCGATCGAGGCCCTGCGGTTCGAGTGAGCGGCGGCGGCGCCGCGCCGGCACCTTGCATTTTGGCCGGCGTGGGACTTTTCTGACGGCGCATGCGCAGCCCTCACAAACTCCCTCCCCAACAGCCACGGCGGCAACGTCGGAGCAGTCTGCCTTGGATCGCGGCCGGCGCCGGCGTGCTGGTGGTCCTCGGCGGGGCGCTCTGGTGGGGACTCGGTCGGGGCGAGCCGGCGCGCGCGCTGTTCAGCCCGAGCGATCCGGCGATGGTCCGTTTGCAGGAGGAAAGCCGCGCGTTGGAACAGGAGTTCGCCCGCATCCGCGACAACCGGATGCCGGACGAGAACGATCTGCGGCGGCTCCATCGGGCGATCGAGAATCAGCGCGAGTGGATGCAGGCCACGGGCAGCACGGCCGAGGACCAGCAGCAGCGCCTGCGCGACCTTGAGGCGTTGTACGACACGTCGTGGCTGCGCAGTCTGATCGCGCGTTCCCAGGCGGACGAGGCCGCCGGCCGCGCGCTGCTCGTCGCCGGGAAGCAGGCCGAGGCGGTCGAACGCCTGCGGGCGGCCCTCGTGACCCAGCGAACGCTCAACCAGCGCGAGGGTGTCGGCTCGGGCCGCGACCTGCCGCGCGAGACCACGCTCGCCCAGGAGGTGGAAAGGCTCGAGGCCGAGCCGATCTCCGCCGAGATGGAGAAGACCGCCGCCGAGGCCGCGGTCTTGCGCGACGCGAAACGCACGACCGAGGCGCTCGCGGCCTACCATCGCGCCCACGAGCTGCAGCTCCGACTCAACCGCGAGTACGGCAAGACGCAGTACGCCAGCCTCGCCACGCTGGAGAAGCTCGAGGCCGAGATCGCGACCCTCGATTCGCTGCCGTTGCTCGACGAGGTCATGGCGGCGGCGGCGCAGGCGGCCGACGCCCAGGGCGCGGGGCGGTCGCGGGACGCCGCGGCGTTGTTCGAACGGGCGGTCGCCGCCCAGGAGAAGCTGAACAAGGAGTTTCCGCGCAGCCGCCACGCCTCGACCGAACGGGTCGACACCCTCGAGATCGCGCGGCAGACCGAGCTCACGGCCGAGGCGGCGCGCCGCGTGGCGCAACTTGATCGCGAGATCGCGGCGAAGCTGCGGGGCCGCGACCTCGCCAACGTGTCCGAGATGTTGCTGGAGGGCGGCCAGCTTCAGGATGCGATGTTCGCGCGGCATCCTCGTAGCCGGATGCTGGACCCGGAGCGGCGGCTTAAGTTCAACTACCTGCTGCTGCACAAGGACGAGCTCGGCGTGATCGGCGGCGCGATGGCCGAACAGTTTCGCCCGGTGCCCGGGCATCCGACCCGCATGACCCGCACGGAGGTGCCGCAACGGCTGTTCGAGCTGATCATGCGCTCGAACCCCAGCCGCCACGTCGGGGCCGATCTTCCGGTGGAATCGGTGAGCTTGAACGACGCGCTGGATTTCTGCCGGCGGTTCTCCTGGGTCCTGGGTCGAACGGTGCGGCTGCCGACGGAGGCGGAGTATCGCGCGGGGTTGGGCGAGGTGCCGACCGGACTGCTGCTGACCGCGTCGGCGTGGGCGCAGGAACGCAGCGAGCAGCGCCCGCAGCCGGTGGGCTCGGCGGCGCCGAACGCGGCGGGGTTCTACGACCTGCTCGGCAACGTCGCGGAGTGGCTGCTCCCGCCAACGGGCGACGGGGAGACGACCTTGGTGGCGGGCGGCTCCTACGCTGAACCCGAGACGGAACTGGCGAAAGTACCGCTGGAGAAGCGCGAGCGTCTCGAGCGGGCGCGCACGATCGGATTCCGTGTGGTCGCGGAATAGCCGGTTCGGCGCAGGGAAGGGCGGAGCGAGAACGGCACGGAGGAAACTCGGACCCGCGTCGCGGTTCAGCTCGACCGTTCAATCCGCCTGGGCCTTCAACCGGTAGAAAGCTCGCGCGGTCGTGGTCGGGATGGTGATGGTCAGCGCGCGCACGAACGGCTCGCCCGGGGCGGCGGTGGCGTTCGCGGTCGCGGTGTCGACGTCGGACCACGTGGCGAGGTCGGCGGAGGTCTGGAGCCGCAGGCTCGCTCCGGCGAGGCCGGTGCGTTGGCGGAACGTGAGCGTGACGGCGCCGGCGGGCGCGGAAATGAGCTGAAGCGGCGCGCTGGCGGTGGCCGCGACCGGCGAGAGCGCGGTCGCGTACTCGAGGAGATTGGGCATGCCATCACTGTCGGGATCGGCGTTCGCGCCGGCGCTGGCGCCGGTGAGCCCGTGGCTGGCGATCCACTCGTCGAAGGAGAGCGGTCCGGCCTCGCCGGAGGCGAGATAGTAGGGCGAGAGGCCGGCGGTGCTGCCGGGTCCCGCGAGCAGGACGACCGAGCGGAAGGGCGCAAGCGAAACGGTCGAGCCGACGGCGGAGCCGCCGAGTTGCTGCCAGGTGATGCCGGTCGGGAGCGGGAAGGCGACGTTGGCCTCGGTGTCGTTGATGAAGAGGTAACCGTTGCCCTGGTACGTGGCCGGCGCCGGGTCGGCCCAGGCGGCTTCCTCGGATTTCCACTGGGCGAGGGTGCGCTGGGTGTTGCCGTCGCGGTAGACGAAGTCGGTGCCGTCGCGCGTGAGCAGGCGCGTGCCGCTCATGGTGCCGTAGTCGAGGTCGCGGTCGGTGAAGGTGGCGAAGCCGAGGAGGTAGTCGTTTTGCGAAGCCCAAGTGGCGAGCGTCTGGACCTGACCGGGGAACGGGCGCCAGGGGCGCGCGCCGATCGCGAGGAGGTTGCCGGCGATGGTGTGGTTCTGCTGGGCGTCGGCGACGGCGGCGTGCTCGTTCTCGTAGCCGCCGAGGGAGAGCGCGGCGAGGCGGTTCGAGACGAAGACGTTGTCGGAGACGTTGCAGGTGTAGTTGTTGGGGAGCCAGAGACCGTCGCCGCCAGAGCCGTAGACGGTGTTGTTGGTGATCTGCTGCCCCGAGAACTTGCTGAGGAATTCCGGCCAGATGCCGTGGCCGAGGGGCGTCCACGGGTGGGAGGACTCGAGGTCGCCGACGGTGTCGAGGATGATGTTCTCGGTGATGTGGGTGCTGCTCGTGTTGCAGTAGATGGCGGCGCCGTCGTTCATCGTGGCCATGCAGCGCCGGAAGACGTTGCGGGCGATCACGAGTCCTGGGTTGTTGGGGATGACGCCGGCGTAGCCCGTGTCGCTGATGCGGTTGAGGCGGATCTGGAGCCCTTTGGAGGCGTGCACGATGATGCCCACGCCGTGCCACGGGCCGTTGCCGGCGAGGCCGGGCACGGAGCCGATGCGCTCGAAGGTGCAGCGCTCAAGCACCGAGCCGCCCGGGCCGGCGGGGTCCTCGATCCAGGTGACGGCGTTGTCGAGGATGTCGCGGACCGTGCAACCGGTGACAACCGTGCCGCCGCAGCTCCACGTGGTGTTGAAGGCGGCGCCGTTCATCTGCTCGAGCGTGCAGGTGCGCAGCGTGCTCGGCTGGTTGATCTCGAGCCCGACCGTCGTGAAGTGGCGCACGGTGAGGTTCTCGATGGTGGCGCCGGTGACGTAGGCGCCGGTCGGGCGGAACGCCGCCTCGACGACCATTGTGGCGGGATTGGCGCCGGCGGGCGGATACAGGTAGAGCTTGTTCGCGGCGGAATCGTAGAACCACTCGCCGGGCGCATCGAGGGCGCGGAGCGAGTTGTCGATATAGTAGCCGCTGCCGATGCCGGTGAGGCCGAGCGAGGTGGAGCCGCCGAGGGTGAGGGTGGTGGTGCCGTTGTCGGCGGTGACCGGGCGCGTCTCATAGAACCACGTCCATTTGCGCCAGCGAACCTGCGCGCCGACCCAGTTGCCGGCGGCAGGGCGGGGCAGGGCGGCGTCGACGATGGTGTTGTCGCCCGAGCCGGTATCGCAGCGCAGCCAGCCGGAGTTGGGCGTGCGGGCGAGCGTCAGGCGCCGGCCGTTGACGTAGACCTGCACGATGCCGGCGACGCTTGGCGTGGCGACGAGCACGGCGGCGTTCTGCGTCCACGGTGCCCAACCGGTGACGACGGCGCTGCCGGCGAGGACGGGCTGGGGCAGCGAGGTGTCGCCGTAGGCGCCGAAGGTCCGGGCCGCGCCGAGATCGAGCCCGCCCTCGCGGTAGGTGCTGCCGCGCGCGAGCAGGACGGTGTCGCCCCAGCGGGAGACGGCGAGGGCACGGGCGAGCGTGGCGAACGGCTGCGCCTGCGTGCCGGGGTTGGCGTCGGAGGCGCCGGTGTTGGAAACGTAGTAGGTCGCGGCGGAAGCCGAGGCGGCGAGGCAGGCGGCGAGCAGAGCGACGAAACGCGGTAGGCGGCGCATGGCGTGGGTCTTGCGCGGGCAGGCGGAGGCGCAAGACGTTTGGCCGGTCGCGCGGCGAATTCACGACGATTTGCGGCGGCGCGCGCTGCGCATTGACGAGGTGCGGCGGGCTTGCCACCGATTACGTCCCATGCCCGCTGCCGAAGAGCCCAAAGTGATCTTCTCCATGATCGGCGTTTCCAAGCGCCACGAGCGCAAGGAAGTGCTCCGCGACATCAGCCTGTCGTTCTACTACGGCGCGAAGATCGGCGTGCTCGGCCTCAACGGCTCCGGCAAGTCCTCGCTCATGCGCATCCTCGCGGGGCGCGACAATGAGTTCGACGGCCACGTCGCCTTCGAGCCGGGCTACACGGTCGGCCTGCTTGAGCAGGAGCCGCAGCTCACCGCCGGCGCGACCGTGCGCTCGTGCGTCGAGGAGGGCGTGAAACATCTCACCGACCTCGTCGCCGCCTATGACGCCACCTGGGAGGAGCTCGACGCCGCGGCCGACGATGCCGCGAAGGACGCCATCCTCCAGAAGCAGGGCGATCTCCAGGAGAAGATCGACGCCGCCGGCGCGTGGGATGTCGCCTCGCATGTCGACATGGCGATGGACGCCCTGCGTTGCCCGCCCGGCGAACAGGTCGTGGACAAACTCTCCGGCGGCGAGCGCCGCCGCGTGGCGCTCACCCGCCTGCTGCTCCAGGAACCGGATATCCTGCTCCTCGACGAGCCGACCAACCACCTCGACGCCGAGAGTGTCGGCTGGCTCGAGCAGCACCTCCAGCGCTACAAGGGCACCGTCATCGCGGTCACGCACGATCGCTACTTCCTCGACAATGTCGCCGGCTGGATCCTCGAGCTCGACCACGGCCACGGAATCCCGTGGAAGGGCAACTACTCCTCGTGGCTCGAGCAGAAGCAGCGCCGGCTCGCCGTCGAGCAGCGCACCGAGGACCGTCGCCAGAAGGCCATGGCACGCGAACTCGAGTGGATCCGCATGAGCGCCCGCGCGCGCCAGGCCAAGCCGCAGTCGCGTATCAACGCCTATGAGGCGATGCTCAAACAGAACGCCGCCGAGCAGGAGCGGCAGTTCGAGATCGTGATCCCGCCCGGCCCGCGACTGGGCACGCTCGTCGTCGACGCGAAGAAGGTTTCGAAGGCGTTTGGTGAGAACGTGCTCTTCGACGACCTCAACTTCTCGCTGCCGCCCGGCGGCATCGTGGGCGTGATCGGCCCCAACGGCGCCGGCAAGACCACGCTCTGCCGGATGATGATGGGTGTCGAGAAACCGGATGCCGGCGAGCTTCGTATCGGCGAAACGGTGAAGGTCGCCTACGTCGACCAGTCGCGCGACTCGTTGCCCGACGGGAAGACGATCTACGAGGCGATCAGCGGCGGGGAGGTGATCCTCCAGCTCGGCGGCCGCGCGGTGAACGCCCGCGGGTATTGCACGCAGTTCGGTTTCACCGGTGCGGACCAGCAGAAGAAGGTCGGCGTGCTCTCCGGCGGCGAACGCAACCGCGTGCACCTCGCGCGCCTGCTCAAGAGCGGCGCCAACCTCATCCTGCTCGACGAGCCGACCAACGACCTCGACGTGAATTCGATCCGCGCGCTCGAGGAAGGGTTGGAGAACTTCGCCGGCTGCGCCGTGATCGTCTCGCACGACCGCTGGTTCCTCGACCGCGTGGCGACGCACATCATGGCGTTCGAGGGCGACAGCACGGTGCACTGGTGGCCCGGCAACTACTCCGGCTACCTCGAGGACTACCGCCGCCGCAAAGGCGCGGATGCCGACCGCCCGCACCGGATCAAGTACCGCAAACTCATGCGGTGAGCCGGAGGCTCCCACCGAGGCGAAGTGGAAGGGAGCAACCCGACCCGCGGCGACGTCCCTCCAGCCGCGGGCGGTCCGCCGCGAGTGGTGGCTTGGTCGTGCTGGCACTGGCTGCCCGCGCACTGGACCGGGGCCGGGCGGGAGTTGAGGCCGATCCGGTTCCGCCACTTTCCGGGGGGGCCACGGGAAAGCGATAAATCACGGCGGCTTCGCAGGGGAAGGGTGGGGCCGGCGTGGGTGAAAAGTGATGACCGATAAGCTTTTGATGCTTGGTGGAGATTGCCGAAACGATGCATTGTTCACCCGCGTTGCGGGATTCTTTCTGGCGCTCGTTTGGAGGCGGCGTACCGTCCGCACTTTCGAGTCGTTTCCCCCCCCGATAGTCGCGAACAAATGAGCAACACCATCCTTGGCAGCGCGCTGCCGAACATCCCTTGGGAAGAGAAGCCCGCGGGCTACGTCCACGCCCTCTGGCGCTCCAGCCGCAATCCGTTGATCGGTTGGAACCCGACCCCAAATACCGCGCGGATCTACAACAGCGCGCCCGTGCCGTTCGCGGGCGGCTTCGCCGGCGTTTTCCGCGCCGACGAGCGTCACGGACGCGCGGCGTTGCACGCCGGGCGCTCCAAGGATGGCATCGCCTTTGAAATTGAGGATCGGAAGATCGAGTGGGTCGACGAGAGCGGCAAACCCGCCACGCCGAGCTACGCCTACGACCCGCGCGTCGTGCTGATCGACGGCTGGTACTACATCACTTGGTGCGACGATTTCCCCGGTGCCTCCATCGGCCTTGGTCGCACGAAGGATTTCAAGACCTTCATCCGGATGGAGAATCCGCTGATGCCGTTCAACCGCAACGGCGTGCTCTTCCCGCGCAAGATCAACGGCGCATACGTTCTCCTCAGTCGCCCCTCGGACAGCGCGCACACGCCGTTTG
>JAEXPQ010000008.1 GCA_023446735.1 Verrucomicrobiota bacterium
TGCGGATGTCGATGGGGTTGATCGCCTGTTCGCGCACGCCGTCGATGTTGGGCGGGCAGATCGCGCGCTGGTTGTGGCCGCTCTGGCCCCAGTGGAAGATGTGGGGGCGCTTGGTGTCCTGGAGCGCGCGGGCGAACTTCGCCGCCTGGGGCCAGCCGATTGCGGAGTCGTTCTTACCGTTGGAGAAGGTCAGGAACGGCGTGTCCTGCGCGACGTGGTGGCGGAGGTACCAGTCGTCGTCGAACCACGAGAAGGCCGGCGTGACGCCGTCCTCGAAGAGGATGTTCCAGGCGAGGTCGCCGTAGCTGCCCACGTAGGAGCTGAGGAACGTGGGCGACTCGGCGGGGATGTGGACGCCGACCCAGGAGTTGCACCAGGCGACGCGGTCGGCCTGGCGGAGGCTGTACATGATCGAGCCCGAGCCGCCCATCGAGACGCCGGAGAGAATGGTGCGTGAGCGGTCGATGTTCCAGCGGGTGGCGACGAAGTCGAAGAAGCTGTTGATGCGGTTCTGGGTGTAGGGGCGGACGACTCCGCCCTGCCAGTTGGCCTGCGAGCGCGCGACGAGGCCGCTGCGCTCGTGGTAGCCGGTCCACCAGTCGTAGGGCTCTTGGTTGGAGGTGACGACGATGGTGCCGGCGTCGAAGTTGAACCACCACGACATGCCCTGCATGTTGCCGCCCCAGCCGTGGAAGCTGACGACGGCCGGCATGGGCGAGGCGGGGTTGTACTTGGCCGGCACGACCACCATGTAGTCGAGCGCGCGGCCGTGGGTGTTGGAGCGCGGCGGGGACTCCCAGCGGGTGAAGAAGTAATGGGTCGAGATGCCGGTGGTGTAGTACCAGTTGGTGCGGGTCTCGACGCGCTGGAGGATCGGTACGCCGTCGCCCACGGTCTCGACGAGCGAGGTGGTGTTGGCGGCGGAGAGGGCGGCGTTCTCGACGCCGCTCACGACAGTCGTCACCGCGTAGTAGGCGAGGCCCGCCGCGGGCGGGTTGTAGGCGCAGACGGCGGTGTCGCGGGAGAGAGCTGTGGCGGGGGTGTCGCCGGTCTCGCGGTCCACGACGTAGCGGAAGCTGGCGCCGTTCTGGGCGTTGTTGTTCTCGCGGCCATAAAACTCGGTGTTCCAACCACTGAGCACGCCGACGGTCTTGACCGCTGTGAGGCCGGCCACGGAGGTGATTGGCGCCGGCGAGCGGTAGACGCGATAGCTCGTCGCCTGCTGGGCGGTGCGGAGGGCGCGCACCTCGTCCATCGTCATTGCTTCAGGGATGGCGGAGGCGACGGCGGGCGCCTCGGTCCAGGTGAGGATGGTCTGCCCAGCGTGGTGATGGGCGAGGAGAGCGGCGACCTGGGCGGAGGCGAACGGAGCGAGGGTCAGCCAGACGGCGGCGAGTACGGTGGCGCGGCGGAGAAGACCGTGAGTTGGAGGCATGAATGCATGGCCGGGCTTAGGAATGATGGATGATGAACCGAAGCGATGCGGGCGCGCGGGCGTCCGCGCCGGCAATGCGGTGCAGTGCAGAACGAGTCGCAACTGTGGAAGCAGTCGGCTGCGCCGTATCGGAGAAGCTTACGCGCGCTTCACGCTTGCTTGAACGGAATTTGACGGACGGGCCGGCGAATGGCCCGGGCCGTTTGGGCCGGGGGGCGAAGCGGGGTCCGTTCCGCCGCGGCGAGGAGACGGAAACGGGGGCCGGAATGGCGGGCGTAAAGCCCGCCCCACCATCGGAGGAGCGAGGCGTTTCGGCGCGTCGCCGGGCGCACTCGAGAAGCGGCGGCGAGCGGAACCGAGACGGTTTCGCTACTACGGTGACTGGGTGACGCGGACGCGCAGGAACCGGCGGGGGGTGAGCGGGTCGCTCATCCTTGCGGCCTGCGGAAGCTCGACCCGGACCGGGGTGCCGGCGGGGTAAGTCTCGAGTGTTTCCCACGTGGCGAGGTCGGCGCTGGCCTCGACGGAGTAGGTCAGGTCGGTCGCGGTGGGGTGGCGGTCGAAGGCGAGCGAGAGGTAGGTCCCACCAGCGATCGTGGACGTGGTCTGGGTGACCGGTGGGGGGACGACGCCGCGCGCGGGCAGGCCGTGGGCGTAGCGTTGGAGATTGGTGACGCCGGCGGCGTCGGGATCGGCAAGCGGGCCGGAGACGGCGTCGTCGGTCTGGTCGGCGCCGGTGAAGTTGATGGCGCGCCAGGCGGTGAACGACGTGGGGTCGGCGACGAACACGGCGCTGATGTTCATCGCACAGGTCACGTTGGGCAGCTCGAGGGTGGCGGTGGGAACGCGGCCGCCGGGCAGGCCGGACCAGTGGGAGAAGTGGTAGCCGGTCGCGGCGGTGGCCGTGAGCGGTGTGCCGGCGGCGCCGAAGGCGATGGTTTGCGGTCGGGTGCCGGTGATGGTGCCGCCAGCGGTGGCGGTGGCGGTGATCGTGGAGGCGCCGGGAGGGGGCGACGGGTAGCCGAGGGTCTGGGTGAAGAGGATAGGCTGGTCGGCCGTGAGTCCGAGGGTGGCGGAAACGTTGGACACGCTGGAGCGGACGTATTCGCCGATTTCTTCGGCGGCGGCGTAGGCGGCGACGTTCTGCGAGACATGGCCGGCGTGGAGGCTGGCGGCGCGTTGTTTGGCGGCGGTGGTGCCGGTGAGCTTCGTGTAGTCGGCCACGTAGAGGATGATCGCCGGGACCGAGCCGAAGCCGAGGGTGCCGCGGACATCGGTGACGGAAACGTGCACGAGCTTGTGGGCGGCACCGAGCCCCGGCGCGTAGCGGTAGACGCCGCCTGAGCGGGCGACGTAGATGTCGATCGCCTGGGCGCCGGAGGTGGCCGGCGCGGTGCGCTCGTCGGTCGCGGGGTTGTTGCGACCGACACCGGCCCAGAGCAGATCGGCGAGGGTCTGGGGGGAGAACTCAGTCGTGACGAAGCTTTGGGTCGAGCGGCGGCGCTTGAGGATCTGGAGCGCGGGGGCGGTATTCACGGCGGCCGGCGGCAGCACGCCGGCGGCGACAAGCCAGGCGGGGTCAGCAGCGGTGGCGCCCTCGGGGTAGCCGACGCTGTGCAGCACCAGCAGGGTCTGGTTGGCGGGCAGACCGGCCGGGGCAGGTAATCCGAGCGCGGTGGGCAACGCGGGCGGAATGGCGGCGGTCACGCGGGAGGCGAGGCCGCGGTCGGCGCAGGCGAGGGCGATGTTCTCGGAGATGAAGCCGGTGTGAATCGAGCCGAAGAAGTTGGGCGAGGAGTTGTAGCTGGCGATGGCGAAGGTCACGGGCGCGGCGGCGGCGGCGGGGTCGAGCAGCGGCCGGAGGTCGGTCGTGGAGCGTTGGGTGAGGATGTGCTCGAGCTGGTCGTAGATGAAGACGCCTTGGGCGCAGAGGACATAGATCACATCGTCGCGGCTGCGGTAGGAGTAGTTGCTGGTGCGGTGGCCGGAAGTGGGGCGGTTGATGCCGGTCGAGGCCCAGAGGAGATCGGAGACGGCCTGCTGTGGGAGGCCGGTCGTGGAGAAGGCCGTGGCGTCGCGGCGCGCGGCGAGGATGCGGTTGATCTCGTACTCGGTGCCTCGTGGGGCGGGGAGAGCGAGATCGTCGCCGCGCGCGAGGCCCGCGGCGAGCAGGAGAACCCCAAGGAAAAGCGAGCTGGAGAAGCGGAGTGAAGGCATGAACGGCGGATTTGCGCCCATTCCCCGGCCGATCGGAGCTCCGAGCAACGCGAATGGCGGATACGATGAAGGCTTCGGTGGATTCTTACGGCTCGTTCACGGGCGCGACGGGGAAAATGGAGCCGGCCGCCCCCCACGGGCGGCCGGCTTTTTCTACCCAAACCGATAATCGGTGCAGGGGAAGAAAGTAGTGGAATGTGTCGTGCAAACGGACGTCGTCGAGCGGAGTTCTCGCCGGTTCGGCGAAAATCCTGCGAAAATGGGGACGAACGGGATGGGGCGAGCCGGGCGGTGGTCGTGGTGCGGCGCCGGAGGACGGCGGCGGTCTTCGGCCGATGGTCGGCGGGGGGGCCGAGCGAGGACCGCGCGCCGCAGCGATGCGGGCTTTCGGAACGGAAACCGTTTCGCTACGGGAGCGGAACGGAGACCGTTCGGCGGCGGGGGAGGAGCGGAGCTGACTCCACTATGGGGCGGCGACGCGGAGGCGGAGGAAACGGCGCGAGGTTGAGCCCATCGCCACGGAGTCCCGCGCGGTGACGGGATCCGCGCCGGGATCGTAGCTGAGGCCGGAGACCGGGGTCCAAGTGACGAGGTCGGAGCTGGCTTCGACGGTGTAGCGCAGATCCGCGGCGACGGCCCGGCGGGGGAAGGCGAGGGTGAGGAAGGTCGCGCCGTCGACGGTGGTGGTGCCGAGGGTGATGGGATTGGCGACCGGGCCGCGGGCGGGGAGGTTGAAGGCGTAGCGGGCGTAGTTGGCGAGGCCGGCGCCGTCGGGATCGGCGGCGGTGCCGGAGATGGCGTCGCTCGCGAGGTCGGTGCCGGAGAAGTTGAGCGCGCGCCAAGCGGCGTAGTTGGCCTGCGCGGCGGCGGTGATCTCGATGGTGGTGATCGAGTAGGCGGGGAGTGGCGTGATCCACGTGGCGAGGTCGACGGAGCCGTTGCCGACGAGGACAGGATCGAGGCCGGCGGCGGACATGCGGTACTGGCGGGCGGTGCCGGCGAGGGCGAGGCCGGTGAAGTTGACGGCCTGCGGGGCGTTGGAGCGGTTGATCGCGACGATCACGTGGCGGCCGGGCTGCGCGGAGTCGCGGCTCACGTAGGCGGAGACGAGTGCGGTGTTGCTGGAGGTGGTCGGCAGGCAGATGTCGCCGAAGGAGGCGAGGGCGCCATCGAAGTCGCGATACATCTTGAAGCCGGCGAGGTCGAAGGAGTGGTTCGAGGCGTCGCCGTCGGGCCACATGCTGGCCTGGAAGAGGCCCTGCTGGCCGAAGACACCGAGGTTGTCGGCCACGGCGATGGCGCCGGCGATGTGGTTGCTGCCGCCGTTGGCCCATTCGGTGATGGCGAGGCCGGTGCCGGGCCAGCGGGCGGCGATCTTCTCCTTCAGGCGCGGGAGGATGCGCACGGGGCCGCCGAGGTTCTGCGCGACCCAGGAGTCCTCGGTGTAGGTGGGGTCCCAGAGGCTGCGCGGGCTTTGGACGATGGCCTGGATCTGGGGCTCGGTGAGCGTGCTGCTGGTCAGGTTGATGATCCGGGTGCCGCTGCCGCGGGCCTCGGAGTACCAATGGAAGTTGTAGACATCGAGGAGGCGGCGGCCGTCGGCCTCGGAGGCGGCGCGCATGTCGGCGAGGTATTTGTCGGTGAACCAATAGGTGGAGGTGAAGGTGGGCGTCGTGGCGCCCTGCCAGTTGATGATGCCGCCGAAGCCGTAGTGGACCGGGCCGAACGTCTTCACGGCGGGGGCGACGTCCTTGATGGCTTTGGTGAGGGCGATGGTCTTGGTGATGTAGTCGGCGACGGAGATCGGGGCCTGCTGGATCTCGGCGTGGGTGGAGGGCCAGAGCTCGGGCTCGTTGTCGAGGAGGATGAAGGTCGGGTTGACGGGATCTGCGTAGAGGCCGGGGATCTTCTGGTTCATCGCCCAGACAAACTCGTCCATGTAGACGGAGGCGTCGGTGGTGGGCGGGGTGAGGGTGAACGCGCCGGCGGTGGCGATCGGTTTCTTGAATACCACCTGTTTGAAGCGGCTGGCGAGGTGGCTGGGGAAGTTGAGGGTGACGAGGCCGTTCTTGTCGGCGGAGACATAGCCCTGCATCTGCACGGTGAAGATGCTGGCGTTGCCGCGGGTACGGTCGGCGGCGATCACGCCGCGGACGGCTTCGGCGGGGGTCTCGCCGCCGCCGAGGTGGCTGTCGTTGCTGTACGGGCCCCAGTCGGAGCCGGAGTTGGAGGCGTTGTTCTCCCAGTTGTAGGCGGTCCAGCGGTTGCCGCCGAGGCGGTTGATGCTGAGGTTGCGGATCGAGGCGGCGCTCTGCTGGTAGAAGTTCATCCCGTAGATCCAGGGCGAGATGGTGTGCGTGTTGGCGGCGTCGACGGAGATGGTGACGGTCGCGCTGGTGGGCGGCGGCGGATCGACGATGGTGGCGGAGCCGGTGGCGAGGGCGGCGTTGCCGGCGGCGTCGGTCGCGACGATGCGGTACTGGACGGTGGCGCCGCGGGTGAGGCCGGAGAGGACGGCGTTGTGGCTGGTCGCGGCGGTGGCCGGGCCGGTGAGGGCCTGGGCGTAGTTGCCGTAGCCGTATTCGATCCGGTAGGTGGCGGCCTCGTTGGTGGTGAAGGGCAGGAGGAGTTGGTCGTAGGCGACGGTGGCCGTGCCGAGGGTGATGACGGGAGCGGTGACGTCGGGTACGGAGCCGTAGCGGATGTCGGCGAGGCGGAAGTGGGGATTGCCGGTGTCGGACATCTTGAAGAAGACGATGGAGAGGAACCGGTCGAACTGGGCATTAAGCGTGGAGAGGTCGACGACGACGTGATGCCAGTTGTTGTAGCGCTGGGATTGGGTCATGGACGCCCAGCCGGGGATGAGGTCGACGATGGCGGGAGTGGCGGCGCTGGTGCCGTTGGCGTTGTCGTCGAGCATGAAGACCAGGTTCTCGAAGCCCACCGAGTCCGAGTGCGGGTAGATGTCGAACTCGACGGTGTCGACGTCGCTCAGGTTGTGGTAGGTGAGCTGGTTCCAGTTGGCGATGTCGCCGAGGGCGAGTCCCTGCCAGGCGCCGGAGGCGGAGGCCTCGATCGTGGCGGTGCCGGAATGGCCACCGACCACACCGGCGGCGAAGTTGACGGTGGCGCCCCAGGCGGCGTTGCTCCAGCCGCCCTGGAGGGCGGACCGGTAGATGTAGGTGTAGGTCGGTGTCAGGTTCGCGACGGTGACGGTGGCCTGGGCGGAGACGGTCGGATCGGCGACGCTGGTGGCGCGGACATGGTAGGTGCCGAGCGTGGCCGGCGCGGTGTAGACGCCGGAGGAGCCGACGCTGCCGCCGCCGGTCTCGACGACGGACCAGGTGGCGGTGGGGTTGGCGGCGTTGGTGATCGTGGCGGTGAACGCGGTGCTGCCGCCCGGCGCCAATGCGAAAGTGGTCGGAGAGACCGCGACGGTCGGGGCGACGACGGAGACGGCGGCCTCGGCGAACTTGGTCGGGTCGGCGACGCTGGTGGCGCGGACGTGGTAGGTGCCGAGCGTGGACGGGGCGGTGTAGACGCCGCCGGTGGTGACGCTGCCGCCGCCGGCTTCGACGACGGACCAGGCGACCGCGGTGTTGGCGGCGTAGGAGACGGTGGCCGCGAAGGTCGTGGACATGCCCCGGCCGAGCGTGGCGGTCGCGGGCGCGACGGCGACGGAGACCGCCGGCGGGACACCGGCGCCGGAGGCGAGGGTGTGGCTGCCGTTCCAATCGGTGGCGACGGTGAGCCAGAGCGACTGCGAGACGGGGTCGTAGGAAGCGTAGTAACCTTGGTCGGCGGCGAGGGCGGTGCCGTCGAGGCTGATGGTCGCCGGGATGCCGCCCATGCCGCGGATGAGGAAGGTGGGGTTCTTGACCGCGCCGGTGGTGGCAAGCGTGGCGCTGAAGGCGCCGCCGGCGGCGGTGAGTTCGTAGGCGCCGTAGGTGGCGTTGTAGCCGGCCTTGGCGTAGGCGACGGAGTCGGTGCGGCCGGCGCCGCCCGGACCAGCGGTGACGAGGGCGCCGGTGGTGGCGGTGAGGGTGGCGTCGAGGATGCGTTCGGTGCGGGTGACCTGGGTCTGGACGGCGGCGGTGCTGTGCTGGCCGATGACGGTGGCGACGGAATAGCTCTGGTAGGGGTGGCCGCTGTAGGTGTTCTCGTAGCCGTAGCCGCTGTAGGAGGTGCGGCCGACGGCGCCGTACATCACACCCCAGGCGCAGCGCTTGCTCGCGGTGGGGCTGGTGTTGTCCATCATCTCGTACTGATTGAGCTGATAGGGCCACTGCCAGTTGGTCGGCATCATCCAGCTGCCGAAGGTGCTGCCGTCGCCGACATCGCGGTTGGCCGAGGTGCGGCCCCAGTTGGAGTGGAACCACGAGCCGCCGGTGTTGTGCTGGAGCCAGGTTTGGGTCTGCACGGCGCCCATCTCGGCGTCGGGGGTGTCGATCCACATCTGGGTGTAGGGGACGGTGTTGGGCTGCGAGTAGTCCCAGGTGCTCTGCGGGGTGAGCGGCGCGGAGGTGGTGGTGAACTTGTATTTGTCGCCCCAGGCCACGCCGGAGACGTTGGGGTTGGAGCCGTCGCCGCCGAACTGCATGTCGCCGTAGGGGGCGCGGGAGTCGGCGTTGAAGGAGAGGCCGCCGGCGCCGGCCGCGCTGGTGTCGTAGGTGATCGCGTAGATCGGGTGGTCCTGGCCGGTGGCGAAGTACCAGTGGATCGTGGCGGTGACGTTCACGCCGTTGAGCGGGTAGGTGAGCTTGAACTGGTGGATCGCGTGGTGGCGGCCGGTGAGGACGCGGGTGTAGGTGCCGGTGGTGCCGGTGGAGACGTAGGCGGTGTCCGAATAGTGGTTAACGACGAAGCCGAAGCCGTTGTAGCTGTGCGCGCCGGTGCCGGTGATGACGCGCTCGGTGGCGGCGCCCGACGGGGTGAACCGGTATTGGTAGAGCACACCGCCGTGCGAACCGCCCGGATCGGCGGCGTTGTTGCGCGAGAGGGCGGCGGTGCGCTGCCGGCCGGCGGAATCGGTCCAACGGTAGACGTCGCAGTTGTAGCTGTTGGGCGTTTCGTTGGCGACGGTGAGGGCGGGCGCCGAGGTCTGGGCGGCGAGCGGAGCCGCGAGCGAGGTGGCGAGCAGGGCGGCGGTGACCGGGCGGCGCAGGAAGCGCAAGACGCGTGAACGGGCGGGGCGGCGGGTAGTTCCGTGGAGCGTGTTCATGGGCAGCATGCATCGGTCTGCGCATCGGACACCGGGACAAACGCGAAACCATGCGGCCTGCCGCGGGGCGCGGTTCTTACGCCGGGTTCACGGTTCGTTCAGTGAATTTTCATCGAACGTCGCCCGGCGGACGCTGCACCGCGCCGCCGCGTCAATGCATCGCCGCCGGCGCGGCGCGCCTCGGGTCTTGGCAGGCGGGCGGCGCGCGCTAGCGTCGCCGGCTCCATGGCCACTCCCCCGGTCTCCCTTCTCGATCTGCGGCGCCGTATGGCGGCCGACCTCAACGGCAACATCCTGCCCTTCTGGGCGCAGCGCGCGTTCAAGGCCGACGGCAACCTCGTCGGCGTGATCACCCACGACCTGCGCGAGTTCGACGACGTACCGCGGCACGTCGTGCTCTGTGCCCGGATTCTGTGGACGTACGCCGCCGCCGCGCGCCTCGACCCGCGCCCCGAGTGGCTCGCGGTGGGCCGGAAGGCGCTCGCGCTCCTCGACGGTCCGTTTCGCGACACGCGTCACGGCGGTTTCTTCTGGAGCCTCACGCGCGACCTCAAACCACACTCGCCGCGCAAACAGGTGTACGCCGAGGCGTTCACGATCTACGGCCTCACCGAGTGGTACCAGGCGACCGGCGACCAGGCGGCGCTCGCCCGCGCGAAGGAGATTTTCGAGCTGCTCGAGCAACACGCTCGCGAGCCGAAGTTCGGCGGCTACATCGAGGCGCTCGACGCCGACTGGGGCCCGCTGGCCGACATGCGCCTGAGCGACAAGGACCTCAACTCGCCGAAGTCCAACAACACGCTGCTCCACATCATCGAGGCCTACACGGCGTTGCTGCGCGTCTGGCCCGAGGCGCGCGTGCGCACCGCGCTCAAGGAGCTGCTGACCGTGGTGCTCGACCGCGTCTACACCGAGCAGCCGTACCCGCACTGCGCGCTCTTCTTCGATCTCGAGTGGCGTTCGCTGTTGCCGAAGTTCTCCTACGGCCACGACATCGAGGCGAGCTGGCTGTTCTGGGAGGCGGCGGTGGCGGTCAACGACCCGGCGTTGCTCGAGCGCACGAAGAAGGTCGCCCTCGCGCTCGCCGACGGCGTGCTCGCCAACGGCCTCGATCCCGACGGCGCCGTGCTCTACGACGGCGACGCCACCGGCCCGCTCAACACCGACAAGCACTGGTGGCCGCAGGCCGAGGCGATCGTGGGCTTCCTCAACGCGTACCAGCTCAGCGGCAAGCAGGCCTACCTCGACGCCGCGCAACGCGCGTGGGATTTCACCGAGAAGCACGTCGTCGACGCCCAGCACGGCGAGTGGTTCGCGATCCTCGACCGCAACGGGAAGGTGTACCCGGATTATCCCGCCTACGCCGACAGCCAGAAGATCGGCCCGTGGAAGTGCCCGTACCACAACGGCCGCGCCTGCATCGAGGTGCTGAAGCGCGTGCCGGAGGTGCGCTGAGTCTCGCGCACGATTGAATCTGTCCGTGGTGGTGGACCGCGTTGCCCTCAACGCGGTCGCGTGTGCTGCGAGCGGTTCTCCACCGCAGGTGGTGTAGGGCCGTCGCTCGCCGACGCGCCGTCTGCGCTCGGAACGGTCCGGACGCGAGGTCCGACCCTACGGACGAACCGCATGGGCATGGCGAAGTGCGGAGTTACCGTGGCGCCGCCCGCGACAGCCGGCAGCCGCCATTCAAGGGTCC
>JAEXPQ010000100.1 GCA_023446735.1 Verrucomicrobiota bacterium
TCCAGGACACCAAGCGCCCCCACATCTTCCACTGGGGCCAGAGCGGCCACAACCAGCGCGCGATCTGCCCGCCCAACATCGACGGCGTGCGCGAACAGGCGATCAACCCCATCGACATCCGCACCGATCAGTCGCTGCCCGCCTTCACCCGCTGCAGCCTCGACGACAACTTCGGCAACGGCGACCCCGCCGACGGCGCCGCCGCCGGCCAGCTCAACGCCTTCCTCTTCTGGCACACCGCCGACATCCTAGACACCCCACGCTCCTGGGCGATGACCATGGGCGTCGTCCAGACCGCGCCAGCCACCGCGTGCACCGTCAGCCTCACCCCGCGCCGTCTCCAGCAACTGGTGGTCGCGCCCGGCGCCGCCTTCCGCTGGACCAACACCGCCCTCGCCACCGGCACCGTCGTGCAGTCCGGCACCGTCGTCGCCGACGCCGACGGCCTGCTCACCATCGACAGCCTCGCGCTGTCGCTGATCACCCGAACCAGCGGCGGTAACCGCGTCGCGCTCACCGCCGCGGGCGAAACCTTCGAGAGCAATCTCACGCCCACCCGTGAGCTCCACGTGGCCACCACCGGCAACGACACCACCGGCAACGGATCGCTCGCCGCACCCTTCCGCACCATCACCCGCGCCGCCGGCCTCGCCACACCCGGCACCGCCGTGCGCATCCACGCAGGCACCTACTCCGGCGGCACCTACCTCTCCAATCTCGCCGGCACCGCCGCCGCCCCGATCTGGATCGGCGGGGTACAGGGCGAACCCCGCCCGGTCATCTCGGGCGGCAGCGAGGGCCTCCACCTCACGCGCGTGCGCTACCTCGTGCTCCACGACCTTGAGGTCACTGGCGCCACCGGCAACGGCCTCAACTGCGACGACGGCGGCGACTACAACAACGAGGACGCCACCCGCCACGTCGTCTTCCGCGGCCTCCGCGTCCACCACATCGGCAACGGCGGCAACGAGGACGGCCTCAAACTCTCCGGCGTGAACGACTACTTCGTCCTCGATTCCGAGATCGCCGACGGCAGCGCCGGCGGCAGCGGTATCGACCATGTCGGCTGCCACCGCGGCCTCATCGCCCGCAACCGCTTCACCCGCGCCGGAACCAACGCCGTCCAGTCCAAGGGCGGCAGCTCCGCCATCGAGATCCGCGCCAACTGGTTTGAGGAGTGCGGCGCGCGCACGCTCAACATCGGCGGCAGCACCGGCTACGAGTTCTTCCGCCCCGCCCTCGCTGCGCCTCCGGCCATCAACTACGAAGCGCGCGACATCCGCGTCGTCGCCAACGTCTTCATCGGGTCCGACGCTCCGCTGGCCTTTGTCGGCGCCGTCGACTGCGCCGCGGTCAACAACACCATCGTGTCCCCGCACAACTGGGTTGTGCGCATCCTGCAGGAGACGGTCTCGAACGGCACCTACACCTTCGCCGCCTGTGGCAACAACACCGTCGCCAACAACATCGTCCACTACGACCGCGGCGACCTCTCGACCTTCGTCAACGTCGGCTCCAACACCGCGCCCGCCACGTTCTCCTTCGCGCGCAACCTCTGGTACAACACCGCCAACCCCGCGCAGTCCACGCCCTCGCTCCCCGTCGCCGAAACCGGCGGCCTCTACGGCGCCGACCCGCGCTTCGTCTCCGGCCCGCTTGCCGACTACCGTCTCCAAGCCGGCAGCCCCGCCCTCGCCGCCGGTGCCGCCCACCCGCTGAGCACCACCGACTATCTCGGCGATACCTACACCACGCCGCCGGCCCTCGGTGCGTTCGCACTTCCCGCCGCCGACTACGCCGCGTGGCGCGCCGGGAATTTCACCGGCGCCGATCTCGCCAACGACGCCATCTCCGGCCCCCTCGCCGATCCCGATGGCTGCGGCCTCACCAACCTCGCGCGCTACGCCTTCGCGCTCCCCGCCCGCGGCCCCGTCGTAAACCCGATTGCGCTCGGCACCGCCACGACCGGCAACGGCACGTTCCTCACCCTCACCTTCCCTCGCCGGACCGCCGCGACCGACCTGACCTACACGCTCGAGTCGAGCCCCGACCTCGTCACCTGGACCACCGTCCCGAACCGCACCTACTCCGCCGGTTCCGGCCCCATCACCGCCGACGACGTCGTCCCGCTCGCCGATTCCGTCACCCCGCGCCGCTTCCTCCGCCTCCGCATCACCGTCGCCCCGTAACCATTCCGAGGTAGGAGCCTGCTTGCAGGCGATTCCGCGATCGAAGCCAGCCCCCTCGCCCAGATCGCATGCAAGCAGGCCCCTACTTCCCGCCTCCCTTTCAGCGGTCCGTCTCCCAACATGACCTCTTTCCGTCCGCTCCTCGTGTCCGCTTCGCTCTTCGCTGCGCTGCTCGCCATTTCCCTCCGTGCCCAGACCGACACCACGCCACCCTCGGTCCCGGCGAACCTCGCCGGCACCGCCGTTTCTTCCACCTCCATCGTCCTCTACTGGACACAATCCGCCGACGACTCCGGCGACCCGCGCTATGACATCCACCGCGACGGCGCCTTCCTCCTCACCCACTCCGACAATACGTTCACCGACACCGCACTCGCGCCCGGCTCCGCCCACACCTACCGCATCGCCGCCCGCGACGCCGCCGGAAACGTAAGCGCCCTCTGCACCGCGGTCTCGGTCGCGACCGACACCGCCGAGAACCCCCGCCTCGTCCGCCCCTCGCACCTCGCCTACCTCGGCGCCTTCCGTTTCCCGCGCGACGCAAACAACGACTACGCCTACGGCGGCACCTCGATCGGCTTCAACCCGGCGCACAACTCGCTCTTCGCGCGCGGCCACGACTGGTACCAACTCGTCGGAGAGATCTCGATTCCCTCACCGGTGATCACCTCCGATTTCGCCGCCCTGCCCATCGCCACGGTCCTGCAGGACCAGACCGACATCACCGAGGGACACCTCAACGAAGTCGGCGCCGATGGCGCCTCCATCGGCGGCTGCAAGGTCGGCGGGCTTCTCGTCCACGACGGACGACTCATCGGCACCTCCTACGCCTACTACGATGCCGGCGGCAGCGCCCAACGCTCCCATTTCACCTCTGGGCTCGACTTCACGCAGACCGGCGATTTCCGCGGCATGTACCGCGTCGGCACACGGAACCCCGGCTTCGGCGCCGGCCACATGGCGCACATTCCGCCCGAGTGGCAGACCGCGCTCGGCGGCCCGGTGCTCACGGGCCTCGATGGCGTCCCGATCGTCAGCCGCACCTCCTACGGCCCCACCATCTCGGTCTTCGATCCCGCCCTGCTCGGCATGGCCGACCCGACCTCTGCGACACTGCTTTTCGGTTACACCTACGAACACGCCACGCTCGGCACCTGGGGCAACTCGACCGAGTACAACCCGCAATTCAACCAGGCGGCCGGCTCCAGCGGCGTCGTCTTCCCGTTCGGCTCCGACAGCGTGCTCTTCTTCGGCAGCGCCGGTGTCGGCATTCCCTGCTACGGCCAGGGCACCAGCGACCCCGCGCTCGACCGCACCCCCGTGCCCGGCACCAACGGGCAGGTTCTCTACGTCTACGATCCCGCCAGCGGCGGCAAAGGCTGCCACGCCTATCCGTATGTCGGCTACATCTGGGCCTACCGGGCGGCCGATCTGGCGCGCGTGGCCGCTGGCGAGCTCCAGTTCTGGCAAGTCGTCCCCTACGCGACCTGGGAACTGCCATTCCCGTTCGGGCCCGAGGGTCAGGACTCGGTGGGCGGTGCCGCCTACGACCCCGCCACCAACCGGATCTTCGTCTGCCAGTACAATGCCGTCGGAGCCTCCCCGATCATCCACGTCTACCACGTCGACCTGCCACAGCCCGCCACCTACGCCGCGTGGCGCGCCGCCAACTTCACCGGCACCGATCTGACCGACGACACGATCTCCGGCCCGCTCGCCGATCCCGACGCCACCGGTCTGACCAACCTCGCCCGGTACGCCTTCGCCCTCGCCGCCCGCGGCCCCGTCGCAAACCCGGTCACCCTGGACACCGCAGGCTCCGGCGACACCCGCGTGCTCACCCTCACCTTCCCGCGCCGCGCGGAGGCCACCGACCTGACCTATATCCTCGAGTCCAGCACCGACCTCGTCACCTGGACCGCCGTGCCGGATCGAACCTACACCGCGGGCGCCGACCCAATCACCGCACAAGATACTACGGCCATGGGGACGGCCGCGCGCCGCTTCGTCCGCCTGCGCGTCGCCACGTCTCCATGATCGTTTTCCCTGAAATGTCCGCCTCCGCCCACCGTCTGTCCCGCCCGGTCGTTTCCAGCGCCTCCGCCCCGTCGAAATCGGTCCATGGCCGAGTCGCGTCGTGTTCGAATCCGCGACCGAGCAAGGCCCGCGAACCCCGAACGCCACCACCATGAAGCGCCGCACCCGCCATCGTCTTCTTCTGGCCACCGGTCTTCTCCCCCTCCTCCCGCTCACTTTGCCCGGCGGTACCGATCTTGGAGCCGGCCTGATGACCGGAAGAGAGACAGTCGCGTATTCGCCCTTGGCCAAGCCGGCCAAAGGCCAGCGAGTGATCGATCCCGATTTCCCGACCACGCACCTCGTGCGGATCACCGATGCGAAAACCGACTGGAACTGCGCCGCCGCCATTCCCGTCTATCCAACCATCCAGGCATGGAACGCCGACGAGTCGCTGTTGATCCTCTATGTGACCAACTCCCGCGGGGCGGGCTCGCAAACGGGTCACGCGCTGTTCGATGGGCGCACCTATTCGTTCCTGCGTTGGCTGGACATCAACCCGGCCGACATCGAGCAGTTCTACTGGGATACCACCAACAGAGACCTTCTCTACTACGTCGACAACCATGACAGCGGAGGCGTGAGGCGCTTCGTCCTCACCCGCCTGAACGTGTCAACGGGGGTGAAAGCTGCTCTGCATGATTTCGCCGCGGACATCGCCGCGGGAGGAAAGTTGAGCATCGCGACAGGAACTGAGGCCGTCACCGGCGGTTCGGACCCGTTCTCGATGAGCCTCGACAACGACCTCCTCGGTCTGGGCTGCTACCTCGGTCACAACGGGCCCGGAGGCGCGGCCGCCTTCCGAGCCTTCACCTACCGTCTGTCGACCGGCGCGATCAGCGAAACCCTCCTGACCGAGGCGGAAGTTCCGCAGGCGGCCCCTTCCGGATCCTGCACCTACTACTATCAGGACAACGATCCCACGAAGGCCTGGGTGCTGGATCCGACCACCCAGGCGGTACGCAGGACCATCTCTTGGTCCGGGGTCGACCATACCGACCTTCTACGCAATGCCGCCGGTCACGACATCGTCGTCGGCGCGCAGTACGACGGGCCGTCCGGAAGCGGCAACCTGATGTGGGCGGACCTGACGACCGGCGCGGTGAATACGATCATCGGAGAAGCCACGGGCGACGGATACCCGACCCCCGGCACGCTCACCAGCGGCAGAGCCTACCAGAATCCCGGCTGGGTGGCTGTCGGGATCACCGGCGAGATCAATGGCACGCGCACGTTCCTGGACCAGGAAGTCCTGATCGCGAATGTCGACACGGGCGCATTCTACCGCGTCGCCCATCACCGCAGCACCGGCAACTTCTACAATGCCGATGATTCCAACTATTGGGCACAGCCCAACGTGACCATCAGCCCCAGCGGCACGCGCATTCTCGTTCAGAGCGACTGGGGCGCCGGGACGCCCGGAGCCGGCGTCGTCGCCGACCCCGACGCGATCGTCGACACCTACGTGATCGAGTTGCCGGCCTACTCCGGTACCAACTCACACACCTTCGCCGCGTGGCGGGCCGCCAACTTCACCGGCGCCGATCTGACCGACGACACGATCTCCGGCCCGCTCGCCGATCCCGACGCCACCGGTCTGACCAACCTCGCCCGCTACGCCTTCGCCCTCTCCGCCCGCGGCCCCGTCGCGAACCCAGTCACCCTGGACACCGCAGGCTCCGGCGACACCCGCGTGCTCACCCTCACCTTCCCGCGCCGCGCGGAGGCCACCGACCTGACCTATATTCTCGAGTCCAGCACCGACCTCGTCACCTGGACCGCCGTGCCGGATCGAACCTACACCGCAGGCGCCGACCCAATCACCGCGCTGGACGTCGTCGCCCTCGGTGACCCCTCCGCCCCGCGCCGTTTCCTGCACCTCCGCATCGCCAACTCTCCGTGAAAACCGCCTCGCTTCTGGGTTTCATCCTCCTCGTTTTCGCCGCGACGCTCACCGCCCAGCCCAGCGGCACGGTCACCGTCTCCACCGCCGCCGAGCTCACCGACGCCGTCTTCGCGCTGAACAACTTCGACGGCCCCCGCACCATCCTCCTGCGCGACGGCGTCTACACGCTCACCGACTACAACTCCTTCTACCTCGTCCAGCCCGGCGTCACCATCCGCAGCGTATCTGGCAACCGCGACGCCGTCGTCATCCAGGGCGACTCCGTCTTCCACGCCGACGGCTCCCGCACCGGAGGCACCATCGGCAACCTCTTCGGCGTCGCCGCCGACAATTTTACCCTTGAGGACGTCACCGTCGGCAACTGCGCCAACCACGCCGTCCAGCTCCAGCTCGACATCGACAATTGCGTCTTCCGCAACGTCCGCTTCTTCAATACCGGCGAGCAGATGCTCAAGGTGCCCAGCAACGGCTCCGCCGATCACTCTGACAACGGCCTGGTCGAGGACTGCCTCTTCGAGTACCCCGCCGGCATCGGCCCGCAGTGGTACATCGGTGGCGTCGACGCCCACCGCGCCCGCAACTGGACCGTGCGCCGCTGCACCTTCCGCAACATCCGCAGCCCCTCCGACGCCGTCGCCGAACACGCCGTTCACTTCTGGGACTCGTGCGTCGACATCACCGTCGAACAGAACCTCATCGTCGACTGCGATCGCGGCATCGGCTTCGGCCTCGGTTCCAGCCCCACCACCGGCGGTGTGATCCGCAACAATATGCTCTACCACCGCGCCGTAGCCGGCTTCGCGGACGTCGGCATCGGCCTCGAGAGCGCCGCCGGCGTGCAGGTCTACAACAACACCATCTTCCTCCAAAGCGGCTACCCGCACGCCATCGAGTACCGCTTCGCCGCGACCACCGCGCAGATCCACAACAACCTTACCAACGCCCTCATCCGCCAGCGCGACAGCGCCACCGCCACCCTCGGCAACAACCTCACGACAGCGCAGGCCTCATGGTTTGTCGCCCCCGCCAGCGGCAACCTCCGCCTCGCCTCGCGCCTCACCTCCGTGGTCGACCAAGGCCGCGCCATCGCCGGCCTCGTCGCCGACTTCGATGGCGAGCTTCGCCCGCAAGGCGTCGGCATCGACATCGGCGCCGACGAGTTCACCGAGGTCCCGCCCGCGATCTACGCGACCTGGCGTGCAGCGAACTTCTTCGGCCCCGATCTCGCCGACGACACGATCTCCGGCCCGCTCGCCGATCCCGACGGCGCCGGCGTCGCCAATATTCAACGCTACGCCTTCGCCCTCCCCGCCCGCGGTCCCGTCGCGAATCCAGTCACCCTGGACACCGCAGGCTCCGGCGACACCCGCGTGCTCACCCTCACCTTCCCGCGCCGCGCGGAGGCCACCGACCTGAACTATATTCTCGAGTCCAGCACCGACCTCGTCACCTGGACCGCCGTGCCGGATCGAACCTACACCGCCGGCTCCGACGCCATCACCGCCGCCGACATCGTTCCCCTCGGCGACCCCATCACCCCGCGCCGCTTCCTCCGCCTCCGGATCACCGGCTCCCCGTAGCTGGACGACGCAGTCGTTCAGCCCTCCGCCCGCCGCCCTCCGTCCTCCGCTTTTTCGTTCATCATCCATCATGAGCCCGCTTCGTCCGTTCCTCGCCCTCGTCGCCCTCCTCCTCGCGCTCGCGCCCATCGCCTCCGCCCAGGAAAGCGTCCACACCATCCGCCGCGGTTTCGTCAGCCCGATCACGCCCGAGATGAAGGCGCATCTCCGCGCCATCAAGCTCCACGGCGACGCCCTCGGCCGCGCCCCCGGCATCCTCGGCCAGTGGGGCGACAGCATCACCCTCTCGAACGCCTACCTCGGCGAGCTCTGCAGCTGGGGTCTGATCAGCTCCCAACCCGCCGATGGTCACAACTATCTTCCGACACTGCTCTGGATGGGGGCCTCGCCCAACTCCGCCAACAACCCGCTCCACAACTTCAAGGGCGGCAACTACTGCAACGACTCCGGCTGGCGCGTCCCCAACGCCCTCGCCGCCATCGACGACGCCATCGCCCGCGCCAACCCCTCATGGTCGCTCACGATGTACGGCACCAACGACATCCGGCAGTCGTCCTGGACCCCCGCCACCTACGACGCCCAGCTCGAGCGGCTCATCCAGGTCAACATCGATGCCGGCATCGTCCCGGTCCTCAGCACCATCCCGCCCTGCACCGGCTACGATGCCCGCGTGGCCGAGGCCAACACCGTCATCCGCGCCGTCGCCGCGCGGATGCGCATCCCGATCGTCGACCTCCACGGCGTGTTTATGGCTCTGCATCCGGATGACTGGGCCACCGTCCTCCTCGGCGATGGCGTTCACCCCTCCTACCTCGGAGGCGCCGGCCAACTTGCCGAAACGGCGCAGAACGCCGCCGGCCGGTACTACCAGCGCGACAGCGGTTACAACCTCCGCTCGATGCTCACCGTCGACATGGCCGAGAAGCTCCGCGCCATCGTCTTCGACAACGCCACCCCCGACAACGTCCCCGACGGCGCCAACCCGCCCATCCTCGTCGTCACCTCCTCGACCCACCCGTACAAAGCCCTCACCTCCTCCCTCGCGCCCGCGTTTACCCTCGTCCACGACTCCGGCCCCGCGCCGACCGCGTACAGCTGGTCGATCGACCAGTCGCCCTGGACCGAACCCGACACCGTCGCCGAAACCTCCACCACGTCGGTCACCGCCACGCTCGCCGCCGCCGGCACCTGGTATTTCCACGTGCGTGCCAACAGCGCCGCCGGCTGGGGTCCGGCCGCCCACTACTGCCTGCGCGCCGCCGACGCGCCCACCGTCGAACTGCGCCACGAATCGGGCGCGACCTCGCCACACCGCGACACCCTCATCTCCGCGCACTGGGGCGGGAACGACAACTTCGGCAGCGCCGCGACCCTCAACGTCTACAACGACGCCTCCGTCCCCAGCAGCCGCAGCCTCTTCTTCTTCGACCTCTCCGATGTCCCCGCCACCGGCCTCGAGTCTGCCAACCTCGTCCTCAATATCGACAACCCGCAGACCGACGCCACCGCCTGGGACCTCTTCCCCGTCACCTCCGCCTGGACCGAGGGCACCGGCAACGGCAACGACGATGCCTCCGGCGTCACCTGGGCCACCGCCCCGACCTTCGGCACGACCGCGCTCGCCACCGGCTCGCTCCCCGCCGGCGCCACCACCATCGAGATCGACCTCACCACCGCCGCCCAAGGCTGGCTCTCCGCTCCGGCCACCAACTTCGGCGTCATGTTCCAGCACCGCGCGCTCTACCGCAGCCTCTACCTCATCGCCCGCGAGTATGCCGACACCACGCTCCGCCCCACCCTCCGCCTGCGCTACGCCGCGACCGTCGACATCGTGCCACCCTCCGCTCCGGGCAACTTCACCGCCGCCCTCGTCGGCGCCGACTCCGCCGCCCTCGCCTGGACCGCCGCCACCGACAACGCCGGCGTCACCGGATACAGGATCTACCGCAACGGCACCCTGCTCGCCTCCACCGCCGGCCTCGCCCACACCGACACCGGCCTGCCCGTCGCCTCGTCCTTCAGCTACACCGTCGCCGCCGTCGACGCCGCCGGCAACAAAGGCCCGGCTACGTCCGCCGCCGTCGTCACCACCCCCACGCCCACCCTCTACGCCGGCGCCGATCGCACGATCACCGTGCGCGGTGGCACCTGCCTCGAAGCCACGTTCTCCGGACTCGCCCTCGCTACTCCGCTCGCGTGGTCCCAGGTCTCCGGCCCGGCCGGCGCCCGCCTCGTCAACCCGACCAACCCGCACACGGCTGTCTACTTCGAAACCGGCGGCGACTACACCTTTCGCTGCACCGTCACGTCCGGAGGCACCACCTACACCGACGACGTCCTCGTCACCGTCGACGACGCCCCGCTTCGCCGGCGCACCGTCAACGTTGCCACCGTCGCCGAGCTGCGCTCCGCCCTCACCAACGCCGTAGCCGGCGACCTCATCCTCCTCGCCGACGGCCTCTACGACCTGGCCGCCACGCGCAACTCCTCCGGCGGCACCTGGGTTACGCTCAACAACGTCAACGACATCACGATCCGCTCCTCCTCCGACGACCCCGCCGCCGTCACCCTCCGCGGCAACGGCTTCACCGACCGCTCCAGCAACGCCGACGGCCTCTGGCTCCAGCGCTGCGCCCGCGTCACCGTCCGCAGCCTCACCTTCTCCGGCTTCGGCGCCTACGCCATCAAGCTCGAGGCCAACACCACGCCGGTGGCCGAGGACGTCCGCATCGAGAACTGCCGTTTCCTCGAGACCGGCATGCGCTGCATCAAAGGCACCATCACGCCCGCCGGCACCCACGTGCACCGCGGCTGGGTGAAGGGCTGCCACTTCGAAAACACCGGCCTGCCACCCGAAACTTCGTACAGCGGCGACTACATCGCCGCCATCGACATGATGGCGCTCTGCAACTGGGAGTTCGCCGACAACGATTTCCTCAACGTCCTGGGCCGCACCGGCGGCGGCCGCGCGGCCGTCTTCCTCTGGCACCAGACCCGCG
>JAEXPQ010000118.1 GCA_023446735.1 Verrucomicrobiota bacterium
CCGCTTGGCAGCCGGCGTGGGCCGGGACGGCGATGCCGCCGCCGCCGTTGGGGGCGCTTACGTGCTGCCAGCTCGCGCTGGTGGTCGTGGCGACGGCCGCCGGGGTGTGGCTCTGGCGGCGCGTGCAGCGCGGCGGTCTGCGGCGGGCGCCCACTTGGGACTGTGGGTATGGCGTGCCCACTGCGCGGATGCAGTACACCGCCGGTTCGTTCGCCGCGACGATCGTCGAGTGGTTCGCCTGGATCCTGCGGCCCGCGAGACACGAGCACGCGCTGGCGCCGGAGAATCTGTTCCCGACCGTCGTCAGTCGCGGGGAGCACACGCCTGAGACCGTGCTCGAGCACGTCGTCGTGCCGGCCGGCGTCGTAGTGATGCGCGCTTCCACTGCGGTTCGTCGTCTCCAGCACGGGCGCATGCAGGCCTACCTTCTCTATCTGGTTCTCGGCGTCGCGGCCTTGACGGCGCTGGTCATCGGGTCGGGCCGTTGATGCTCGGTGGGGCGGCGGTTGCCGCACCGCAGGGCGGGGGCGGAAGCTGGTCAAGCCCGCGCCGTCTCGACCGATGTAGAGGCTTCCGTGCGCGGTCTGCCACGGTCGGGGCCGGCGCCGGAACCTGTTTCCCATGAAACCACTGCGTCTTCTCCACCTGTGGCTGGCGCTCGCGAGCGTCGGCGCCGCCGCGCCGAAGCCGGGGGTCGACCCACAAACCGGATGGGAGGTCGCGCTTTTCGAGCTGACCCTGCCGTCCGACAGCGCCGTCGTCCATTACTACGGACCGCAGGGCCGCGATCCGGAATGGAAACGGGATTTCCGACCGCAGCCCGGCGATACGAAGCTCGGCTACACTTGGTTCACCTACGGCGACAGCAACCGATGGCGCGAGGATCACCCGGGCCATGGCGGTTGGTTTCGCCTCGTGGAGAACGGCCGCACCCGCGTGTGGTATGACCGGAAGAACGACCGCCAGCGCCAGCCCGAGGAGATCGCCACGACCGATTACCGGCTCTGGTTCGCCGTGCGCATGCAGGTCCACCCGCTCGCGATCAACGACGCGCGGACCGCTGCCGATCTGCCCGGGCCCGACGGCCTTTGCCCGCCGGCGCTGCGCTACGCCGAGACGAAAGTGCTGCCGGTCTTCAAGGGAAGGGCGGAGGAGGTTCCGGGGCTCGGCGATCGCGCTTGGATAGCCGGATACGGCGTGGGCTCCAACGATTGGCTCAACCTCGTCGTCGTGCGGGGACCGGCCGTCATCCAGTACCAGATCCAGCCGGTGGTTTCGGTACGGGCCGGGCGCGAGTTCGCCGATGACCCGATCCTGCGCAACGTCCGCGGCGGTGCGCTGGCGGGCGATCTGAGGCAATTCGCGGTTTCGCCGGACAGCAGCAGCGGCCATCTCGACGTCGCGGCGATGGCGCCGCGGGTCGAACAGCAGCTGCGCGAGGAGCTGGTGGGCTTGGCGCGGGACTTCGTACGCGACTGGGACCACTACTGCGCGGCCAAGGTGGGGCCGGGGCTGGTGTTCAAGGGGCTCTACTTCGACACCGGAGCGATCCTGCCCACCGCGGCCGACGTCCCCGGCACGAAGGAGACGCAGAGCCGGCGCGACCTGTGGAGCAGTTCCCTGTCGTTGAGCAACACGGCCAAGGACAACGTGGAGATGCTGCACCTGGATCTGCGGATGTTCCATCCGGCGACCAACGCGCCGACGGCCGACCAGGCCATGCGCGACGCGGCGGCGGAGTTCGCCGACTCGGTCGCGCAGCGCGCGAAATACCCCGACCAGAAACCGATCCTCCTGCAGGTCGAGGGGGTCGACCAGGGCGCGGCGTTTCAGATGTTCGCGGAGCAGGATGGTCGCCGAATTCACACCACGCGCATGCTCCATTTCCGTGTCGGCAACGTCTACGGCCATGCGATGCACTCCCGCTTCGACCTCCAGATGGAGAACGAGGGGCTGCGGCCGCTGCCCGGCGACCCGTTGGTGAGGCTGGTGCTCGCGACGGTGACGAAGATGCGACAGGTCGGCGGCGGGGCGCCCGTGACGAAGCCGCCCGCGACGGCCGGGGCCGGCACCCTGGTGGCGACTGCGGCCGGCGACCGGCTCTGGTCCGATGGTGCGAGCACCACCACGCTGCGCCTGGTCGCGACTCTCGCCGATGGTCGGCCGGCCGCGGGACTGGCGCTCAAGCTGGAGGTCGGCAGCGAGTTCGTCGGCACGGTGGCGGCCCGCGAGCTCACGACCGATGCGAACGGTGTCGCGACGGTCGAGTACCGCGCGGGCATGCGCGCCGGGACGAATCGGATCGTGGCCGTCGGGCCCGACGCGCTCGCCGCGGAGCTGGTCCTGCGGCATGGAGGATTGGAGACAACGGTGCGAAGCGCGGGCCTGCAGTTCCTCGCCGACGGCGCGACGCCGGTCGTCGTCGCCGCGCGGCTCGTCAACCCGGAGGGCAAGCCCGTCGCGACGGCGGAGATCCGCGTCGAGCCCGATGAGACGGAGGTGCCCGGGCGCGGCGAACTCGTGCGCGCGCCCGAGCGCGACGAGCCGGCCCAGGGCTGGCGACTGTGGACCTACACGCCGCCGCAGGTCGACCCGGCCGAGGGCTGGCGGGGCGGGCGAGTCGAGCTGAAGTTCTTCGCGCAGCCTGCGGGCGCCGCGGCGGAGCTGGTTTCGCCGCTCGCGCTCACGGTGCACAGTGGTGCGCCGTTTTGGTGCGTGATCGAGAAAGCCGGTTTCGCGGCGAGCGCGCCAACGCGTTTCCGCAGCGAACGCGGCCATGGCACGCTCGGCGGCGCGGTGCACGCGGCTGGCCCGGCGGGCGCGGTGGCGCTGCAAGGCGCGAAGGTGACGGTGTACGCGGACGTCGGGGGCCAGGCGCGGGCGATCGGCAGCGGACTGAGCGGGCCGGACGGCGCGTTCGCGGTGCCGTTCACCGTCGAGCAGACGGTCGCCGGGCCGGAGAGCGCTTGTTCGGTCGAGCCCCCGGCGCTCGTTCTCGATCCGGAGACGGCGCGCTGGTTGAAGGTCGTGCAAGCAAATGCCGCGGCGTTGCGGGGGAAAGGGTTCGCGAACCAGGCCGCGGAAAATTTCGCGGTGAGGTTCGTCGCCGATCTCGCGGCGGCCGACGACGACCCAGCGAACCCGCGCAACGCGCAGCGTCTCGTCGTGGCAGTGCGGTTGATGGGCGAGGCGCTCGGCTACCTCGACGAACTCGACGACCAGCACACCCAGGCCGAGCTGTGGCTCAACGAGAGTCTCGAGGCGGCGGTGGAGGATCTCGCCAAGGTGATCGATCTCGGGAGCCGCGTGGAGGCGGCGCAGGAGGCCGCGACCGAGTATGTGGCCAACGCACCCGAGTTGGCGCAGGCGCGGGAACGCGCGCGGATCGCGTGGAACCGCCTACGCAAGAAGGCCGTGGCGCGTTTTGTCGCGACCGCCTACGGCGTCATCCGGGAGACCTACAAGAACGCAGCCGACGAGCTGGAGACCCGCGAGAAGCTCGGGCTGGCGAACGACACCGGTTCGGCCGCGTGGAAGAAGTGGGCCGTGAACAAGGCCAACGACCACTACGCCGAGTGGATGTTCGCCCCGGCCGACGCGATCGCCAACTGGGGCGAGGCGAAGCTGAAGGCGGAGCTCGCGACCTTCCTCCGGAACGCGTACCGCGGGCAGTATCCGAAGTTCTTTGCCGCGGCGCTCGAGCATGCCGCCGGCCGCATCGCGCGCGGCGAAGCGACGTGGGGCGACCCCGAACGGGCCGCCGCCGTGCTGCGCGACGATTTCGCCGCCGTGGCGGAGGCGTACCGCCGGGCCAACGAGGCGCACCTCGGTCGGGAGCTTGCGCGCCTCGATTTCAAGCTGGCCGTCGACACGGTGGGCAAGGGCGCGGCGATCTACTTTGCGGCGAAGGAGGCGTTCAGAACCAATCCGGCCGCAGCGAAGGACAAGATCCTCGAGAGCATCGACCGGGCGGACCAGGCGTTCGCCGCGGTGGATACCGCTTGCCAGACGTACAACGGGCGGCAGTGGTTCGCCGTCTGCCACAAGGCGCGCCTGGCGATCGGCGAGGTGGCGGTGGACGCCGCGCGGTGACGGGCGGCGCAGGCGGGGGCGCGCTTTCCGCCGACGGAGCGAGGGGACCGCGCCGGATTTTTCCGCGTTGCGAAACATTTCGGGCGGCCGCACGTCTTAGGGCCTCATCCTATGGTCCTCGCTGTCGTCGATTGGGTCCGCGTCTTCAAGGAAGCCGGCATGCTGGCGTACCCGCTGCTGGCCTGCTCGGTCGCGGTGGTGTTCATCATCTGCGAGCGCGCGTTCGCGTTGCGGACCACCGCGGTGTTGCCGCCCGAGCTGGCCGAGGCCGTCCTGCTCAACAAGGCCACGGCCGGCGGGCGCTTCTCGGTGCTGGGCCGCGTGATCGAATTCGCCGAGCGCCACGCGAGCGATCCCGATGCGACCAAGGCCTACGCTCGCCTCGAGGTGATGAAGATGGAGCGCGGCGTGCGCTACCTCGACACGATCTACACCGGCGCGCCGCTGCTCGGGCTGATCGGCACGGTGTCGGGCCTGCTCGGCGCGTTCGCGAGCACCCGCGACCAGGTGACCGGGCTGCCCGATCCGGCCAAGTTTTCCCAGAGCGTCGGCTATGCGCTTTCGGCCACGCTGCTCGGCCTCGGCGTGGCATTGCTGGCCCTGGTCGGCAACGGCTACATCCAGCGCCGGATCGACCACCATACCGCCCAGCTCGATGTGTTGCTCGAGCGTGTGATCGCCCGGGTGCGGCCGAAGCACGAATCGAAGTCCGAGGATTCCGCCGCACTATGAGCCTGCGCAGCGACCGCTACCGCCGGCCCGAGTTGCCGCTCGTGCCGCTCATCGACGTGCTGGTGATGCTCGTGTTCTTCACCTTCGCGACGATGCAGTTTCGCGAGGCCCAGGGCGGCACGTTGAACCTTACGCTCCCGAAGGTGGAGACGGCGGGGAAGAACGTGTTCCATAGCCAGGTACTGATCGTCGTCGACAAGGACGAGCGCGTGCGCGTGACCATCACGGGCGTCAACGGCGAGCTCGTGCTCGACAAACGCGAGGCGACAGTCGACGAGATCGAGAACCTCGCCGGCGAGCTCGCGAAGGTCGACAAGGGCATCACGGTCCTGATCCGTTCCGACGAGAACGCCCCGCTCAAGAGCGTGACCAAGGTGATGGATCTCTGCCGCAAGAACGGTCTGAACACGATCCGCCTGCAGACGCGGTGAGGCGGTTTTCGGTCGAGTGGCGAGCGCCGGAGCGGCGGGACTTGCGGCGCGCTGACGAAGCATCCGTTGCTCAGCCGGTTGGCGTTCGTCCCTCGATGGTCGACGCTTATCTCCGGGGAAACCGCGGCGATGGCGCGCGGTATCGATGCGGTCCGCCGGCAAGCGGCGACCCTACCGCAAGCGGGCCGCTTGAATCGGACAAGATAGCCACGCTTGCGGTAGGATCGGACCTTGCGTCCGGACCGTCCGGGATTCAACCGGACCTTACGCGATGAGCCGCAGCAGCTCGGCGGTGGACGGGATGTCCTTGATGATCTGCGACGGGAGCGGGCCGACGCCGAGGTAACGCAGGTTCGGCAGCTCGGCGGGCAGCGGTTCGCCGGCGTAGGCGCAGGTGACGATGGCCTTCATCATCGCGGCGACATAGCGCTGCGCGGCGGCGGGCAGGTCGGCCCATTTTCGCGCCAACGAGATGTCCTCGCTCCAGCCGAGATGGCGTTCGTAGACCGGGGTGAGGGTCTTGCGGAGTTCCTCGTGGCGCGGCACGTGGCGGAGGATCTTGCCGTCGGTCGTGCGGTAGCCGGTGCAGATGAGCAGGTCCTCGCTCCAGTCGCCGGCCCAGGTGAGCGCGTCGATCTTGTTGATCATCACGTCGTGGTAGCCGCCGTAGCGCAGGGCGTCGCCCTTTTCCACGGCGTCGAACCAGCCGACCATGCGCTGGCGGCCGGTGGAGGTGCCGAACTCGATCTGCTTGAGCTTCTTCGCGAGCGGATGGGCGTCGTCCATCTGCGTGAGGAAGGTGTGGGTACCGACCTTGGTGTCGTAGGCCTTGGCCACGCCGAAGGTGTGCACCGGCTGGAGGGGCAGGCCGATGGACTGGAAGATCTCCGGGGTGTAGGTGTGCGAGGCGGTGACGTTGGGCGAGAAGCCGCGGCGCTTGTCGAGCCAGTAGGACTGGCCGAACTCGCCGACGATGGAGCGGCCGGCGCGCATCTCCTGGCGGATGAGCTCGCGGACCTCGAGCACGCGGTGGGCGAGGGTGGAGCCGGCCTGCCAGTAGACCTCGGTGAGGAGGTCGAGGTTGAGCGTGAAGGGCTGGGCGCCCTTGAAGCGCACGAAGTCGAACTCGGCGGCGGGGAACACGCCGGCCTCTATGGCCTCGGCGTTGGCGCGCTGCTCTGCGGCGGTGAGCTTGGTGAAGTAGGCGTCCCAGGTTTCCGGGGTCACGCGGCAGACATGCTGGATGGTGCGCAGGGCGCGGTCGGCGCGGGCGGCGAGCTTGCGGGCGAACGCCTCGCGGGTGCCGCGGAAATCGGTGTAATAGATCTGCCACTGGCCGGTCTCGTCGTTGTAGGCCGGGGTGATGCCGCGGCCGGTGGAGCCGCGGGGCTCCTCGCCGAGGATCGAGACGCGGTAGTCCTCCCACGCGAGGTCGAGCAGGCGGTGGCAGAGGTCGGAGACGAGGGTGCGCTCGTCGATGGCGAGGCGCTCGACGACCTTGAAGCCGCGCTGCTCGAGCGGCTTGATCTCCCACCAGAACTTGCGCGGGTCGGCGACGACGCCGCTGCCGATGGCCAGATGGGCGACGGTGTCCTCGATGATGCCGGCCGGGAGGAGGTTGAGCTTGATGCCGCCGGCGGTGTGGCCGGAGTTGGCGCCGCCGTTGACCTTCAACACCACCGAGACGGGCTTGCCGCCCGGCGTGGCGCGAAGTTCCTCGACCACCTCGGAGATGAGGCGGCCCTTACCTTCGTCGCCGAAGCTGATACCGACGTCGGCGA
>JAEXPQ010000219.1 GCA_023446735.1 Verrucomicrobiota bacterium
TCGAGTGCGGTTTGCGCGTGTCGGTGCCCTCGAAGATGACGTCGTGCATCTTGCCGCCGCGCAGCGCCTTCGCGCTCTGCTCGCCCAGCACCCAGCGGATCGAGTCCGCGATGTTGCTTTTGCCGCAACCGTTCGGCCCGACGATGACGGTGACGCCCGGCTCGAAGCGAAGTTCGGTCGGGTCGGCGAAGCTCTTAAAACCGTGCAGTTTGAGGGCCTTGAGGTACATGCGGAAACGAGGGGAGCGATTCAAGGTCCGCCCCTCCGCCCCGCAACGGAAACCTCCGAAAACTTATTCACAGCTACTCGGAAGTTGCTCCCAAACGGGTGTGAAGAACTGGGGCTTGCCAGAAGGCGTCGCGCGCCTTTCCGCCCGCGTTTTCGTTCTCTTGCTCGTTCTCCTACTGCTGCCCAATTCAGGGATCAGCGTTGAGGGAGAGAGCATCGCCTCGGTCCGCCGACGAGCGGCGACCCTACCGCAAGCGGGCCTCTCGCAGCGGCAGGATTCACAACGCTTGCGGTAGGGTCGGACCTCGTGTCCGGACCGCCTCCGACTCCTGCTCCTGCTCGTTCCGGTTCAGTGTTCAGCGTTCGAAGTTCCGCTCGCCCCTTCCCGCCCCTCACTTGTGGTCCCACGGCAGCGCCACCTCCACACGCTTGTGCTTCCAGACCTCGAAGCGCGTGAAGATCTTGCCGGGATTCATGATCGCGTTCGGATCGAGCGCCTGCTTCACGGCGATCATCGCGCGGATCGCGGGCTTGGTGTGTTCGAGGGCGAGGAACGGCGTCTTCGCCAAGCCGATGCCGTGCTCGCCGGAGATCGCGCCGCCGAGGCGCTTCACGCCGCGCATGAGCTGCTCGACCGCGCGCACCGCCGCTCGGCTCTCCCGCTTGTCGGCGCGCCGATACATGATGTTCACATGCAGGTTGCCGTCGCCGAGATGGCCGAAGGTCGGCATCGCGAGCCGGTGCTTCTTCTTGAGCCGCTCGAGAAACTCGCCGAACGCCGCGTAGCTCTTCAGCGGCAGCACGATGTCCTCGTTGAGCTTGCTGTCGCCGAGCGCGAACATCGCCGGCGAGCACTTGCGGCGCACCGCCCAGAGCTCCTCCGCCTCGTCGCGACTGCGCGCGGCGCGCGACACGACCGCGTGCTTCTCCGCCCACGCGAGCACGGCCTTCTTCTGCTCGGCTACCTCAGCGGCGGTGCCGGCGAGTTCGAGCAACAGCACCGGTTTCTTCGGCGCCTCGGCGAACACCGGCTTGCCGGTCGCGCTCTCGGCGCAACCGACCGACGCACGGTCGAGAAACTCCAGGATCGCCGGCTGCACGCGCGCCGCGATCAGCGCCTGCGCGGCCGCGAAGGCGGCGGCCTCGTCTTTGAAAGCCGCGAGCAACGTCCACCGCTCCGCGGGCGCCGGGATCAGCTTCAGCACCGCCTCGGTCACGATGCCCAGGCAGCCTTCGCTGCCGATCCACAGGTCGCGGAGATTGAAACCGGCGGACCATTTCTTGAACTCGCCCGCCCACTGCACGCGTTCGCCGGTCGGCAAGTAGCCGGTGAGGCTGAGCACGTAGTCGCGCGTCACGCCGTACTTGCCGCCGTGCATGCCGCCAGCGTTGCAGGCGATGTTGCCGCCGATCGTGCTGTGCTCCTTCGACGACGGATCCGGCGGATAGAACCAGCCGGCCGCGGCCGCCGCGCGCTGCACTTCGCCGACCTTGGCTCCAGCCTGCACGACCGCGAGCCCGGCCTCGGCGTTGATCCGGATCTTGGTGAGTTTTGTCAGATCGAGCACCCAGCCGCCGAACCGCGGCGAGGCCGAACCCGTGAGCGAGGTGCCGCCGCCGCGCACGGTGATCGGCACGCAGTATTCGTTGGCCAACGCCAAAACGACGCCGACATCCGCGTCCTTGCGCACGCGGACCACGGCATCGCAGTCGAAGGCGATCTTGCTGCCGTCGAACGAGCCGGCGAAGCGCGACGCATCGTCGGTGCGAACGACACGGGCGCCGAGACGTTGTTGCAGGAGAGCGGGCGGTTTGGCGTGCGACATGGCGGCGCGAACGTTGGCGCCGGGCGCCGCCGCGCGCAACACCCGAGCGGGGCCCCGCAGGCCCGGCGGACCAACGCCCGCCGGGCTCGAACGGAGATCCGTGGCGCGGGATTCCTCCCGCGGTGCCCCGGCTCGCCGACCGCGTATCTACTCGCGCGACACTGCTGGCGCGGTCACTTGCCGAGCGCCAAACCGGCGGCCAGCAGCGCGAGCATCTTCTTCCAGTTCGGTGCGCCCACCGTGCCGCCCACGGTGAACGGTTGGCGCAGGCGCGCGTAGCCCAGCTCGTCCTTCGTGCCGTCGAGCAGACGTCCCTGTTCGAGCAAGGCGGCGAAGTCATCCTTGCCGGCCAGCCACATCTCCAGCTCGAGCGGATACTCGGCGATCGTCCGGCCGGCCATGTGCCGCGCCTTCCCGGTGCCGCTGAGGCGCTTCTGCGCCGAGCGCAGGTCGATCGCGCGGAACTGCAGATCCATGTCCGCGGAGCGCTGGAGCGAAACCTCGAAACGTTCGAACCGGAACTCGCGCATCTCCTCGATCAACTGCGCGCCCACCGCGACCGCGGGTTTCTGCTGTTTGTCCTTGGAAAGCAGGCCGAGCACCAAACCACCCAGCGCGCTCGCGGTCTCGACCTTCTTGTCCTTGACCCGCAGAACGCCCGGTCCGCCCTGCAACACGAAATCCCCGCGAAGGCCGGCCAGCAGGTCGCCGAGATTCGCGCCCTGCCCTTCCACCTTCGCGTCGATGTCGAGCACGCTCTCGATCGCCGGCTCCTCGTCGGGATTGGCCGCACGCAACCATGCGCCGAGGTCGAATCCGGGAAACGTGCAACTGCCCGAAAGCGTGTACGGCGCGGGCTTCGCGTGGTCGAAGTCTACCGCGAGCCTCGCGGCGAGCGGCGTGCCCTTGGCGCTCGCCGCCAGTTTCTCCAGCACCAACTGGCGTTCGTTGCACGCGAGTGTCGCCTGCACGCCGGCAAGCTCCTCCGAGTCGAGCACGACGCGCGCGATGTCGATTTCCAGTTTCCCGTCGATCCCCGCCCAGAACGCACGGGCATCCTTCGCCGCGGTCGCGGGTGTCGTCGGGGCCGGCTTCGCTTTTGCCCCGCTGCTCGGAGGCGGCGTCGAACTTGAGGGCGCCAAGGCCGCGAGCGCTCCGAGGTCGCGCAGATATACGGCGTCGCCGCTCAGCTTGGCCGAGACCGCCTTCGTTTCGGCGCCGAGCGCCCACTCGCCCTCGAGCCGCAGCTGCGAGCGCCGACCGGCGTTGGCCAACGTGACCGGCAACGCGAGCCGACCACGGCCTGCGGCATCTTGGCGCGCCTCGAGTTTGGCGGTGAGCGCCGAGAACACCGGATTCGTCGCCGCGCTGCGCAGGTTCAGGTCCAGCAGATCGAGCGACCAGGCCGTGCCGTCGACGCCGCCGCGCAGCACAAGTTCGCCCGCAAGCTGGTCGACCGCGGTCGTTTTACCGGGACCATAGCGCACCCCCGAGAAGGCGAGCGGCCGCGACGTCTCGACGAACCACGCCGAGCCGGTTCCCCTGATTCGGACTTCGCCGGCCGTAACCGTGCCCCCGAGACTGGTCTCACGGAGCCAGGGCTGCACCCACGCCAGGGGGAGATTGGTCAGGTTCAGGCGGACCAGATCTTTGTCCGCCTGCGCGAACTCCACCGCTTGCGTATCGAGCCGGTAGGTCACCGGCTGCAGCGCCTCGAGCTCGAGGACCGGCCCGCGCGCGTCACTCAACGTCGTCGTCAGTTTCTCAAGTCGGAGCCGCTCGCCGCGCCGTTCGAACGCGAACTCGAGCCGGCCCCCGACCGAGCCAAGGGCGGACAGCTCCCGGCGCAGCCGCTGCAACTTCGCGGCGTCCACCGTCGCTTGGCCTGAGGCGGAGAAATCGCCCGTCGCCACCGCTGCGGAGAACGTGCCCTGTGCCGCCGCCGTGAAATCCGGGACGACGTTGAGATCCAGCACGCCCTCGAGTTGCCCGCGGTTCAGTTGGAGACTCCACTCCCCGACCAGATTCCCGGCCCCGCCCGGGTACCGGATCATCGCCTTGGCCATCGGCTCCTCGGCCTCCTTCGCGGTCGAAAGTCGGATCGCGAGATCGACCGTCTCGGTCCCGTCGGTTGCGCGACCAACCCCGATCTTCGTCACGAGCCCGTGCTGGGGCGCACCGGGCTTGTCGGACGGCATTGCCAAAGACCCTTCGAGGGCGACGCGTTCGACGGCACCGCCGGCTGCCGCGGAGGTCGCCAGCTGGCCGACCCAGCCCAGGTTCCGGGCCGCGACGCCCTCGGTCGAGTCGGTCCATTCGAAACTGAGGTTCGTCACCGCGTTCTGCCCCGGGACCAGCAGCTTGCCCTGGGCGGAGAACGTGAGGCTTTGCTGCGCCGAAACGCGCACGCGCCCGCCCACCTGCACCGCCTCGATGGTGGCGCGGACAGGCAACTGCAGCGGAGCGAGGAATCCGGCGAAGGCCTGCGCAGCCGTCCCGTCGGCGCCCGTCGAGGCCGGCGAGCCCGCTTCGCTCGCGAGGAGCTCGACGAGCACGTCGGGAGCCGTGAGTTCGCGCACGACCAGTTCCCTTTTCGTCAGCAATGTCCATCCATCGTAACTCGCCTGCACCCGTGGCAACCGCACCACGGCGACCGTGGTGCGCGCGACGACGCCCCGCACCTCCGCGCCGGAAAGGCCGGCCGAGAGGTGCTCGACCTCAAGCTTGAGTCCGGGCACATCCGCCACCGCGCGTTGGAGCAACCAACGCTGCGTGGCGGGCAGGCGTAGCACCACAAGGATCGCGATGACCAGCGCGAGAATCGAACCGAAGGCGATGAGCAGAATGCGTTTCATGGAAATTCGGACGGACAGGACCGTGCGATCGGGTTGTGTCCCGCAACCGCGGAAACGCAAACCGGCAACGCGGGCGGACGCCGCGCACTACTGCCGCTTCGGCTCGTCGGCCGGCGGCCGGCGCAGCTGCGTCATCAGCCCGACGAGCCCGAGCCCGAGCATCACGGCCGTCACCCACCACCGCCCGACGAGCAGCGCCGGAATCTGCTCGGGGCTGTGCAGGTAGAATTGCCAGTCGAGCCCGTCGACGAAGAAGGCCGCCGCCAACGCCACGCGGAACGCCCCCACGAACGCGGTCGCGGCCGACACGATCAGTCGTTGCATCATCAGCGCCAGCAGACCGCACACCGCCCCGGACACCGCGCCGATCAACAACGTCGCCGCGGGGCCGGTGAAGGGCACGAGCGCCAGCGCCACCGCGTAGCCGAAGGAGAAACCGGCCAGAAACACACCCACGAGGTAGAACGCGAACGAGAGGATCAATCCCGCCAAAGCGCCGACGGCGAAGGCAACCCACTGCACCGTCTCGCCGCCCCCGAACCACTGGCCGGCAAGGCTCGTGGCGAAAAGGCCCAGCACCAGCGCGCCGAGCAGCGCCACGGCGACCCGGAAGACCCGGTATCCGAAGAAGCAATCGAGCAAGCCCCAGGCCAGCAGCACGGCCGCACCGATCGTGTACGAGGAATCTACCGCGCCGATGATCGCATCCATGGCCGCGACATTGGCGCCCTCTCCGCCAACTACACGCCCGAAATCTCCGGCTCGCCCTGCGCCCGCGTCAGCTCCGGCCAACTCCTTGACCGGAGGCTGCGGTCCCACTCGCGCGCGGTCGAATACGCGGTCCAGATGCGCCCTCCACTTTCGGTTTCCATTCGCTCGACGCCGCCACAAGGCTCGGGCCGAACATGATTGGCGTCTTCGATTCCGGCTTCGGCGGTCTCACGGTCCTGGAGGCCCTGCGCCAGCGCCTGCCGCCGTACGACTACCTCTTTCTGGCCGACAGCGCGCGCGCACCCTACGGCGCACGCAGCTTCGACGTCATCCACGACTTCACCCTCGAGGCGGTCGAGTGGCTCTTCAACGAGGGCTGCACCCTCGTCATCCTCGCCTGCAATACCGCCTCCGCGCGCGCGCTGCGCACGATCCAGCAGCGCCATCTGCCCGCGCACCGCCCCGATCGCCGCGTACTCGGTGTCGTGCGCCCCTCGGTCGAGGCGCTCGCCGGCCTACCGGTTGGCTCGGTTCCTGGATACACGGCGCCCTCGCGCGCCGAAGGCACGGTCGCCGTGCTCGCCACCGAAAGCACCGTCGCCTCCGACTCCTTCGGGCTCGAGCTGCGCAAACTCGCGCCGCGGTTGGAGCTCATCCAGCAAGCGTGCCCGCTCTGGGCGCCGCTGGTCGAAGCCGGCGAGATCGAGGGCGCCGGCGCCGAGTGGTTCCTGCACCGGTATCTCGACCCGGTCTTGGCGGCACCGCGACCGCCCCACCGCATTCTCCTCGGCTGCACCCACTACCCAATCCTGCTGCCCGGCATCCGCCGCATCGTGCCGCCTTCGATCGAAGTGCTCCCGCAGGGCGAGATCGTGGCCGCACGTCTGGCCGACTGGCTGCAGCGCCACCCCGATCAGGAAGCCCGTCTCGCCCGGAACGGGAAATGCCAGGTCGCGACGACTGACGATCCGCTGTGGTTCGCCGATCACTGCCGCCGGATCGTCTCGGAGACGCTCGCCGTCCAGCGGGTCCGCCTCGACCAACAGGTCGACTGAGCGCCAGCGGACGCCAACCTCAGGGGCCACGGAGCGAAAGTCGCCGGAACCTCGATCCGATCCCCGGCGCGGAGTCAGTGGAAGCGCTGGTTCGCGCAAACGTCCCGGGCTACCCCTTCAGCCCCGCGCGCACGAGCAGGGCGTCGAGGTCCGGCTCGCGGCCCATGAAGCGCTGGAACAACGCCATCGGCTCCTCGGCGTTGCCGCGACTGAGCACGTGTCTCCGGAAATCGGAACCAGTCGTGCCGTTGAAGATCCCCTCGCGCTGGAACCGCGTGAAGGCGTCCGCATCGAGCACCTCGGCCCACTTGTACGAGTAATAGCCGGCCGCGTAGCCGACCGAGCTCGAGAAGAGATGGCCGAAACGCCGCACGAGCGTCGGCGCCGGCGGTTCCGTCGGCATCAGGTAGTCGGCGAGGATCGCCTTGATCGCGGCATCGAGATCGCCCGTGGCGAACCGCTCGGGGTGGAGATGCAGCTCGAGGTCCATCCTGCCGAGCGAGAGCTGGCGCATCGTCACCGTCGCCGCGCGGAAATTGCGCGCCGCCTTCATCTTCGCGAAGAGCTCCTCCGGGATCGCCGCGCCGGTCTCGAAGTGGCGGGCGAAGAGGTCCAGACCTTCGCGCTCCCACGTCCAATTCTCCAGGATCTGCGACGGCAGCTCGACGAAGTCCCACGCGACGTTCACGCCGTTGAGCGACTTGTACGGCACCTCGCCGAGCAGGTGGTGCAGCAGGTGGCCGAACTCGTGGAAGATCGTCTCGACCTCGCGATGGGTGAGCAACGCAGGCTTGTCGCCGCTGGGCGGAGTCAGGTTGCCGCAGATCAGCCCGAGGTGCGGCGACAGACGGCCGTCGGCCTGCGGCTCGCCGGTACGGAGATAATTCATCCACGCCCCGCCGCGCTTCGATTCCGGCGGGTGCCAGTCGGCGTAGAACGACCCGAGGTGCCGCCCGTCCGCCTCGTTGCGCAGTTCGTAGAACTTCACCTCCGGGTGCCACACCTCGGCCGCGCCGACCGGTTGCTCCACGGCGCGCACGCC
>JAEXPQ010000221.1 GCA_023446735.1 Verrucomicrobiota bacterium
GCGCCCCCCCCGCGGGGGGGGCCCCGGCGCCAGCGGGATCTGCTTCGTCGGCGACCCGCGCGCGGCGCGGAGCCCATTGTTCAACTACGAGCAGGTCCAGCCGCTCGACATGATCGACCGCACACCCGGACCGCGAACCGTCAACTATCCCGCCGATTGCGTGGTCGAGGATTGTCTGATCACCCGGACCGGCCGCGTCGAGAAGCAGACCGCCGGGATCGAGATCGACCTCGCGCAGGCGATCACGGTGCGCCACTGCTCAATCTACGACCTGCCGCGCGCGGGCATCAACATCGGCGACGGCTGCTGGGGCGGGCACGTCGTCGAGTTCTGCGACGTCTTCGACACCGTGAAGGAGACGGGCGACCACGGCTCGTTCAACTCGTGGGGCCGCGATCGCTTCTGGCGACCCAACCGCGACGAGGTCGACGCGTTGGTGAAACAAGCGCCGGAACTGCCGCTGCTCGACGCGGTGAGGCCCAACGTTCTCGCGAACAACCGCTGGAGTTGCGATCGCGGCTGGGCCATCGACCTCGACGACGGTTCGTCGAACTACGTGATCCGAAACAACCTCTGCCTGCGCGGCGGCATCAAGAATCGCGAAGGCTTCCGGCGCGTGGTCGAGAACAACATCCTCGTGCAGGGAAGCTACGATCCACATGTCTGGTACGCCGACAGCGGCGACATCTTCCGGTGCAACATAGTGGGGACCGGCTACCGGCCCGCCCACATGCCGCCACCGCCTTGGGGAGCGGAGATGGATTCCAACCTCGTGCATGTCCCCGGGGCAAAGACTAGCGCTCCCGCTGTGCATCTGCGGGAACAAAGTGGACGCGACGAGCACTCGATTGTCGCCGACGCGCAGTTCGTCGATCCCGCACGCGGAGACTACCGGGTGCGGGACGGCTCGCCCGCTGTGGCCCTCGGCTTCGTGAATTTCCCGATGGATCGTTTTGGCGTGCAGAAGCCCGGGTTGAAGGCGCTCGCGCGCGCGCCGCGCATGCCTGACGCGACGCACGCCGCCTCCGGCCCCAGCACCCGCGACGACGGTCCGATCACGTGGCTGGGCGCCAAGCTGCGCAACATTCGCGATCAAGGGGAGATGTCGGCTTTCGGCCTGCCGGGCATCACCGGCGTCCTCGTGTTGGAGGTTGCCGAGGAGTCGCCGCTCGCCCGTGCGGGCCTGCGAAGGAATGACGTGATCCTCTCGATCGACGGCCGGAAGACCGGCGACACGGCCGCTTTCCTGCAACAGGCGCCCGCAGGGATTGCCGGAAACCCGCTAAAGCTCGGCATCTCACGCGATCAGCGGGAAGCCAATCTCTGCCCCACACCATGAGTCCTAGCGATTCCACGTACCTCCGAAACATGCCACTGTCGCAATCACGTATATCGCCGAGTTCGTGTGCCCGCCCCCCCGCAAACCGGCCATTCTCCGCTCTATGAAAGCAAGCTACTCCCTACGCCCGGTCGCCTGCCTGATCGTGGCGCTTGTTTCTACAATCTCGGCGACCACGGTCGATGCCGCGAGCTACGGCGCCCCGGCCGGTTGGCGAAATATACCCGACCATCCGGTGTTTACGGATGCCTTCAACGGGTGGGCCTCCAGCGGCGGCGAGTTGGTGGTGGGGGTCGATTCCACCCAGGTCTATGGGGGGCATCCGTCGTTGAAATTCAGTATCACGCAGTCGGACATCTCGTGGATGGATGCCGGGCTGGTGTTGGCCGAGTGGGCGAGTCACGACATCTCGGGGTACCTTCCCAATGGTTACCTGCAATTCAATGTGAAGGGCAAGGTTGGCGGCGAGCAGTTCAAGATCGGGGTGGTCGATCATTTCGGCCAGCGCAGGCCGGTCGAGATCAAGGTGACCGTGCCGGTGTCGACCTACGCCAGTGTCACCACCACGTGGAAAAGCGTGAGGATCCCCTTGTCGGCAATCTTCGACTCGGCGAGCGGCCTCGATGCCTACGGCGCGAAGGCGATCGTCCTGGATCGGGTGAATGGTCAGCCGTTCACGGTTTGGTTGAACCAGATCAAGCTGACGACCACCGACAAGGAAAAGGGCTTCCCGGCCATCAAGGTCAACCAGGTGGGCTACCTGAGTTCGGCGCAAAAACAGGCCAAGGTTTCGGGCTTCGAGGACGAACTTTCCGCCACGGTCGGAACCCCCTTTCAGGTAAGGCGGAAATCCGACGACTCGGTCGCCTACTCCGGGCAACTCGCGCTGGTCAAAGATTACGACAGCGAATCCGGCGAGCGCGTGCTGAAGGCCGTGTTCACGGATCTGAAGGAAACGGGTGAATACTACCTCACGGTCGATGCGGTGGGGGTGGCTCCGTCTTTGCATTTCAAGATCGGAAAGGGCCTCTTCACACCGCTGTTGGCCGACGCGTCGCGGTACTATTTCTACCAGCGTTCGGGCATGGACATCACGACCCAATACCACGACTTCCCCCGGGGAGATCCGCTGCCGCTGGACCATGTGGCGGTGTTCGAATCCAATCCCGCGTTGACCAAAGACGTGTCGAAGGGATGGTTCGACGCCGGCGACAAGGGCAAGTGGATGGCCTCCGGCGCCGCGGCGGCCACCACGCAATTGTGGTCGTACGAACTCTTTCCGCACTCCTATGCGGACAACACGAATATCCCGGAGAGCGGAAACGGCGTGCCCGATGTGCTCGACGAGGTGAGGTGGGAGCTTGAGTGGATAATGAAGATGCAGGACACCGACGGCGGCATCTACGGGAAGGTCGATGACAACGAGAGCAAGACCAAGCGCGTCATCCGGGACATGTATAACGGCGTCGCCAATGTGAAGCCGACGAACGACACCGCCTTGGCCGCGACCGCCCTGGCGCATGGCTTCTTCGCCTATGCGAGATTCGATCCGGCATTCGCGAACGCGTGTCTGAATGCCGCCAAGCGCGCGTGGCAGTACCTCGAGGATCACCCGAACAACATCAAAGGACCGGGCTACACCGCCGATGATGACAAGGACTCCAGGCTGGGGGCCGCCGGGGCTTTGTTCCGGGCCACCGGCGAGATCAAGTACAACACCTATTTCCAGGCCAACTATACCCGCACCCAGAGCCAGTTTGAAAATGCCCACGGTGATTGGGTCGGTGCGCCGTTCTTCGCCTTCTGCGACTACGTGCAGGCGACCAATCCCGATGCCGCGATCGTGAACTGGTTCACGACAAGGTTCGGCACCTACCGCAGTTCCCGGCTGGCACGCTACGAGGGAAACGCTTGGGGCAACGCGATCCACAATGGAAACTACTACTGGGGCAGTAATAACATCGTGATCGGCACCGCCTTGGAGGTCATGGTCGGCTCCAAGATCCTCGGGATCTATGACGCTCGGGCCAAGAACATGGCGCTGGATGCCTTGAACTACGCTCTCGGCTCCAACGCCATGCGAAAGAGCCTCGTGACGGGATATGGCGAGGATTGCATCCGGACCGTATTCAACACGTTCAACGACTATCCGGGGCAAGGAGTGCCCAAGGGTTGGATTCCGCTGGGGGTCAATCAGTACAACGGCGGCGGCTCGTCCAATTTCCCCGCGAAGGATTACTTGGACAGCTCCGACGAATGGACCACCAACGAACACTCGGTCGGCGCCGCCTGCAATCTGATGTTCATCGCGGCGTTTGCACTCGGTCACGACCTCACGGACATCCTGCCGCGCGTCACCCTAGCCTCCCCCGACCCCGAAAGTATCCAACTCGAAGCGCGGCACGGACAACCCTTCCGCGATCATACCATCGAGGTCTCCACCGATCTGGTGGGCTGGAGCGAATATGAGCAGATGCCCACCGATGCGAACGGCGCGTTCACCGAACCTGTGAAAACGCCGAACGATCGCCTGTTCTTCCGAGTGAAAGTCTCCGAGTGAAGCGCGGCCCCTTCTTCCATTCCACCATCATGAGTCGCTTCCTCACCAACTTCCACCCCCTCGGTTGCCTCCGCGGCCTGTTCCTGACGGTCCTCGTCGCCCTCGGATTCTGCGCGCTCGCGACCGCATCCCCTCGCTCCGTGCTCGCGCTGGACGACGACTGGCGTTTCCACCGCGGCGAGGCCCCGGATGCGGTCTTCGCCTCATTCGACGACAGCACCTGGCGTCGGGTCGACGTGCCCCACGACTACGTGGTCGAGGAGGCTTTCACCGAGAAGAATCCCGCCCCCCGGGTCGAGACGCTCCGGCCGGACTGGTATTGGCTGCACGGATTTCTGCCGACCCACCCGGCCGTGTACCGCAAGACGTTCACGCTTCCCGCCGAAGCGGCCGGCAAGCGCCTCTGGCTCGAGTTCGACGGGGTGTTCAGCAACAGCCTCTATTGGCTGAACGGACAGCTCGTCGGCAGCGAGTACAGCGGCTACACCCGCTCGCGCTTCGACATCACTGCCGCGGCGAAGCCCGGGGCCGCGAACACGATCGTAGTGCAGATCGATCCCCGCTATGACGGCTGGTGGTACGAAGGCGGCGGCATCTACCGCCACGTCCGGCTGGTCGCGGTCGATCCGATCCATATCGCACCCGACGGGGTCTTCGTCGCGCCGCGGCTGGCCGATCCGGGCAACAGCGTCCGGGCGGATGCTACCGCGGTCGTGCAGATCGACATCGCGAACACCGGTGGCGCCACCGCGCGGACGACAGTCGAAAGCGAGATCCTCGATGCCGAAGGGCGGATCGTCGCCACCGCGGCCTCCGTCCACGTGCTCCGCGCCGGTGGCAGGCAGCGCGTCACCCACGAGATCGCGATGCCCCGCGCCGCGCTCTGGTCGCCCCGGAGCCCGTATCTGTACTGCCATCGCAGCACCGTCACGGCAGGCGAGAAGATCGTCGATCAGGTCGACACGCAGTTCGGGGTGCGGCACGTGCGTTTCGATGCGCAGCGCGGATTCTTTCTGAACGGCGAGCCGCTCAAGCTGCAGGGCGTGAACCTGCACCAGGATCACGCCGGCGTCGGCGTGGCGGTGCCCGACCGGCTGTTCACGTGGCGCCTCGAGCGGCTGAAGGAGGTCGGCTGCAATGCGATCCGCCTGTCGCACAATCCCGTCGCGCCGTTCCTGCTCGATGAGTGCGACCGGCTCGGATTCCTCGTCATCGCCGAGAACCGCCACCTCGGCGACACCTACCACGACCAGACGCCGAAGGAGACCAAGGCGATCGAGCACCGCGATCTTTCCGCGCTCGTGCTGCGCGACCGGAATCATCCGAGCATCATTCTCTGGTCGCTCTGCAACGAGCAATGGATCCAGGGCTCGCCCGAAGCCGCGGCGATGGCGCGCGCCATGGGCGAGCGTGTCCGTGATCTGGATCCAACACGCCCGGTCAGCGCGGCGTTGAACGGTGGGTTCGACGCCCCGGCAGGACTGGGCAGCGCGCTTGACGTGATCGGGATCAATTACAACCCGGGCGTCTACGACGGCGTCCACGCGCTGTTCCCCGGGAAGCCGATTGTCGCCTCCGAAATCGCGAGCGAAATCAGCACGCGCGGCATCTACGCGACCGAGCGTTGGGACGACTACTTCGGCGATCGCGCCCGTGGCTACGTCTCGGCCTACAGCATCACGGCCGGGCCGGCGGGGCAGACGGTCGAGAAGGCCTGGCCGCCGGTGGCGGAGCGCGAGTACATCGGCGGCGGCTTCGTCTGGGCGGCCTTCGACTACAAGGGCGAGCCGCGGCCGTTCGGCTGGCCGGTCGTGAACTGTCACTACGGGTTCATGGACCTCTGCGGTTTCCCCAAGGATAGCTACTACTACTACAAGGCGTGGTGGACCGATGAACCCGTGTTGCATCTCTTCCCGCACTGGAACTGGCCGGGCAAGGAGGGCCAGGTGATCCCCGTCTGGGTCCACAGCAACTGCGACGAGGTCGAGCTCTTTCTCAACGACGTCTCGCTCGGCAAACAAGCGGTCACGCCGCTGCGCCACCTCGAGTGGAACGTCAACTACACCCCCGGCCGGCTCGTCGCCAAAGGCATCCGCCACGGCGTCGCCCTCGAGGCCGCCCGCGAAACCACCGGCGCGCCCGCCGCGCTCCGCCTCACCGCCGATCGCTCCGCCCTCGCCGCCGACAACGCCGACCTCGCCGTGGTGACCGTCGAAGTCGTCGACGCACACGGTCGGCTCGTGCCGACCGCCGGCAACAAAGTCACGTTCCGGCTCTCCGGTCCCGCGAAGCTGATCGGTGTCGGCAACGGCGACCCCAGTTGCCACGAGCCCGACAAGGCCGACAACCGCTCCGCCTTCAACGGCCTCGCCCAGACAATCGTCCAGACCACCACCAGCGCGGGCGAGATCGTCCTCGAAGGGCAGTCCCCCGGTTTGAGCCCTGCCCGCCTCTCCCTCCGCAGCGTTGGGTCCCACGACGTGTCGTGCCCCACTGGTTCGTCGGATAGGCCTTAAGCCGGGCACCGGTGGGGGGACGGGCCCCCGCGGTCCGGAGTCGACCGGACATTCGGCAGGCCCGGCGCCCTCCGGGATTGCGCCCCGAACCTACGCTTCGACCGGGGAGCTCGTGCGCGCTCCCGCAGGCGCGAGCAAGCTCGCTGATCTACCGCCTAACCATTGGTGCGAGCGGTGCCGCTCGCGGTCTTGCGGCAGATGTATTGGTTTGGATCCCGCTTTCGGAGTACACGCGCGATCACCGTTTTGCCGGCGACTGGGCCGGCTTGGGCGGCTCACAGCGGCTCGACATCGACCGCGACCTTCACCTCATGGCTGCCGCCGCCGGTGAGGATGCCCATGACCGGGCTTACGTCGCTGAAGTCCCGCCCGTAGGCGACCGTGATATGCTCGTCGCTCGGCAGGCAGTTGTTGGTCGGGTCGAAGTCGACCCAGCCGAAGCCCGGACAGTGCACCGAGAACCACGCATGCGTCGCGTCCGCGCCGACCAGCCGCGGCTTGCCCGGCGGCGGCAAGGTGCGCAGGTAGCCGCTCACGTAGCTCGCCGGCAGCCCAAGCGAGCGCAGGCAAGCGATCGCCATGTGCGCGAAATCTTGGCACACACCGCGCCGTTTCTCCCACACCTCCGCGAGCGGCGTCGCCACCGTCGTGGCCACCGGATCGTAGGCGAAGTCGGCGAAGATGCGGCGGTTCAGGTCGAGCACCCCGGCCAGCAGCGGGCGCCCGGCGGGGAAGCTCTCGCGCGCGTACTCGGCGAACTCCGGCTGCGGCTGCACGAGGGGCGAGCCGAAGACGAACTGATAGGCCTTGATCGACTCCGGCGCCACCGGGTCGCGGTAGCGACGGGCCACCTGCTCCCACGGCTCGGTCTGGTCGGCCGGTGGCACCACGCGTTTGCCGACGCTCACGATGCTGGTCGCCGTCACCTCCATGCGCGCATGGAGCTGCTGGATCGCGAAGAAGCAGACACGATTGCCGAAGAAATCCGGCCGCTGCACCTGCACCGCCGGCTCCGGGGTGATCGCGATGCGCCAGTCCGTGCGCGACTGCGCCGCCGTGCCGCGCGGTTCGATGCGCGCCGCGTGGTGCGAGACCGCCACCGGCTCCGCGTACTCGTAGGTGGTGCGATGGGTGACGCGGTAGTTCATGGCGATCCCTCCTTCGTCGGCGCCATCTCGCCCCCGGTGCGCGAGATCGACGAATGCGCGAAGTAACTCACGGCGATCGCGTCGGAAAGGTGCGGCATCGCGGCGCCGATATGGCGGACCACCTCGGCGATGCCGGTCAGCGGCGCGAGCACGCCGCGCCCGAGCTCGCGCGGATCCGCCAACCGCAGCCGCGCCATGCAGTCGATGAGCACACGTTGCCCCGCGCTCGGCAACGCCGCGAGGTTCTCGCGCGGCAGCCGGTCGAAATGCTTCACGAGCGCGTTGAGCTGGAACAGCAGCGAGCGCGGGTTCGTGTCGTCAAGCAGCACCAGGTCGCACACGGCCGCGAGCTGCGGGAGCACGGTGTAGCGGGAGCGGTACGTGATCGAGCAGTCGCACACCTCCAGGACAGCTTCCAGCAGCCCGAGGTTCTCGGGATCCGGCGCGCCGAGCACGCAGTCGAGGAACGTGCAGATCTGGATCGAACGCTCGATCCGGCGGCCCATGTCGAGGAAACGCCAGCCCTGCGCCCGGGTCATGTTGTCGTTGGTCAGGCCGTGGAAGGAGGCGATGTCGATGAGCGTCTGGTTGAGCACCGCGGTGGCGTCGGCGGCGAGCGGGGTGGCCGCGCCGGCGGGCGGCACGAGGCGGTCGTCGAGCTGGTTGAGCACGCGCCAGAGATCGAGGGAGGTGCGATCGCGCACCAGGATCGCGATACGCCGCAGCTGTTCGGCGGTCTGGCGTAGGCTGCCCGGCCGCGCGGGATCGAAGACCGCGGCGAGCAGCTCGGCCTCGAGCTCCTCCGGCGCGTGCCGCAGCTTCTGCCGCCGATCCACCGCGAGCTGGCCGTGGGCTTCCAGCGTGTGCAGCAGCGGCGCGAGCACGGGCCAGGCGCCGCCGGTGTTCTCGACATTGAAGCGCACGAGGGCGCTGCGCAGCAGCCGCGCGGTGGCGTCGCCGCGCTCGGCGTAGCGGCCGAGCCAGAAGAAGTTGTCGGCGAGCCGGCTCGGGAGGTTGTTGCCCACGCGCCGCAGCTCCACCGGCTCGGTCGAGCGCCCGAGGAGGGTGAGCTCCGACACCGGCGCCTCCGCGCGCACCCACACGTCCTTGCTCGCCCCGCCGCGCTGGAGCGAGGCGAAGCGGCCCGCCGGGTCGGGCGAGATCCGCCCCAGACCGCCGGGCATCACCCGGTAGGTGTCGCCGCACGCCACGAGGTAGACGCGCAGGCTCGCGGGCGCCGCGGCCAGGCCATCGCCCTGCCACACGGGGGCCGACGAGAGCGGCACGCGTTCCTGCGCCACGTAGGCGTCGGGCTGCCAACGCAGCCGGCGCAGCCAGCCGGCCTTGTCGGTCGGCAGCGCGCCCGGCGGAGTCCGAAAGGCGGGCCGGAGCACCAGTTCGTCGTAGTGCGCCTCGACATAGCCCTCCGCCGAGTCCTGCCCGCACCACCACGTGGCGACCGAAGGCAGGCGGAGCTCCTCGCCGAGCACCTGCCGGCACAGCCCGGGCAGGAAGGCCATGAAAGCCGGGCTCTGCAGCAGGCCGCTGCCGAGGGAGTTGGCCACGGCGACATGGCCGCGCCGCACCGCCTCGACCAGGCCGGGGACGCCGAGCATCGAGTCGTTGCGCAGCTCCAGCGGGTCGCAGAAGTCGTCGTCGACGCGCCGCAGGATCACGTCGACGGGCTCCAGGCCGCTGAGCGTCTTCAGGTAGACGCGGTCGTCGCGCACCGTGAGATCCTGCCCCTCGACCAGCGTGTAGCCGAGGTAGCGCGCGAGGTAGGCCTGCTCGAAATACGTCTCGTTGTACGGCCCCGGAGTAAGCACCACGACCCGCGGTTCCCCCGCGGCCCGCGGCGCCAGGGCCGCAAGCGCGGCGCGAGTGTCGCGAAAAAACCCCGCCAGGCGTTGCACCTGCATCGTGCGGAACGCGTCCGGCAGCACACGCGAGGTGATGATGCGGTTGGCCAGCGCGTAGCCCGCACCGGTGGGGATCTGCGTGCGGTCGGCGACCACCCACCACCGCCCGTCGGGCGAACGCGCGAGGTCGGCCGCGTAGAACTGCAGCCAACGCCGGCCGGCGGGCTTCACGTTGTGGAGTGGCCGCAGGAACTCCGGTTGCGCGAACACCAGCGCCGGCGGCAGCTGCCCGGAGCGGATCAGCCGCTGCTCGCCGTGGCAGTCGGCCAGGATGCGCTCGAGCAGCACCGCCCGCTGCACCAGCGCCGTCTCCAGCGCGCGCCACTCGCCCGCCGCGATGACGAGCGGGATCGGATCGAGCTGCCACGGGCGGTCGAGGCCGTCGGGCTCGCCGTACACGTTGTAGGTGATGCCCTGGTCGCGGATGAAGCGCCGCCCGGTCTCCCATCGTCGCTGGAGTTCGGCGACAGTCTGCCCGGCAAGGTCGTCGACCAGCGGCGCCCAGGGTTCGCGCACGGCACCGTCGGCGGCGCACAACTCGTCGTAGGCGCCCGCCAGCGGTCGGTAGCCGGCCAACAGCCGCGCGCGCGCCGCGGCGGGCGGCACGGCGGTGGGAGCGGAGACGCCCGGAGTGGTGGCTGGAGTTTCAGGCGGCATCGGAAGCGGTGCCGAAGGTGGCGAGAAAAGCCGTCGCGGAGCAACCCCGCAGCGAGGGATTGTTCGAACCGGCCGCGGGCGCGAGTCGGACACGGGCTCGGGTCGCGGGAGTGAGCCCCGCCAAAGCACCGCGGCCCGCGGCACTCCCCCACGCTCGCCCGGCCGCCGCCAAGCGACCGCGGCGCACCGGCGCCGCGCGCTCCGTGCTTTCGCCGCGCGCGCTCATCCCTTGCGTAGATCGAGGGTGCAGGGAAACTCCGGATCGATCGCGGCCGGCCACGGCTTGAGCGTCCCGGGCGTGTGACCGTCCCGGAAGAACCGCGCGAGGCGTCGGCTCTCGGCCTCGTAGGCGTTCACGGGGAAGGTCACGTAGTTGCGGCCGCCCGGATGCGCCACGTGGTAGGTGCAGCCGCCGATCGCGCGATCGCTCCACGTGTCGACCACGTCGAGGACCAGCGGCGTGTGCACGCCGATCGTCGGGTGCAGGCACGACGGCGGTTGCCACGCGCGGTAGCGCACGCCGGCGACGAACTCGCCGTGGGTGCCGGTGGGCTGGAGCGGCACGGTCCGACCGTTGCAGGTCACGACATGGCGGCCGTCGGTGAGGCCGTTGACCTTCACCTGCAGCCTCTCGACCGAGGAGTCGACGTAGCGCACCGTGCCGCCCGCGCCCGGTTCCTCGCCGAGCACATGCCACGGTTCCAGCGCCTGCCGCAGCTCGAGGTGCACATCGCGCACGGCGAAGTCGCCGATCGTCGGGAAGCGGAACTCCTGGTGCGGCGCGAACCACGCTGGCGCGAGGTCGTAGCCGTGCTTGGCAAGATCGCCGCACACGTCCTCGATGTCGCGACCAACGAAGTGCGGCAGCATCCATTTGTCGTGCAGCTGCGTGCCCCAGCGCACGAGCGGTTTCGCATAGGGCTCATGCCAGAAACGCGCGACGAGCGTGCGCAGCAGGAGCTGTTGCACGAGGCTCATGCGCTCGTGCGGCGGCATCTCGAAGGCGCGCAGCTCCAGCAGGCCGAGCCGGCCGGAGGCGCTGTCGGGCGCGTAGAGCTTGTCGATGCAGAACTCGGCGCGGTGCGTGTTGCCCGTTGCATCCACCAGCAGGTGACGCAGCACGCGGTCGACCAGCCACGGCGGGCAGTGGCCATTCGCCGGGATCTGGGCGAACGCCAGCTCCAGCTCGCGCACGGCGTCGAGCCGGGCCTCGTCGAGACGCGGGCTCTGGCTGGTGGGACCGATGAAGAGCCCGCTGAAGAGGAACGACAGCGCCGGGTGGTGCTGCCAATACGTCACGAGACTGCGCAGCACGTCCGGACGGCGCAGGAGCGGGCTGTCGGCGGGCGTGGCGCCGCCGAGGATGAGGTGGTTGCCGCCGCCCGTACCGGTGTGGCGCCCGTCGAGCATGAACTTCTCGGTGCCGAGACGCGACAGGCGCGCGTCCTCGTACAGGCCGGTGGTACGCGCGACCAGCTCGGGCCAGGTCGCCGCCGGATGGATATTCACCTCGATCACCCCGGGATCGGGCGTGACCTTGATCACGTTGAGCCGGGGATCCTGCGGCGGCGGATAACCCTCCAGCGTGATCGGCGTGCCGAGGGCCGCCGCGGTGGCTTCGACCGCGGTCACGACGGCGAGATAGTCTTCCAGCTCCTGCGTCGGCGGCAGGAACACGTGCAGCCGGCCCTCGCGGGGCTCCACGCACAGCGCGGTGCGCACGATCCACGCGGCCGACTCCTGCAACAGCGGCGCACGGACCGGCGGCTCGGCGCGCCCGATCGGGCTCATCGGCGAGCCGGCACGCACCGCGCCCGCGGCAGCGGCGACGAAATGCTGCCGGCTCGGCAACGCCGCACGCGGCGCCTGCGGGTCGAGCTCGTCGACGTACGGGTAGTCGCTCTTCGCGGCCCATGGCTGCGAGTCGAGCGGCAGACGGAAGCCGACCGGCGAGTCTCCGGGAATCAGGTACAGGCGCTCGCTGCGCAGGAACCACGGGCCGCTCGCCCACACCGGCCCCTCGGGCGTCCAGCGGCGCTGCAGCGGCAGCACGTGGCCGACCACGGCGTCGAGCCCCTGCTCGAAGACCTTGGCGAGCCGGGCGCGCTCCTCGGCATTCTCGAGCTTCGAGTCGAAAGGATCGACGTTGCTCGGCAGGCGCCGCTCCTTCCAGAGGTAGTAGAGCGCATCCTCGTAGGCCGGCTGGATCCAGCGATCGTTCACGCCCAGCCGGGCGGCCAGAGAGCGGATGAAGACATCGGCCAACTCCGCGGTGTACCCGTAGTTGGTCTTCTCGTCGGCGAAGAGATGGGGATCCTCCCAGACCGGCTGGCCGTCCTTGCGCCAATAGGCGGCAAAGGCCCAACGCGGAAGCGACTCTCCCGGGTACCATTTGCCCTGGCCGTAGTGAAGGAACGCACCGGGGGCGAAACGCTCGCGCAGGCGGCGGATGAGGGCATCGGCGCGGGCGCGTTTGGTGGGGCCGAGCGCGGCGTTGTTCCACTCGGCGCCGTCGTAGTCGTCGATCGAGACGAAGGTCGGCTCGCCACCCATGGTCAGGCGCACGTCGCCGGCGACCAGAGCAGCGTCGACCTTCCGGCCGAGCGCATCGATGGCGCGCCATTGCTCCTCGGAGTAGGGCTTGGTGACGCGCGGGGACTCGTGCACGCGCGTGACCTTCATCGCGAAGTCGAACTGCACCTCGCACTCGTCGAGGCAGCCGTCGATCGGTGCAGCCGACTGCGGATCGGGTGTGGCGGCGAGCGGGATGTGGCCCTCGCCAGCGAGCAGGCCGGAGGTCGGGTCGAGGCCGATCCAGCCGGCGCCGGGCAGGTACACCTCGCACCAGGCGTGGAGGTCGGTGAAGTCCTTGTCGGTGCCGGAGGGGCCGTCGAGCGACTTCTGGTCGGCGACGAGCTGAATCAGGTAACCGGAGACAAAGCGCGCGGCGAAGCCGAGGTGGCGCAGGAGTTGGACGAGCAGCCAGGCGGAGTCCCGGCAGGACCCGGAGCGGTTGGTGAGCGTCTCCTCGGGCGACTGCACGCCGGGCTCGAGGCGGATGAGGTATTTGATGTCGCGCCAGAGCCGCTGGTTGAGCTCGACCAGGAAGTCGATCGTGCGGCGCGGTGCGCGCGGAATGCCCGCGAGGTACGCGCCGAAGCGCGGCGCGGCGGCGCCGCAGAGGCGGAACGGTGCGAGCTCATGCTCGAGCGCCGGGTCGTACGCGAAGGGGAAGTTCTCGGCGGCGGGCTCGAGGAAGAAGTCGAACGGGTTGAACACCGCCATCTCCGCCACGAGATCGACCTCGACGGTGAGCTCGGTGGTCTTCTCCGGGAACACGAAGCGCGCGAGGTAGTTCGACTGGGGGTCCTGCTGCCAGTTGAGGAAATGTTTCTCGGGCGCGACGCGCAGCGAGTAGCCGAGGATGCGCGTGCGGGTGTGCGGAGCCGGGCGCAGCCGGACGACCTGGGGGCCGAGGTTGATCGGGCGGTCGTAGCGGTAGGTCGTGCGGTGGTGGAGGGCGACGTGGATGGCCATGGGCGGGCGCGCCCGCTCGACCGGCGGAGCGCCGGCGGCGGACGGTGAGTGGTGGATGAAAGCCGCTCATTGCAGGCCCCATGCCAGCGCCCGAGCCCGCCGGCGGGATGCGCAAGAAAGTGCATTTCCGGCCACCGCCCGCCGTTGGCCCGCGGCCTGCTATTCCTGTAATTCATGACCGCCGCCCTCACCTCCGCCCCGGCCACGCGTTCGCTCCTCGAGCCGTACGACGTGGGCTCCTTCTTCGACGAGATGCTCGCGTCCGACGGTTCCGTGCGCCCCGCCTACCGCAAGGTCCACCAGCAGCTCGGCCAGCTCGCCCGCGAGGACTACCTCAAGAAGCAGACGGCGGTCGACGTGGCCTTCATGCGCGGCGGCGTGACGTTCACCGTGTACAGCGATAACCAAGGCACCGAGCGCATCTTCCCGTTCGACCTGATGCCGCGCGTCATCCCCGCCAAGGAGTGGGCGCAACTCGAGGCCGGCCTCACCCAGCGCCTCACCGCGCTCAACCTCTTCCTCCACGACATCTACCACGAGCAGCGCATCCTGAAGGAGCGCGTGATTCCCGCCCACTATGTGCTCAGCGCACGCCACTTCCGGCGGGAGTTCATGCACTTCGACGTCCCGAAAGGCGTGTACGTCCACATCTGCGGCACCGATCTGATCCGCGACCACGACGGCCGCTACCTCGTGCTCGAGGACAACCTCCGCTGCCCCTCCGGCGCGAGCTACATGATCGAGAACCGCGCCGCCATGAAGCGCGCGTTTCCCGAGCTTTACCAGGCCGCCAAGGTCCGGCCGGTGGAGAATTACGCGCAGGAACTGCTCAAATCCCTGCAGTACACCGCCCCCGCCGGCATGCGCGGCGACACGCCCAACTGCGTGCTCCTCACCCCCGGCGTCTACAACAGCGCCTACTTCGAGCATACCTTCCTCGCCCGCTCCATGGGCATCCCGATCGTCGAGGGCCGCGACCTCGTCGTGAAGGACGCCCGCGTGTTCATGCGCACTGTCGCCGGCCTCGTGCCCGTCGACGTCATCTACCGCCGCATCGACGACGATTTCCTCGACCCCTCCGTCTTCCGCGCCGACTCGCTGCTGGGCGTGCCCGGCCTCGTGCAGGCGTATCGCGCCGGCAATGTCAGTCTCGCCAACACCATCGGCACCGGCATCGCGGACGACAAGGTCATGTACTATTTCGTCCCACGGATCATCAAGTTCTACCTCGGCGAGGAGCCGATCCTGCCCAACGTCGACACCTACCTCGCCTCCGAGGAGAAGGACCGCGCCTACATCCTCGACAACCTCGCCAAACTCGTCGTGAAGAGCGCCAACGAGGCCGGCGGTTACGGCATGCTCATGGGCCCGTGGGCCGCGAAGGAGGAGATCGAAAAGTTTCGCGCGATGATCATCGACAACCCGCGCAACTTCATCGCCCAGCCGCCCATCTCGCTCTCCCGCCATCCCACCTGGTGCGGCGAAGGTTTCGAGGGCCGCCACATCGACCTGCGCCCGTACATCCTCTGCGGCGAGAAGATCAAGGTCACCCCCGGCGGCCTCACCCGCGTCGCCCTGCGCAAGGGCTCGTTGGTCGTCAACTCGTCACAAGGAGGTGGATCCAAGGACACCTGGGTCCTCCACGGCGACGAGTGACGAGATTCTCGATCTGGGATTTTCGATTGCCGATTTCCCGATCCAACCGCCGCCCACCCTCGCCCCGCACTTCCGCCCGCCACTCTCTGTTTCTGATATCCTGAGTCCCCGATTCTCCTCCGCCGTCCGCCCTCCGCCCGATCGAAAATCGGCAATCGCAAATCGCAAACCCATGAAAGCCGCCGCCCTCTCCGCTCCGCCGCGCCGCAAGCTCCCCATGCTCTCCCGCGTGGCCAACTCCCTCTACTGGCTCGGCCGCTACTTCGAGCGCGCGGAGAACATCGCCCGCCTCCTCGACGTCAACCTCCAGCTCCTGCTCGACTTCGAGAAACTCGACGATGCCACTCTCACCGAGCACTGGCTCTCGATCCTCGCCTCCTCCGGCGACGCCGAACTCTTCCACCAGCATTACCCGAAGGCCGACTCGGCCAACGTGACCGAGTTCATGACCTTCGCGACGGCGAACCCGAACTCGATCCTCTCCTGCGCCTTCGCGGCCCGCGAGAACGCCCGCATGATCCGCGACCGCATCTCCCTCGAGATGTGGGAGACCGTCAACGACCTCCACCTCTTCCTCAAGAGCCCGGAGGCACGCGCCTTGTGGCGGAACAACCCCGGCGACTTCTACGCCCGCATCAAGAACGCCTCGCACCTTTTCCAGGGCCTCACCGACGCCACGTTCCCGCACGACGAGGGCTACAACTTCATCCAGCTCGGCCGCTACATCGAGCGCGCCGACAAGACCATCCGCCTGCTCGACCTCAAGTACCACATCCTCCTCCCCAACCCGAGCGATGTGGGCGGCGCGGTCGACACCGCGCAGTGGCGCGCCGTGCTCCGCTGCGCCAGCGCGCTCGAGGCCTATCGGCGTTTCTATGTTTCCGAGATCCTGCCCTGGAAGGTCGCCGAGTTTCTGCTCTTCTCCGAAACGTTCCCGCGCTCGGTGCGCCATTGCCTCGGGCAGATCGATCTCTACCTGCGCCGCATCAGCGGGACTCCCGTCGGCCAGCACAACAACGAGGCCGAGCGCCTCTGCGGCCGCCTCGTCTCGGAGCTCAACTACACCTCGATCGACGAGGTCTTCCGCAAGGGCCTGCACGAGTTCCTCTCCCAGGTTATTCCCGTGCTCGACCAGGTCAGCGGCATCATCTTCGACACCTTCATGGCGCATCGCCCGGTCGACGAGGAGGCCGAAGTCCGCCTGCACCAGCAGGAGGAACAGCAGCAACAGCCGGCCGCGTGAGGACACGCGCCTTGCCGATTCGGGATTGCCGCTTTGCGGTTGGCCGGAAGACGCCGCGCTCGCACCCGTCGCCCGCCTCCCCGATGGTGGGTCGGGCTTCACGCCCGACATGCCGCCACCGCCCAAACTGGCGGGCATAGAGCCCGCCCCACCACCAAACTACTGGCCCTTCGCTCCATCGCCCGCGGAGCACCGCTTCCGCCACCTGGCATTTTGCACTTGGTACTTGCTACTTCGTCGCCCAGCGCCCTCCGCTCAATCGCAACTCTGCAATCCGAAATCGAAAATCCACCGCGCATGCCCGACTCGACACCTTTGCCCGCTGCCGAGCCCAGCGCCGAGCCCGCCGCCCTCGCCGGCCAGCGCATCCGCGTGCGCCATCTCACCCGTTTCCGCTACCACGGGCCGGTCACCGACAGCTTCAACGAGGTCCGCCTCCGCCCGCTCAGCGACGCCGCCCAGACCTGCACCTCGTTCGAGCTCCACCTCGACCCGGAGGCGAACATCCGCGAGTACGACGACTTCCACCGGAACCGCGTCCACTACTTCGATCTCGTCGCCGCCCACGACCGGCTCGACATCGAGGCGCTCTCCGTCGTCGAGACCCGCCCCGACACCCGCCCGCTCCCCCTCGCGCCCTTCGCGCCCGCGCTGCTCGACGCCCCCTCGACCGGCGTCGAGCACTTCGATTTCCTCGCCGACTCCAGCTACGTGCCGCTCGCCGTGACGCTGCGCCACGAGGTGAAACAACTTCTTGGCGACACGGTGCACGACCTCTGGGCCGATGCCGTGCGCCTCGGCGAACACGTGCACGACATCCTCACCTACTCGCCCAACGCCACCAAGGTGAACACCCGAGTGGTCGACGTGCTCGAGTCGCGCCGCGGCGTCTGCCAGGACTACGCCCACCTCATGCTCGGCCTCTGCCGCAGCGCCGGCATCCCTGCGCGCTACGTGAGCGGCTACTTTCTCAACCCCCATCGCCGGCCCGACGACATCGAGGCCTCGCACGCCTGGGTGGAGATCCTGCTCCCCGGCTACGGCTGGCGCGGCTACGACCCCACGCACCGGCGCCTGCCCGGCACCAACTACGTGAAGCTCGCCATCGGCCGCGACTACGGGGACATCCGCCCCGTCGGCGGCACCTTCCGCGGCCTCGGCACCCGCGAGATGACCGTCGAGGTCCAAGTGCGCCCGGCGGAGTGACTAGCCCGGGGAGGGAAGACGGGCTTCTCCTCGATCCCCATGCACCGGCAGCTTCCGCCGGGCAGGCAACCCCGCACCGGGCCGCTGCTACGGCGTGCGCGCCGATGCCTGCAACGCCTCGGCCAACTCGCCGACGGAAAAGGGCTTCGGCAGGCTGTCGACCTCGCCCCACGACGTGGACCGCTTCCCGCGGGCGGAGAGCGTGGCGGAGATCAGCAGGATCGGCAGGCCGGGCGAAACCTGGCGCAGACAGGCGACGGTGCCCTCGTCGGAATCGATCTCGCACGAGTCGATCACCGCCGCGGCCAACACACCCGCCATCTTCGCGGCGAGCGCGACGAGATCGGCATTGTCTCCAGGATACATCACGTTCAGCCCGTTCACCGCCGCGGCGTTCTCGATCAGGCGGCGCACGTCGGCGTCATCCTCCGAGACCAGCACCACGCGACGGGGCCCGCTCTCAACCGGCTCCAGGGCGGTCGCCGGCGCGACCGCGCGGGCCGGCAGCTCCAGCCGGAAACACGCCCCGCGCCCGCCGCCGCCAGGCGATTCGAGCTCGAGCGCCCCGCCATGGGCCACGGCGATGCGTCGTGCAACCGAGAGCCCTAGGCCGCGCCCCCGGCCCTTCGTCGAGGCGTAGGGCTCGAAAAGGGTCGGCACGGCCGCCGGAGGCACCCCGCCGCCGTTGTCCTCGAAACGCACCTCCACCCGACCGGCGGCGAACCGCGACGAGACGCGGAGCTCGGGAACGGTCGCGCCCCCCATCGCCTCGGCGGCGTTCACGGCGAGATTGAGCACTACCTCGAAGATCTGCGCCTCGTTGCCCACGACCTCGCAGCCGCCCGGCGGCTCGTGGTGTTCGAGCAGCGCAAGGTTGCGCGGCACACCCTTGCGGTAACGAATCAGCGAGCACGCGCAGGCCACCAAAGGCAGCAACCGGAACGGCTCCGGCCGCGCCGGTCGACCCGTCGAGTAGTCGCGCAGCGTCCGCGTGAGCTGCGCCATCCGCCCGATCGATTCCTGGAGCATGGCGTTGCGCTCCTCGGAGCGAGTCTCGGCGGCGAGACCCATCACACCGGTGAGGATGTTGTTGAGGTCGTGCAACACGCCGTCGGCCATGCGGCCGAGCGCCGCCATCCGGCGTTCGTCCTCCTCGCGCTTCTGCTTCTCCTCCAGCTCGGCCTCGGCCGTCTTGCGCGCGGTGACGTCGGTGCGCAGAGCGAGAAAATGGGTGATCAGGCCCTCCGACCGCAGCGGCGAGATCGTGGTCTCGACCCAATAGAGGTGACCGTCCTTCGCGCGGTTGCAGATTTCCCCCCGCCAGACCCGACCGCCCAGGATCGTCGCCCAGAGGTGTTTGTAGAACTCGGGCGGGTGGTGGCCGGACTTCAGCAAGCGATGGTTCTGCCCGAGCAGTTCGCCGCGGGCGAAACCGGAGATCTCGCAGAAACGATCGTTGGCATGGACGATCACGCCTTTCCGGTCGGTGATCGCGATGATGCTTTCCTGGTCCACGAGGGAGTGGACCATCCCTTCGATTTCGAGAGGTAGAAAGGGCGTGGAGGACACGGTGGGGACGAGTTTCGATTAGACTATTTTCTAGCCACTGTAAGTCAAAGTGATTGCTGCGAAACCTCCTCGTCCGCGGAATTCCCGCGCCAACGCCGACCGCGCGCGCTCCGCGCGGGGGCCGGCCAGCCCGCGCAACGAACGCCTCGTTGCCTACTCGATCGTGAGTTCGGCCTGCCCGCGCAGATACCGTCGCAGGCTCTCCAGCAACCGCGCCACCGAATCGGGATCGATCGCCCCGAGCGCGACCAGCGGCTCGTTGAGCACGCGCCGCGCGTTCTCGCGATCGCTCCCCCGCAGCCCCGCGGCCCAATCCTCTTTCACCGGATACCCTTCGTCGCGGGCGAAGGTGTAGAGCGCCTTGAGCGCCACGGCGTCGGGCCGCCGGCCGTCGCTCCACGCCTGCAACGCCGTGCCCAGTAGCGCCAGCACCGCGCCGCGGCTTTCCTCGTGCACCTGGTTGCGCACGAGCAACGTGGCGAAGGCCGAGGCCTCCCTCAGCGCCGCGAAACTCAGCCCGATCCCGGCGAACCGTCGCAGCACCCGCACCTCGCCGAAGAACCACGTGCGCCCCTGGTTCGAGCTCGTGAGCGTCGCGCCGACCTCGTCAAAGAGATCCAACGACACCGCCGGCTGCCGCGAGGAGAGGCGCTGGAAACACAACAACTGCCCGTGGTCGGCGGCGAAGAGCAGCACCTGTTGGTGCCGGTCCTCGGGCGGCGGCTTCAGCAGAACGAAGCCCGTGGTCTGCAGGCTCTGCGCCGCCATGGCCTCCTCAACGGGGCTCCGCCACCGGTCCCGGTCCCTCGGGCTGCCGCACGGGCACCGCGGGCCCGCTCGGATCAGGCAACACCGTGCCGCCCGAGATGATGAACTTCATGCCCTCGCGCACGCTCATCGTAAGCTCACGAACTTCGGCCCGCGGGATCAGCAGCAGGAAACCCGAGGTCGGATTGGGAGTAGTCGGGACGAAGACCGCCACCAGATCGCGCCCGGTCGCCGTGGATGCTTCGCCGCCGGAGTTGTTCGTCAGGAAGCCGATCGCATAGCTCGCGCCGCGTGGAAACTCGATCAGCACGACCTTTGAAAACGCCGCCCGGTTCTCGGCGCCGAAGGTCTGCACAATCTGCTTCACGGCATTGTAGAAGGCACCCACCCCGGGGATGCCCTGGATGAAGCGCTCGCCCACCTCGCCGAAATAGCGCCCCAGCACCCACCGCGACACCAGCCCGAGCAGCGTGATGAACACGATGACGATGGTGGTCGAAAGAATGTCCCACAGCAGCGCGAACTTCGGATCCCCAAGCCAGTCCGACGGAACCCAGAAGAAGAAGAAATTCCGGAAGGTCCCGCCCACCTGCGAGACCATCCACACGAACACGATGACCGTCACCGCGAGCGGCGAGAGCAGCATCAGCCCGGTGAAGAAGGCGGTACGAAGTCGGGCAAAGACGGTTTTTTCCGGCATCGCCGCCGGAGCTTGTTGCCTCCAACTCCCCCCGCAAGTGGAGAACTTCCCCCTTTCCACACTCGTTCTCTTCCTCCTGCTCCTACTCCCGCTCCTACTCCTGCTCGTGCTCCTGCTCCCGCTCCCGCTCGGTTCGGTTCGCCCCCCCCCCGTTCCAACCTTCAATCTACCCCGCGAACCGAGAACGAGTACGAGAATGAACACGAGTACGATCCTGGAACGCCCCCACCGCACCCGCCGCAGGCGCTCCGAGTTCAAAGTTCCGCGTTCAAAGATCCCTGTTCAGTGTTCGTCCACCCGCCCCAACCACCCGCCGCAACTCCGCCATCGCCAACCCAAAACCCGGGCGCCTTCATCGCGCCATGCACTTCGATCTCGCCACTCGCATCGTCACGCTCGGCGTGGGCGAACTGGCGGGCTTTTCGCTCGGTCCGCGGGAGTCGAAGGGCGGCGCCAGCGGCCTCTGGCGCGCCCAGCTCGGCCAACACTGGCACAGCGAACTGCGCCAACGCGCCGCCGAGGAACCGGGTGCCCGTTTCGAGGTGCCGATCGGCGGCGACTACCCGTACCGCGGATGGACGTTTCGCCTCGCCGGCCGCATCGACCAGTACCTGCCCTCGCCCGCCGGCGGCGTGCGTCTTCGCGAACTGAAGACCGTCACCCGGCCGCTGCCGGCCGACGAACGCGAACTCCAGGCCGAGTACCCCGGATACTTCGTCCAACTCGCCGCCTATCTCGTGCTCCACGCGCTCGCGCCGGGCGCTGAGGCCGCGCGGGGCGAACTCGTCTTCATCGAAGCCGGCTCGGGCCTCGTCCAAACCGTCGCCGCGCCACCGGCCAGCACCGCCATCCTGCACGGCCAGCTCGACGAGATCGTCGCCTTCGTCGCTGCCCGCGGCCGCGCCGCCGAGCGCCGCCGCGGGCTCCCGCTCCGCCCGGCCTTCGCTTCCTTCCGTCCCGGCCAGGAGCACGTCCAACGCGACCTCCGTGCCGCCCTCGGACTGGGCGACTCCTCCGCCTTTCCCCAGTCGGCCTTAGCCAATCCACATTCCGCAACCGCCTCTGTGCTCTGCTTCGAAGCCCCGACCGGCTTCGGCAAAACCGGCTGCCTGCTCGAGTTCGCCCTCTCCGCGCTCAAGGAGGGCATCTACGACCGCGTCATCTACCTCACGGGCAAATCCACGGGACAACTCCAGGTCGTCCGCCAACTGGAATCCATGCTCGCGCCCGAGCCGCGCTCCTCTGGGTCGGCGCACGCGAGCGCGGCAAACGCCGCATCAATGCCGGCTTGCGTCCCCGAAACCCAGAACCCGACACCCGAAACCGGTGCGCGCCTGCCGGTCTGGCAGGTCCGCTCGAAGGCCGAACACTGCGTCAACACCGTCTACCACTGCCTGCCCGACGCGTGTCCTTTCATCCGTGACGCCGCCGAACGTTGGCCCGGCTCCGGTCTGGCGCGCTTCTACCTCCTCGACTCCGAGGCGCGCGACCTCGAGACGCTCCGCGCCGCCGGTCGGGCCGCCTCGATCTGCCCTTACGAGATCACCCGCGCCGCGCTGCCGTACAACGACGTATGGGTCGGTGACTACAACTACGTCTTCGCGCCCGCCAACCGCGGCCTCTTCTTCGAGCAGCCCGGTTTCGACCCCGCCGCCACCCTTCTCATCGTCGACGAGGCCCACAACCTCCCCGCCCGCGTGGCCGACGCCTATTCGCACACCCTGCGGGCGAGCGACGCCTGGTCGACCTACGATGCGCTCCGCGCCGCGCGCGCGCCCGCGGCGTTCGTCCTCGCCTGGGACGCCTGGGCCCGCGAACTCGACGACCTGCGCGCCTGCGAGGCGCTCGACGGCGCCGCCGAGATCGGGCTGCGCGCCGCCGCCCGCCGCCTCGCCGAGCTCGTCCCCGCAACCGCGCTCGATTTCGTCGCCCTCGGGCCCACCGTCTCCGAACTTCTGTGGCAGTTGCCGCAGCTCGACGAGTTCCTCGATGCCGCCGAACTGCCGAAACTCCTCTGGTGCCCGGCCCGCGGCGAGCTCCGCGTCACCTGCCTCGACGCCGCCAACGCCATCGCCGCCACCCTCCGTCAGTTTCGCCACGCGATCCTCACCTCCGCCACGCTCAACCCCGTCGACGCCTTCGCCACCGCCTGCGGTCTCGACCGCCCACTCGCCGGGGGAGGTCGAACCGTCCGCAGTGAGCCGCTCTCCGCCGAACATCCACCGTCCACGGGCCACGGAGCCAGCGTCGACCTCACCGCGACTCTCGGCAAACTCCCGCGCGCCGCGAAGAAGGCCCTGCGCGGCCTCACCACCGCCTCCGCGCTTCTCCGCGTGGAAGAGGAACTAGCCGCGCCACCGCTCCCCTTTCTTCGCGCCGAGACCCCGTGGCGCCGCGGTTCCTATCGAGTCGCGATCGACACCCGCGTCGACACCCGCTGGGAACGCCGCACCCACCATTTCGAGGCCACCGCAGCCACCGTCGCGCAGCTCTGCGCCGCAGCCGCGCGCCTCGCCACGGCAACCAGACTCGGACTCATCGAGCCCACGCCGGCGGTAGGGTCGCCGCTCGCCGGCGGACCGCCCACGCGCTGCAGCAACGAACTACCGTCCGTTAGCCGGTCACAGTCCGGCGCCCTTTGTCCACCGACCACCGGCCACCGCGGGCCCTCCCCGGTCGTCGTCTTTTTCCCCAGCTACGCCTACGCGGAAGCCGTGGCGCAGACCTGCGCCGCCTCGCATCCGACCCTGCGGATCGCGCAACAACCCCGCGGGCTCGACCTGGCGCAACAGACCGCGTTCATCGAAGCCGCGCTCCAGGACCACGACGCCCTTTTCCTCGTGCTCGGCACCGGCTACACCGAGGGCATCGACCTGCTCGGCGGCCGCGTTTCGCACGCGATGGTCGTCGGCCCCGCCCTGCCCGAGGTCAACGCCGTACAACGCGCCAAGCTCGCGCAGTGCCGCGCCAAGTCGCGCGACGCGGCCTTCCGTCTCGTGTATCAGGTTCCCGGAATGCAGAAGGTGAACCAGGCGCTCGGCCGCCTCGTGCGCGCGCCCGGCCACCACGCCACCGTGCTGCTGCACTGTCGCCGTTTCGCGGAGGCGAGCTACCGCGAGCTGCTCGATCCCGAGCTGCGCGGCGCCCCGCTCCTCGACGACGATCCCCTTCTCGCCGCTTGGCTCGCCGGTCACGAGATCGTCGACAATGCGGCGGCACCGAAGGCTCCGCCGGCCCCGACCGCGGACAGGCCCGCCTCACCAGACTGAATCCGCGATCCGCGCCTCGATCGCGGCCTCGGCAGCGTCGGGCAACTCCGGGAACAGATCGAGACCGGTCGCCTGCTCGATGTGGTCGATGCTCGTGAGGTGGCGCGCCAACGAGCCGTCGGGCGCCGCGTCCTGGGGAAACAGAAACGCCTGCGTACGCACGCGCCCCTCGTGCTCGTCGAGCAGCACCATCCAGCACGACTCGGGCACGGCCACGCCGCCGCGCAACCGGCGTGGATTCGCCCCAAAGACCGGACCGGCCATCACCCACACCTCCCGGAACCGGGCCGGATAGTTCGTCGCGGCGCGCAACTCCAGGTCCTTCCACAGCCCGGCGTTGAGCGCATGCTTCTGCGGAATGATGTTCGACATCAGGAACGTCTCCTCCTGCGCGGCGCGCCCGAGGCGCGTGGCGATGGCGTAGTTCGGGGCCAGATGGCCGCGGTCGTAACCGCTGCCGGAATAGTCCTGCGGCTGCACCCGCGTGATGGTGCGCGCGTCCGGGGTGAAAGCGTCGGGCCGCGGCGGCGGTTCGGGGAGGCGCGGCAGGTCCCACACCCGATAGGCCGCCCAGAGCGGGTTGCCGAGCTTTTCGCTGTAGCCGACCACGTAGCCGGTGTTGGGCAGCACGCGGAACGACACGTCGCCGCGGGCCGGCCGCGCCCCGCCGGCATACACCGCGGCGGACGTCCCGGCCGGAGCCGCCGGCACCGCCACGAACTGGTCGCCATAGTAGAGCGTCCAGATGTCGGCGACAATCTCGAGCAGCTCCACGCGTTTGTTGCGCTCGAGATAGTTGGAGACCAGCTGCCGGACCTCGGCCTGTCGCGACGCCGGCTGCGCCACGTACCAGCCGCCCAGGGCGCAGAGCAGCACGAGGTTGCACCAGAAGACGAGCTTCAGTGGGACGAAGCGCGGGCGCGCGGAGCGGCGGGCGGACATCGGAGGGGGCGGAAGGCGCGGAAGCGGCGCGCTATTTCGGGAGTTTCGCCAACGCCTTGTTGAGCTTCGGCAACTCGAGGGCCTGCGGGTCGTAGCCCTCGCCCAGCCACTCGAGCCACTCCTTGGAGAGCGGCTCGTCGGGATGCTTGAGCGAGTAGAGCACCTCCTTGAAGCCGGCGGGGCCGCCGCAGTCCTCCGGGGGGCCGTTGTGCCGACCGTCCGTTAGCATCGGATACTTCGTGCCGGTCTGCGCCGGCTCCGCCCGCTCGACGCGGATCTCGACCTGCCAGCCGTCGCCGAACAGGTACTCGTAGAGGAAGCTTTCCTTCGGCGCGATCTCGAGGTCGGCGAGGGAGAAGTCGCGATCGTCCTCGACGAGAGTCTCGTTTTCGCGGCGCACCGGGTTGCCGTAGCCGATGTCGTTCACGGTGAAGCGGTGGAGCTGGTAGTCGAACCAGCCGAACGCGACCTGGATCGCATCGTGGAGCCGCGACAGCCACATCGACTCGCGCACGGCCATCCGGCGCCAGATCCGCGGCTCGACCTCGCGCAGCGCGAGGTGGAGGTGCAGCACGCGTTCGGGCTGGCGCTTCTTGCGCCGGGCGGCCTTGGCCTCGCTGAAGGAAATCATGTCCGGATTGAGAGCAGCGCCCACGGCGCACGCAAGCACCGGAAACCGGCGGTGCTCGCACCCGCGAAGATCGGCCGCCGGCTCCGCCCAGCGGCCTGTTTTCTTGATCGCGGCCCAAGCGCGCACCAGGACCGGGAACGCCGCAGGAGCGGGAGACCAAGAGTCGCAGCACGGCACCGTCGGAGCCCGCGACTGTGGCGCGGGATTCATTCCGCGGATTCCCCGACGCGCGGACCTGGTCCCGCCCCGAGAATCGCAGTTTCCTGTTCCAGAAAACACGGAGGCCGCCGCGCCCTAGGGGCGCTGGCGGCCCGTGCAAACCCTAAACACAAACAAACTGCGAGAACTACAACCGTGTTATCGGCGCATCGCCGATTCGCTTGAGCGAAAAACGAAAAAAGTTTTCCATTTCTCCGGACCCGATTCGCGGCGGCTCAACTCGCGCAACCACAGCGCTTTCCGAGCACGGAGGGCGTGGTCGTCTCCGGAGCCGGCACCGGCCGGCTGCGCAACGGGTAGGTGTAGCGATCCCCCTCGTAATTGCGGAAAACGACCTCGTCGTCGGTGATCTGCTCGAGGTACTCGGGATTGATCGGCACCTTGCCGCCGCCGTTGGGCGCATCGATCACGTACTGCGGCACCGCGTAGCCGGTGGTGTGGCCGCGCAACGCGCGGACGATCTCGAGCCCCTTGCGCACGTCGACGCGGAAATGCGCGCTGCCCGTGATCAGGTCGCACTGATAAAGGTAGTACGGCCGCACCCGCATGCGCAGGAGCCGGTGGACGAGGGCTTTCATCACCTCGGCGTCGTCGTTCACCCCGCGCAGCAGCACCGACTGGTTGCCCAGCGGCACGCCGGCGAAGCTCAAGCGCTCGCAGGCCGCGCGCAGGTCCTCGGTGCATTCCTTCGGGTGATTGACGTGGATGCTCATCCAGACCGGGCCGTGCTTCTTGAGCACCTCGCACAGCTCCGGGGTGATGCGTTGCGGCAGAAAAACAGGGATACGCGAGCCGATGCGGATGAACTCCACGTGCTTGATCGCGCGCAGCCGGCCGAGGATGTGGTCGAGCTTGCGGTCGGAGAGCAGCAGCGGATCGCCGCCGCTGAGCAGAACATCGCGCACCTCGGGGTGCTCCTCGATGTAGCGCAGGCCGCGCTCGTACTCCGGGTGGAAGTTGTAGTCCTGGGCGTTGCTCACCAGCCGGCTGCGCGTGCAGTACCGGCAATAGGACGCGCACCGATCCGTGATCAGGAACAACACGCGGTCGGGATAGCGATGCACGAGACCGGGCACCGGCATCGTGTGCTCCTCGCCCACCGGATCGAGCAGCTCCTCGGCAGCCACGACGGACTCGCCCGAGCGCGGGATGAGCTGCTTGCGGACCGGGCAGTCGGGATCGTTGCGATCGATCAGATTGAAGAAGTACGGCGTGATCGCCAACGCGAGCTTGTGCGCCGCGTGCTCGCAGCCGGCGCGTTCGTCCGGCGTGAGCTCCATCAGACGCTCCAGATCGGCCGGCGTCGTCACCCGGTTCTTCAGCTGCCAGGTCCAATCGTTCCATTGCTCGGCCGGGACATGGCTCCAGAGACCTTGGCCGCTGTGCCAGTCGTCGCGTTTGTCGGTGTAAGGCATCGAAGTGGCGCGGACGTTAGGGTCGCGCTTACCGCTGTCAAACGGCGCCTCGGGCACGCCTTTCCAGCGCGCGGGACAACTCCGTCCAGAAAACCCTTGGCAGCACCCGGGAAACTCCTTTGCGTGCACCCCCGATGTCCACTCGGCCCACCGGAATTCTCGCACTCGAAGATGGCAGCGTCTACCGCGGCCTGGCCTTCGGCGCTCGCGCCACCATCGCCGGCGAAGCGGTGTTCAACACCAGCATGACCGGCTACCAGGAGATCCTCACCGATCCCTCGTACTTCGGCCAGATCGTCACGATGACCGCGCCGCAGATCGGCAACTACGGCA
>JAEXPQ010000232.1 GCA_023446735.1 Verrucomicrobiota bacterium
GGTTGAGCCGCAGCGAACCGACGCCGCGGGGCGGCACGTCCGTCCCTGCGGTCGCGCCGCGCGTGGCGACGCGGTGCGGCGCCGCCGTCGGGGCGTTGTCCGGCCCGCCGAAGTCGCGTAGCTCCCATTCGAAACGCACGTCGCGCAGGTTGGTGAAGTCGTAGCGGTTCTCGACGCGCAGCTCGCCGTCGAAGGCCGGCGGCAGGCGGTCGAGTTCGCCGAGCGGAAAAAACACCGGCGACCAGATCTCGCGGATGGCGTCGTAGCTGCCCTCCTTCTGGCGGAACGGCCCCACGCAGCCGTCGGGCGCGGCGTTGCCGGCCACGTCGATGCGGCCGCCCTCGTCGTTGCGCACGATGCCTTCGTCGGCGAACGCCCACAGGAACCCACCCACGCCGAGCGGGTGGCGCAGCAGGAGGTCCCACCAGTCGTCGAGTCCCGCGCCGGCGCCGCCGTCGTAGAGCCCGTGGAGAAACTCGGTGGGCATGATCAGCGAGTCGCCTTGGAAGAAGCGGTCGGTACCGGCGCCGTAGATCTCATAGTGGCTGGTGTTGATCCCGCCGAACTCCGCCCACGGGTGCAGCACGGTGCGGCGCTGCGGGTCGTGGCGGGCAAACTCGCCGTCGAGCGCGGTGTTCCAGCCGCCCTCGTTGCCATTCGTCCAGAGGATGATCGAGGGATGGTTCACATCGCGCCGCACCATCTCGCCCACGAGCGGCCGGCCGGCCTCGGCGGAGTACGCGGCCTGCCAACCGGCGAGCTCGTCGATCACGTAGAGCCCCATGCGGTCGCATGTCTCCAGGAAATGAGCATCCGGCGGATAATGGCTCATGCGCACGGCGTTCATGTTCATGCCCTTGATCAGCGCGGCGTCCTGTTCGCTGAGCGCGCGGCTGGTCGTGCGACCGGTGGTCGGCCAGAAGCTGTGGCGGTTCGTGCCGCGCAGGCGGACGGGCTGGCCGTTGACGTAGAGTCCCACGCCTTCACGTACTTCGACCGTACGGAACCCGAAGGTCTGCTGGACCCGGTGGATCTCGCGGTCGCCGTCGCGCAGCGTGAACTCGACCGTGTAGAGATTCGGCCACTCGGCCGACCACGGCATCACTTTCGAAAGACTCCCGGTGAGCCGCGCGGTCTTCTGCTCGGCTGCAAGCTCGACGGTAAGCGGCGCACCGATCGCGTGGCCGGCGCTGTCGCGCACCTGCGCTTCGACCCGCCGCACCCCGGCGAGTCCGGCGAGCTCCAGCTCGGCGGCGAACACGCCGTCATGCCGCGCATCGAGGGCGACGTGCGCGATGCGTTCGACCGGCGAAACCTCGAGCCAGACCGGGCGATAGATTCCCGAGAACAGCCAGTAGTCCGCCTGCCTCTCGGCGCGGTTCACGGATTCATCCGCCGAGAAACGCTGCACCTCCACCTCGAGCAGGTTCTCCTCTCCGTTGCGCAGCAACGCCGTCACGTCGTAGCGGAACTCGTAGAAGCCGCCGCGGTGCGTCGGGCCCACGGGCTGGCCGTTGAGGCGCGCGGTGGTGTCGGTCATCGCGCCGCCGAAGACGAGCTCGACGTGTTTGCCGCTCCACTCGGCGGGCACGGTGAAACGGTGGCGGTAGAAACCGGTCTTGTCGGCCACCTCCTCTTTGCCCCAGTCCTTCCAATACCGGAACGTGCCGAACCCTTGGCACTCCCAGTTCGAGGGCACGGCGATCGTCGTCCAATCGCCCGCGCCGCGCCCGCCGCTGAGTTTGAACTCCCACGCCACGGTGTTGTCGCTGCCGGTGCCGGAGAGGTAGCGGACGCTGGTGGGCTCCGCACGCAACGCCAGCGCCGCGAGTGCGCCAATGACAAACAAGATCGGGGTACGCATGGCCGGAAGTTGTGGCGCTCCCTCGACGAAGGGCGAGCACGCTGCGTTGTGGACAGTGGAAATCGGCCCTGCGGCGCAACCGGCCATTGACCCACCGCCGCCGGCGCCGCTGCATTGCGGGAAACACTCCCCATGAACGCCCCAACCAGGTCTGCGCTCCCTCGTGCCCTGCTCGCCGCCGTCTCCTTGCTCATCGCCGCGGTTGCCACCGCCGAGCCCACGCTCTGGTACGACCGGCCCGCGCGCGAGACGATCACCGAGGCGCTGCCCGTCGGCAACGGCCGGCTCGGCGCGCTCGTCCACGGCGGCACCGCGCACGAGTGCCTCGCGCTCAACGAAGCCACGCTCTGGACCGGCGGTCCCTACAACGCCGACAGCCCCGAGGCCCGCGCCGCGCTGCCCGAGATCCGCCGCCTGATCTTCGCCGGCCGGTTCGACGAGGCCAACGAGCTCGCCTCCGCGAAGTTCATGGGCCGCCCGCTCTCGCAGAGCGCGTACCAGCCGCTCGGCGACCTCTTCCTCGACTTTCCCGGCCACGAGCGCGCCACCGACTACCGCCGCGAACTCGACCTCGACACCGCCACCGCGCGCGTTTCGTACACGGTCGACGGCGTGCACTTCACGCGCGAGGTCTTCGCCAGCGCCGCCGCCGACGTGATCGTCGTCCGCCTCACCGCCGACAAGCCCGGCGCGCTCGACGTCGTCCTCTCGCTCGCCTCGCAACAGCCCGGCATCCAGACGTGGCGGCAGGGCGTCGAGAAATGGAGCCAGACCAACGAACTCGGCATGCGCGGGCGCAACCGCGACTTCGGCGACATCAAGGGCGCGCTCCAATTCGAGGCCGCCGCGCGCATCCTCGCCGAGGGCGGGCGCGTCCAGCCGGGCGAGGATTGCGTCAACGTGCGCCGCGCCGATGCGCTCACCTTGATCTTCGGCGCCGCCACCAACTACCGCACGTGGCAGGACCTCACCGGCGAGCCGAAGAAGCTCGTCGCCGCCGCGCTCGACCGCGCCGCCGCCAAGGGCTACGCCGCCCTGCGCCGCGACCACCTCGCCGACTACCAGCCACGCTTCCACCGCCTCGCCATCGCGCTCGGCCCGCAAGCCGACGCGCAGGCCGAGAGCCGCCCGACCGACGAGCGCATCGCGCGCTTCGCCCGCGGCGAGGATCCGGCGTTCGCCGCGCTCTACGTGCAGTTCGGCCGCTACCTGCTGCTGTCGACTTCGCGCCCCGGCGGCCAGGCGGCGACGCTCCAAGGGCTCTGGAACGACAAGGTCAACCCGCCCTGGGGCAGCAAATACACGATCAACATCAACACCGAGATGAACTACTGGCCCGCCGAGCCGGCCAATCTCGGCGAATGTGCCGAGCCGCTCGTGCGGATGGTCGAGGATCTCGCCGTCAGCGGCGCCCGCACCGCGCAGGACACCTACGGTGCCTGTGGCTGGGTTGCACATCACAACACCGATCTCTGGCGCGCCACCGCGCCGATCGACGGCCCGCGCTGGGGCCTCTGGCCGATGGGCGGCGCCTGGCTCTGCCTCCACCTCTGGGACCGCTACGAGTTCACCGGCGACCGCGCCACGCTCGAGCGGATCTACCCGACGCTGAAGGGCGCCGCGCAGTTCTTCCTCGATAGCCTCGTCGAGGAGCCGAAGCACCGCTGGCTCGTCACGACCCCGTCGCTCTCGCCCGAGAACTCGCACCCGGCCGGCGTCGCCCTCTGCGCCGGACCGACCATGGACAACTCCATCCTCCGCGCGCTCTTCGACCGCTGCATCCGCGCTTCGGAGGCGCTGGGCGTCGATGCCGAGTGGCGCGCCCAGGTCGCGCAGACCCGCGACCGCCTGCCGCCGCTCCAGATCGGCAAGGCCGGCCAGTTGCAGGAATGGATGGAGGACTGGGACCTCGAGGCGCCCGAACAACACCACCGCCACATCTCGCATCTCTTCGCGTTGCACCCGAGCGACGAAATCTCGCCGCTCGCCACGCCCGAGCTCGCCGCCGCCGCGCGCAAGACGCTCGAGCTGCGCGGCGACATCGCCACCGGCTGGAGCCTCGGCTGGAAGATCAACTTCTGGGCCCGCCTCCACGACGGTGCCCGCGCCTACGACCTGCTCAAGCTGCTCCTCAGCCCCGACCGCACGTACACGAATCTCTTCGACGCCCACCCGCCGTTCCAGATCGACGGCAACTTCGGCGCCACCGCCGGCATCCTCGAGATGCTCGTCCAGAGCCAGCGCGGCGAGATTCACCTCCTTCCCGCACTTCCGCCCGTCTGGCCCGAGGGCCGCGTGACTGGCATCCGTGCCCGTGGCGCCGTGACGATCGACCTTGAATGGCGCGCCGGGAAACTCGTCGCCGCCACGCTCACCGCCGACCGCGATGGCGTGCATCGCGTCCGCCTCTCACCGAACGAGGTGCGCGAGGTCACGCTCAAAGCCGGCCAGCCGCTGGTGGTGAAGCCCTGAGCGGCCTCCGCGTAGCTGGACCGCGCAGCGGTTCAGCCTTCCGCGCTCCAAGCTGAATGGCTGCGCCATCCAGCTACCCCGGACCGGGATCGGCGACGCCGGCTGCAGTCACCCTGCAAACTTCCAGTTGAAGCCAACGCCGGCTCGCGTACTCCTTGGCCCGCCGTGTCTGAAAAAACCTCCGCTCCCTTCACTCCCACCGCCACCGGCAAGCCGCTCGTCGGCATTGTCATGGGCAGCACTTCCGATTGGCCCGTCATGGAGGCCGCCGCCCGCCTGCTCGACGAGTTCGGCATCGCCACCGAACG
>JAEXPQ010000274.1 GCA_023446735.1 Verrucomicrobiota bacterium
CCTCGGCCCCGCGCCCGCCGCCGACCGGGGCCGCACCGCCTTCGGCCGACAGGAGTTTTCCGGGCAACTGGACGGCGAGGGCCGCGAGAGCGGCGTTGCGAACGAAAGCGCGGCGGGAGACGTGGGACATCGTGAAGGGGGTTTGAGGAAAAGAAGGAACGGCCGAGGGAGCTCGGCCGAGGGGACGAACCGACCGGGGAAAGGCCCCGGCTAGTCGATGTGGAACACCTCGCGCAGATCGCGGGAGACGGGACTGTGGTCCGGATTGCTCGGCATCACGTCGCCCATGTGCTTCCACCAGCGCTGGCACACCGGCGTGGCTGCGATCGCGGCCCAGCGCCGCTCATCCTCGATCTCGGCATAACCGAAGAGTTGGCGGGTCTCCGGATGGAGAAAGATCGAGTAATTGTGCACGCCGTTCTCCTTGAGCACCTGCTCGAGCTCGGCCCAGATCGGCCGGTGGCGACGTTCATATTCGGCTTCGCAGCCGGCGTTCACGGACATCACGAATGATTTGCGGATCATGGTCGAAAGGGGCGGGGCTGACGTGAGGCGTCCAACGTTGGTCGCCCGCCCGACCGGTGCCACCGCCGGTCGGGGGGGACAGTTCGAAAGCGCCGCGGACTTTGCCGTTGAACTCCAACGTCGGAATCGGATCCTTCGCCCCGATGCCCGCCCCGACCCTGCGCACCCTGGCCCGCACCCTCGGACTCTCCCGCACCACGATCTCGGACGCGTTGCGCGGATCGCCCCGCGTGAATCCGCAGACGGCCGAGCGGGTGCGCGCCGCCGCCAAGGCCGCGGGCTACGAGAGCAACCCGCTCACCGGAACCGTCATGTCCCTGCTGCGCCGCTCGCGCAGCCAGCAGTTCCGCGGCGTGCTCGCGGCCATCGAGATCCTCGACGGCTCGCCGCGCCCGCCCCACGCGGTGCGCTACAACGACAGCGTCCTCGCCGGCGCCTCCGAACGCGCCAGCGCCCTCGGCTTCAAGATCGAGCGCTTCGAGATCAGCCCGCACGGGCTGCGCCTCAACCGGCTCGACACGATTCTCCACACCCGCGGCATCAACGCGATGGTCATCCTGCCCGCCTCGGGCTTCCCCGACCTCTCCGGCCTGCGCTGGCAGCAGTACACCGCCGTGTACGTCGACTACTTCATCGACCACCCGCCGCTGCACTGCATCTGCTCGGACCATTACCGCTCGATGATCGCGCTCCTGCAGCAGCTGCACGAACGCGGCTTCCGGCGGCCCGGCCTGTTCATGGAGATCACCCACGACGAGCGCCTGCATTTCCGCTGGGAAGGCGCATTTCTCGCCCTCCAGAAATACCTGCCGAAGATCACCGCGATTCCCGCCCTGCGCCTGCAGACGGTGAACCAGGCCGCGTTCGCCACCTGGTTCAAGAAGTACGACCCTGACGTCGTCCTCGGCCACCTGCCCGTCGCGGCCGACTGGATGAAGGAATGCGGTGCGAAGATTCCCGAGACCCACTCGTTCGTCTGTCTCAATTCGCACCGCACCGAGGGCAACTGCGCCGCGCTCGACCTGCAGGCGTCGCACCTCGGCGCCCGCGCCGCGGAGCTGGTGATCGCCCAGCTCCTGCACAACGAGTTCGGCGTCCCGGTCGAGCCGTCCCTCACGACCATCCCGGCCAAGCTCGTCGAGGGCCCCACCCTGCGCGCCGCGGTCGTGCCGCCGCCCGCGGGCTGAATCCACGCCTCCGCGCGGTCCGCCCCGGAAGCCTCAGCCGAGGTGCTGCGCGAGCCAGCCGCCCACACTGCCCGCCGCGGGCTGGGCCAGCAGCGCACGCAACCGCTCCGCGTCGCGGGCGGTGCGCACGCCCCGCTCCGGATCCGCCACGGCCGCATGCAGCTGCGCCGAGAGACGCGCCGGCGTCGCCATCCCTTGGATGAACTCCGGGTACATAGCCTCGCCGAGCAGCAGGTTCGCGATGCCCAGGTACGGCACCTTCACGATCCAACGCCCGACCAGGTACGTGAACGGGTCGGTGCGATACACCACCGCGCCCGGGATTCCCGCCAGCGCGCACTGCAACGACATCGTGCCACTCGAAGTAAGCACCGCCGACACGCCCACCGCCTCCCGGTCGTCGGCCAGGGAGCGCAACTCGACCTCGGCCGGCGGCTGCGCGGCGCGCAGCGTCTGCAGGATCTTGTCGCTGGGGTAGAGCACGACCGCGCCGCGGTCGCCGCCGTCGTTGCGGTACCAAAGATAGCCGTCGAGCAACGCCGGGAAGATCCGCGCCACCGCCCCCTTGCGGCTCCCGGGCAGAAGCAGGATCGGCCCCTGCGGATCGTACCGGACCGGACTGCGGTGCTCGGGCGCGACGAAAGGATGTCCGACGAACGTCACCGGCAAACCCGTGTCGGCGTAGCACTGCGGTTCGAAGGGGAAGATCGTCGCGAGGCCGTCGAGGTGCGCCGCCATGGCGAACCGTCGCTTCGCGCGCGACGCCCAGATCTGCGGGCTGATGAAATACAACGCCTTCGTGGCGCCGCCGGCCTTCCCGCTGAGCCCGCGGGCAAACAGCGCCTTGGCGATCCGCAGATTCAACCCCGAGGAATCGACGAAGCACACCGCGCGCGGCCGATACGTACCCACCCAGCCCACGATGTCGCCGATCAACCGCCGGAAGAACGGCAGCTTGATCACGGCGGCAAAGCCGAGCGCCGAATGCACCGTGAGATCGAACAACAACTGCGCCCCGCTCGCGGCCAGCGCCGGCCCGCCGATCGCGCACACACGCGTCCCCGGCCGCAAGGTCGCGAGTTCGCGCACCGCCCGCGCCGCATGCTGGTCGCCGGAATGCTCCGCCGCGACCACGAGCAGGTCCACCGCCCCGCCTTCGGGCGGCGGCAGCGAGAACGGAAGTGACTTGGGTGCGCTCATGATTCTCCGGCGCCCCGCCCCCGCACCGCGCCGCGTCCACTCAGTCCCCCCCCCCCCCCCCGGGCCACCCCGCAGCCCC
>JAEXPQ010000321.1 GCA_023446735.1 Verrucomicrobiota bacterium
GGGGCGGGCGCGTCGTTTCCGCGCCGGGCCGGCGAATCGCCAATTCGCGCTAAAGCCGCGCCAAATCGGCCGATTATAGCTCCGGGCGGACAGACTCCCTCCGCCAAACCCGCATGCCAAGCGCCGCACCCATCTCCGATACCGTACTTCGCGATCTCGTAAACAAGGCGATGTCCGACGTGCTCATTACCATGCTGGCGCTGAATTCGAAGCTCATCTGGGTTTCGGACGATCACCCGGGCGTCGAACCGCCGCCGCTCAGCCAGAACTCGCCGCTCGTCGTGGGCGCCGTGGGCTTCATCGGCGACGTCAACGGTCTGATCTATCTCCATCTGGAGAGCGAGTTCGCCAAGCTGGTGACCAGCAAGCTCACGGGTCTGAGCACCGAGGACATCGACGCCGAGGGCGACGAGGTCGTGAACGACGCGATCGGCGAACTCACCAACATGACGGTGGGCGGCTTCAAGAACGCGCTCTGCGACATGGGCCTTCCCTGCAATCTCACCATTCCCTCCATTCTCCGGGGCAGCAACTTCACGATCGAGCCGGCCACCAACGCGCTACGGCACGTCTACCAGTTCGAAATCGACGGCCGGAGGATGACGGCCGACCTGCTTCTCCAGTACAACGACTAATACCGACTCCTTCTTTGCCATGCGCTACAAGATCCTAACCGTGGACGACTCCAAGACCGTCCGCATCATCGTCAAGAAGGCGTTCAAGAGCTTCGACTGCGACATCCTCGAGGCCGCCAACGGCGTCGAAGGTCTGGCGCTCGCGGCGAAGGATGCGCCGGACGTGGTGCTGCTCGACATCACCATGCCGGTGATGGACGGCGTGGAGATGCTCACCAAGCTCAAGTCCGATCCGATGCTCAAAGGCATCCCGGTGGTGATGCTCACCGCCGAGGGCGGCCGCGAGCACGTCCTCAAGATCGCGAAGATCGGCGTGCGCGACTACATCGTGAAGCCCTTCAAGGAGGAGCTCCTCGTCGAAAAGGTGATGCGCATCATCGACATCAAGCCGCTCAGCGAGGCCAACCAGCGCTCGAAGACCATCTTCGACCCGGCGGACATCCTCGTGGTCGAGGACAAGCCGGCGATCGTGCAGCAGATCCAGGAGGGCCTGCGGCACACGCCCTGGCGTGTCCATGGTGTGAGCACGACGGGCGAGGCCATCGATTTCTGCGGGCGCACGATCCCCGACCTGGTGATGTCGAGCCTGTCGCTCCCGGAGGATGGCGGCTTCACGCTCTTCCGCATGTTGCGGACGAACATCAAGACGAAGTTCACCCCGGTGTTCGCGCTGGTGGTGAAGACCGAGACGGCGGCCCAGCAGCAGGCGCTGCAGGTCGGCTTCTCGGCGATCATCACCAAGCCGATCGAGTTCTCGGAACTCGAGAGCCGCATGGCCAAGGCGATGAACCTCGACACTTCGCTGCGCTACTACGGGCTCGAGAATGGCGTGCTCGTCATGCGCCTGCCCGAGCACACGACCCCGGTCACGATCAACGAGGTCATCGGCTACATGAAAGCGAAGGTCTCGACGGCCGTCGATACCGGCGTCGGCCGCGCGATCATCGACGTGAGCAAGCTCAAGGCGCTCGACATGCCCGTGATCAAGCTGCTCTTCCAGTTCATGCAGGCCTGTTCCGAGGTCTCCATCCAGTACGTCCTGGTCGGCAACGCGATCGTGGCCAAGGAGTGCAAAGGATTCGAGGATACGAAGAATTGGACCTTCTTCGACAGTCTCGAGCAGGCGCAGGCCGCCTCGAAGGGCGAGGCCGCCCCCGCCGCTCCGGCGGCCGCGGGCTGATCGCTCCCCACCGCACTTCACCATCGCGCCCGACGGCCACGGCCGCCGGGCGCCGCTGTTTCGGGCCGGCGCGCGGAAAGATCGGGCTCAGGCGCGACGGGGCACGGCCCGCACCGCGGGCGTCTGCTGCGACGATGCGCCGACTCTCCGATTTGCCCGTGGCGCGGGATTCATCCCGCGGTGGTCGGGCACAAGTCGACGTGCTTGAATGACCGGTACGGTGATCCTCGCGGGCCCAAGGTCGCCCCGTGCTGGTCCTCGGCGACCATCCGGCGCCACCGGCGGCGCCGCCGCCGGTTCGCGCCCGACCCGCTCCATCCGTCCGGATCGACGCGGTTCAGGCCCGCTTGACGAGACGGACGATGGCGCTGACGACGACCTCGTCCGCGGTGAACGGGAAGTTCAGCACCTGGTGGGCGAGCAGGAAGTTGGGGACGGTCGTGTTCGCCGGCGGCTGGTTGCTCAGAAGCACGGCGGGCACATGGGCCCGGCCGGGAATGGACTGGCTGCGCCGGACGAAGTCGCCCCCGGTGGTCTGGGCGAGGTCGAGATCGACGACGAGCAGCTCGACCGGATTGTCCTCGATGAAGGCGAGCGCGGCGGCGGGGTCGTGGAACGCGACGGCCGGCTGGCCGGCGCGGCGGAGCGCCTCGGCGAGCAGCGGTGCGACTCCACGCTGGGGATGCACGACGGCGGCGAGCGTCGGCACCTCGTTCTCCTGGCCGGGGCGCGGCAGGAAGAGGGTGGGGATGACCTCGACCGCGCGGGCGAGCGTGCGGAAGCTGATCGCGGTGATGTCGTCCGGGTGCTCCTGGAGGTCCTCCAACATCAGCACGATGGCGCGGGTCAGAAGATGGAGGCGAGGCAAGGCGCCGAGATCGGCCTCGCGGGCGAGTTTCTCGAAGCTCGCCTTGAGCGGAGCCAACGTGGCGACCCGTTGCGGCCCGACCGGCGATCCGGCGAACGCCTGCAACTGGGTGTTCATGCGGGCTTCGATGGCGACGGCGTCCCGCGCGAGTGCCGCCCGAGTCTCCTCGCGGGACCCGTGCGCCGGCGCGGGGATGGCGGCGGAGACCGGTGCTGCCGGGGCCGGGGTGGGCGACGGGGCGGCGAGGGCCGCACGGACGATCTCCAGCAGGCGGTTCGGACTGACGCTGTTCTTGTTGAGGCACTGGATGGCGCCGGCGGCGCGCGCCGCCTCGAGGAGCTTCTCGTCGAAGCTGTGCGAGAAGACGATGACCGGGATCTCCGCGCAGCCGGGCAGGGTCCGGATGTGCCCGAGCAGTTCGACGCCGTTCATCCCGGGCAGCATCAGATCGAGCAGCATCAGGGCGGGGATGCTCGTGCGCAGCGCGGCCAGGGCGGACGGGCCGTCGGCCGCGACCTCGACGACGAGTCCTTCGGTTTCGAACTTCTTCTGATAGACTTTCAGGATGAATTGGTCGTCGTCGATGATGAGGACTTTTTTCATGATGGGGAGCGGTCGGGGCGGCCGGGTTTCGGGCGGATCGCCGCGCCGGGATGGCGCGGGGCGAATAAAGGGTGGATACAGCGTAGCGGGGAAGTTCAGCCGAGCAACAGCTCGCCGACGGCGGTGCGCGTGGCGGCGAGCACCTTGCGGGCTTCGACCAGAAGCTCCCGCGTGTGGTCGAGCTGGCCCGCCTCGACCGAGCGCTCCATGCGCCGCATGACGTTCTGCGCCTGCATCATCCCGCAGGTGGCGCAGGAACCGGCGCCGGTGTGGGCGTGGCGGCGGGCCTCCTCGAGGTTGTTGGCGGCGAGGGCGCGTTCGAGGTCGGGCAGGAGCGACTCCATCCGTTCGAAGAACAAAGCCACGATTTCGCGGGCGGTGTCGAGATCGCCGGAACTGAGTTCGTCGAGGCGCGTGCGCTCGATCAACGGCGTCTGCGGGGCGGCCAGCACCGTGGTGCCGGCGGACAACGGCCCGGGCGGCTGGAAACTGGGCATGAACTTCTGGAGCGATTCGCGCAGGCGGGTGTCGTTGATCGGCTTGGTCGCGTAGTCGTCGAAGCCCGCGGCCAGCCCGGCTTCCCGGTCCCCGGGCATGACTTTCGCGGTGATGGCGACGATCGGGAGGCGCCGGACCAGGCGGCCGGCCGCGTGTTCGTCGTTCTCGTGGCGGCGGATCTCCCGGACGGTCTGCATGCCGTCCATCCGCGGCATCATGATGTCGAGGAAGAGCACGTCGCAGGGGCCGGAGGCGACGAGGGCGAGCGCCTCGACCCCGTTGGACGCGAGGCGGACCTCGCAACCGAGGCGTTCCAGGTAAGTGCGCATGACCTTCTGGTTCACCAGATCGTCGTCGGCCACGATGACGCGGGCGCGGGCCACGGCGGGCGTTTTGGGCGCAGTTGCGGCGGGAGCGGAGGGAGCGGTTGGTGCGGGCGGTGGTGCGGGGGCCGTGAAGGTCGATCGGGCGGCCGCGGTCGCAGCCGTGCGCGGCGGCCGGCGGAGGCATTCGAGCAGGGCGTCCGCGTTGATGGGCTTGAGAAGGATGTCGCAGTGCTCGAGGCCGTGTTTGGCCTCGGGCGGGCGGGCGCTCATCACGATCGGCCGGGGGGGCGTTCGTTGCTGCAGGAGCGTGCGGAGCGCGGCGAGCCCGTTGGAATGCGGCAGGTCCAAGTCGACCAGGGCCACGGAGCAGCGACCGCCCGATTCGAGCCAGGAGATGATGTCGGCGGCGCTCTCGATAAGCTTTGGCCGGCCGCCCCAGCGCGCGATCCAGTCGCGCAGCATGGAACCCACGCGCGGGTTGTCCTCGACGATCAGGATGTCGCGTCCTTCCACCTGGATGTGGCGTTGGGTCCAGATCGGCGGTTTGGAGCCGTCGACCGGTTGGTACGGCAGCGCGAGATGGAAGGTGCTGCCGCGGCCGCTTTCGCTCTCGAACCACATGCGCCCGCCCATCAGTTCCGAAAGGCGACGGCTGGTCGCGAGCCCGAGTCCGGTGCCGCCGTAGAGGCTGTAGGTCTTGGCATCGGCCTGGCTGAACGCCTGGAAGAGGTGGTCGCGCTTTTCCTGGGGAATGCCGATGCCGGTGTCGCGGACGAAGAAGCGCATCTCGCCGACGTTGGGCTGTTCGGGCGACGCCTCGAAACCGGCCTGGACATAGACTTCGCCGCGGTCGGTGAACTTGAGCGCGTTGCTCAGGAGGTTGCCGATGATCTGGCGGAGCCGCACTGGGTCGGTCACGATCTGGGCGGGCAGCATCGGGTCGACCTGGCAGTAGAGATCGATGCCCTTCTCGGCGGCCCGGGCCGCGTGGCCGCGCAGGAGTTCATCGAGCAGCGGGGCGAGTTCGACCGGCTGTGGATTGATCTCGAGTTTCCCGGCTTCGATCTTGGCGAGATCGAGCAGTTCGTCGGTGAGGGTGATGACGCTCTCGGCGCTTTCGACGACGGCTCGGCCGAGTTCCTGTTGCTGCGGCGTGAGGCCGGCCTCGAGGAGCAGGTTGGCCATGCCGAGCACGCCGTTCATCGGCACGCGGATGTCATGGCTGAGCGTGGCGATGAAATCGGAGGTCATGCGCGCCGCGTGCAGGGCGGTGTCGCGTTCGCGGGTGATGATCGCCTCCTGGTGCTTCTGCAGGGTGATGTCGGCCGGGAGGGCGAGCACGTTGCCGGTGCCCATCGGACAAAGACGCCAGCCGATCCACATATCGCCGATCGGAATATCGCAGCTGTCGTCCTCTTCGCGCGAGTGGGAGCAGCGGCGCAGCCGGTCCACGAGTTCGGCGGTGGTGATGTCGTCGGAGGAGAGGTTGCGGGATGCGAAGAAATCGTCGGCGCGCTTGTTGGCCGCGCGCCAACGGCCATCGGGACCGGCGATCACGGCGGGGAACGGGAGATGTTCAATACAGGCTTCCGCTGGATCGGGGGGAGCGCCCGGGGCGGAAGCCCCGGAAGGATTCGGGCTCGCGATGGTGGGCGAGGTCTCACCCGGACGTTTGCGACGCGACAGCCAGCCGAGGGCGGAGCCAGCGGCGGAGAGCAGCGACGAGGGGGCGGGAGGAATCGGTTCGGACATACGGTCCTTACCTCTACTACTCGGCCGAATTAGCGTGAGCTCAAGGAGATCTCGTGGCGTCCCGGAAAACCGATCAAGCCCGAGCGGCCCCCCCCAGGTGCCGTCGGCGCCCCCGAACTCTGAACCCCGAACTCTGAACTCTGAACCCTGAACTCTGAACCCTGAACACTAAGCCCCCAAACCCCGCCAGGTGCGAGGATCGACAGCGGGATGCAGGGGCGTCAATGTGTCGCCATGCTGATCGTTCATGTCCAAGTACAGGTGAAACCGGAATGCGTGGCCGCGTTTCGCGAGGCCACCCTCGCCAACGCGCGGGCCAGCGTGCAGGAGTCGGGCATCGCGCGGTTCGATGTCTGCCAACAGTCGGATGACCCCACGCGCTTCGTCCTCGTCGAGGTCTATCGCGACGCCGCAGCTCCCGCGCGCCACAAGGAGACGGCGCACTACGCCCTCTGGCGCGACACGGTGGCCCCGATGATGGCGGCACCGCGCACGAGCGTTAAGTTCGCCAATGTCTTTCCCGCCGATGCCCAGTGGTGAGCCACCCTCGGTGCCGCGCTTCGAGTTCGCCACGGCGCAACGCATCGTCTTCGGCGTCGGCGTGCGGGCTGAGTTGCCGGCTTTGGCCGCCGGCTTCGGTCGGCGCGTCCTGATTGTCACGGGGGCCCAACCGGATCGGCAGCGCGCCCTGCTCGACACGTTGCGCGGTACGGTCGAAGCGGTGGTGGTGTTCCCGGTGGCCGGCGAGCCGACGGTAGCGCTCGTCGAGGCGGGTGCCGCGCAGGCGCGAGCGGCGCGTTGCAACGTGGTGGTGGCGCTCGGCGGCGGCAGCGCGATCGATGCCGGCAAGGCGATCGCGGCGTTGGCGACCAACCCCGGCGAGGCGCTCGACTATCTCGAGGTGGTTGGGCGGGGGCGGCCGTTGGTGCAGGTATCCTTGCCCTTCATCGCGGTGCCGACGACGGCCGGCACCGGCGCCGAGGCGACGCGCAACGCCGTGCTCGCCGTGCCCGCGGCCAAGGTGAAGGTCAGCCTGCGTAGCGCCGCGATGCTGCCGCGGGTGGCGCTCGTCGATCCCTCGCTCGCGCTCGGGCTGCCGGCGGCGGTGACCGCGGCGACCGGTCTGGATGCGCTCACGCAGCTCGTGGAGGCGTTTCTCTCGTGTCGCGCCAATCCGATGACCGATGCGCTCTGCGCCGCGAGCATCGGACCGGTCGCACGCGCTTTGCCGCGCGCCGTCGCGCAGCCCGACGATCTGGCCGCGCGCAGCGACCTGGCGCTCGGCGCGCTCCATAGCGGCATCGCGCTCGCGAACGCCGGGCTCGGCGCCGTCCACGGTTTCGCGGCGCCGCTTGGCGGGATGTTCGGCGCGCCCCACGGCGCGGTCTGCGCGGCGCTGCTCGGCCCGGTGCTGCGGACCAACCTCGGGGCGCTCCGCGCGCGCACGCCGCAGCATCCCGCGCTTGCTCGGATGGAGTTGGTCGCCCGATGGTTGACGGCCGATGCGACTGCGACCGCCGATTCGGCCGCGCCGTGGTGCGACGCTCTGGTGCGCCGGCTCGCGATCCCGTCGCTGCGCGCCTGGGGGGTGCGGGCGGATGATGTGGCGCCGCTCGTCGAGAAGGCGGCGGCCGCCAGCAGCATGAAGGGCAATCCGCTGCCGCTCACCGCCACGGAACTCGCCACCGCGCTTGCGGCGGCGCTGTGACGCGGCGCGGAGTCGGACGTTCCGACGCCCGGGCGGGAGTTTGCACTCGAAAGCCGCGATGGCGCGCGTGAGTTTGGTCGCGTGCCCCGGCTGCCGCGATCTCGCGGCGGCGCTCGGCTACTTCGAGAACCTCGGTAGTGCCAACTCCTATGCCCCTCCGTCCCGTATTGTCCTTCGCCGCGCGTGGCCGGCGCTCTCGTGTCGTCGCACTTGCGGCTCTGTTCCTCCAGACCTCCGTTCTGGCGGCGAATTGGGACCCGGTGCCACCGGCCGACCTTGCGGCGACCGTCTCGGCGAGCGATCCGGACGCGGATGCCGAGATCCTGTATTCGGAGCACGTGATCGAAGCCGAAGCGGGGAGTCGGGCCGTGTTGATGGATGATGGGCGCGTGATGGCTCCTTCCTCGAGGGGCGACACCGTGAGCCGGAGCCGGGTGCGGGCCAAGATCTACACCGCCAAGGGAGTGGAGCTGCGCGGCAAACTCGTCATCGACTCGGCCGGCCGCCTGTCCGAAACCGAAGCGCGCGTGGTCAAGCCCGACGGGAGCGTGCGCGAGCTCACGAAGGCGGACATCGTCGAGAGCGAGGTGCAGAAAGGGCGCGAGAAGCGGGTCTCGTTCGTGTTCCCGGATCTGGCGCCGGGCGATGTGGTGGAGTACCGCTGGTGCAGCCGGAGCTCGAGCTACGGCGGTTTCGGGGTGTATTCGATCCAGCAGCGCTTGCCGGTGCGCGAATACCGCATCGCGATCAAGGGCACGCTCGCGCAGTCGTACCTCTCGTGGGTCAATTGCCCGAAGGTGGAGCAGCGACGCGAGGGCGACGGAATCGAGCTGGCGATCCGCGATCTCCCGGCGTTCGAGCCCGAGGAGCTGATGCCGGCGCGGCTCGAGCACAGCGCCTGGTTGTTCGTCCTGCCGACTCCGCCCAGTCGTGACAGCAAGGACCTGTGGCCGGAGTACAGCACGGAGTGGGCCCGCGAATTCGAGGTGGCGACGCGGCCGACCGGCGCGATGAAGGCATTGGCGACGCAGCTCACGGCCGGCGCAGGCGGCGACGAGGAGCGCCTGCGCAGGCTCCACGAGTATTGCCAGGCGGAGATCGCGAACCGCCGCTGGTCCGACGAGAGCACCGAGAAGACGAAGCGGGAGAAGCTGCGCGAACAGCAGTCGCTATGGCGGAGCGATCGGGCGGCCGCGGTGCGCCGCGTGCTCGAGGACCGGATCGGCGCGCCGGAGGGCATCAACCATCTCTTCGCGGCGCTGGCCCGTGCGGCGGGTTTCGAAACCCACCAGGTGCGCTTCGCCAGCCGCGAGTTTCTGACGAGGATCCGCACCAATGTCGGCTGGCCGTTCCTCACCCGCGACGCGGTGGGCGTGCAGGTGGGGGACTAGGTCCGGTACTTCGATCCCGGTGGGTACTGGAATCCGTTCGGTCTGCTCCAGGGTGAGGACGCCGGCGCCGTGGCGTTGCGCTGCGCGAACCGCAAGGAGGTCGAGTTCATCACGTTGCCGGCGGCGCCGGCGGACGCCACGCAGGTGCGGCGCAAGGCGACGCTCGCGCTCGATGGGGATGGCACGCTCGCGGGCGAGATCGAGGAGGTTTTCACCGGCCACTACGCGATTGAGTTCAAAGCGCGAAACTGGCGCCGCTCCGAGGCCGATTGCGCCAAGGAGTTCGAGAAACTCACGCACCGCCGCCTGCCCGGGGCCGAGCTTTCGGGAATCACCTTCACCAATCTGCGCAGCCGCGAACTCCCGCTCACCGTGAAGTATCGCGTGCGCGTTCCGGGGTATGCGCAGCAGGCGGGCAGCCGGCTGGTCTTCGCTCCGTCATATTTCGAAGCGGGCGAGAACGTGCTCTTCACCGAGCCGGAGCGGAAGTTCCCGGTGGCGTTTCCCTTCGCCCGGCAGGAGCACGACGAGATCGAGGTGGTGCTGCCCGAAGGCTACGCGCTCGACAATCCCAGCGCGCCGCCGGTGGTGGGGGACGGCGGCAAGGCGCTCGGCGCGAGCTACCAGATCAAGTTCGTCCCGCGCACCCGCACGCTGAGCTACCGGCGTGACTTCACGCTCGGGGGCAACGGCATCACGACCTTCCGCGTCGAGAGCTACCCGCTGGTGAAACGTCTCTTCGAGCAGCTCCACGCCGCGGATGCGCACTCGCTGATGCTCAAACCGAAGGAGTCTGCCGCGGCCGCGCCTCCGGCGCAGCCCTGAACCCGCCGCGGTCCCGTTCGGATCCCGCCGCATGGCCCGGCGTTGCGTCGCGGAGCCGCGGACGGCCCGGGCTCGCGGGACGAACCGCGGTTTTTGCGGTGTGGCGCCGGGAATTTTCTCGTCTCGCGTGTCACCGGGATTCCAGACTTCCGCGGTCGGCAGGTGTCGTTGCCCCACGGCGATACGCGATGGGTGCTCCGGGGCGCGCCGCTCCGCCGCCGCATCCCGCAAACCCTCGATCCCATGTGTTGCTTCCCTGTCGTCTTGTCCGACGCCGGCCGCCCGGCGGCGCCACGTATCCTGAAAATTGTGTGCCGAACGGTCGCATTCGTCCTCGCCGTCGCCGCGGCGCCTACCGTTCTGGCCGCGCGGTGGGAACCGGTCGATCCGGCGATCCTGCAGGCCACCGACTCCACGACGAGACCGGGAACCGATGTCGAGATCCTGCGATCGATCCACAAGATCGAGGAGAAGAACGCGGCCGGCTATTTCGCGTCGGACGACAGCGAAGGCACGGTCTATTTCGAGCGGTTCGTGCGCGCGAAGATCTACACGGCGAAGGGAGTGGAGGACCAGGGCAAGCTCTCGATCGAGACCGATGCCGACGAGATGGTCGGGCGGATCGAGGCCCGCGTCGTGAAACCCGGCGGTGCGAGCACCGAACTGCAGAAGTCCGACATCTTCGAGACGGAGGTGACCCGGAAGCCGTGGGAGAAGCGGAAACGTTACAGCTTCGTTTTCCCGGGGTTGGCCGCGGGCGATGTGGTGGAGTACCGCTGGAACACCCGCAAGAGCGGCGGTTTGTGGGGCATCTGGTTCCTGTGCCAGGAACGCGTTCCGGTCGCCGAATACAAATTCGTCGTCGGCCAGCTGCAGAACAAAGGGCAGGTGATGTGGTTCAACTGCCCGGAGGTGAAACAGGACATCGGCAGCGAGTATGTGCTTTCGATGCGCGACCTGCCGGCCTTCGAGGAGGAGCCGGACATGCCGGCTGAGCGCGAGTACCGCGCGTGGATCCTCATCGCCCGGCGTTACGAAGGTCTCAACGACAAGGATCTCTGGGACTACATGAGCCGCGAGTGGGGCGACGCCTTCCTGATGGCGAGCAAGCCGAACGGTGCGATCAAGGCCAAGGCGGCCGCGCTCCTCGCCGGCGTTGCGGGCGACGACGAGAAGCTACTCCGGCTCGCGGAGTTCTGCCGCAACGACGACGAGTGCATGAACGTGAACTGGCGCACCTCCGCGGCCAAGCAGGAGGCGATCCAGAAGCTCGTGAAGGAGGCCTCCTTCCGTTCGGCCGGAAAGACCTTCGAGGACCGCATCGGCCGCCCCGGGGAGATTGGTCGCCTCTTCGCGGCCTTGGCGCGCGCCGCGGGTTTCGAGGTCCGCCTCGCCCGCAATGCGGACCGGACCGAGTTGGTGAAGGTGAACTCCGGGCGCAGTTGGGCCTTTCTCGACCACGAGAGCGTGATGGTGAAAGTCGGCGAACAGTGGCGCTACTTCGACCCGGGTTCGTTCTTCCTGCCGGCGGACATGATGGCGTGGTGGAACGAGGGCGCAGTGGCGCTGCAATGCAGCGACCGCAAGATCGAGTTCGGCGTGATTCCGCAGTCGGCCGCGAGCCGGAGCCAGGTCGTGCGCAAGGGGCGTTTCGCCCTCGATGCCGAGGGAAATCTGGAGGGCACTGTCGAGGTGACCCTCACGGGGCACCACGCTGCCGCGGCCAAGCGCGAGCATTGGAGCATGTCCGCCGAGGAGGATGCGAAGGCCGTGCAGGACGAGCTGAACAAGCGGCTCGCCACCGCCGAGGTGACCGAGGTCGTGTGGACGAACCTTCATGACAACGTGCACCCCGTCGCCCTGAAGTACCGCTTGCGCGTGCCCGGCTACGCGGAGCAGGCGGGCGCGCGGCTCGTCGTCACCCCGTCGGTGTTCTGTGTCGGCCGGCCGGTCGCCTACACCGCCGAGAAGCGTATCTATCCTGTCGTGTTGCCGTTCGCCGGCGAGGAGCACGACGATGTCGAGATCGTCCTCCCGGAAGGTTATGCGCTCGACAACGCCAGCGCCCCGAAACCGGCGGGCGATGTGAAGGGCGTGCTCGGCGCGACCTACCGGCTCGGCTTCAAGCCGAAGGCGCACGCGCTCTCGTACCGACGCGATTTCACCCTCGGCGCCGATGGGAACACCAGTTTTCGCCTGGAAAGCTACGGGGCGTTGCGCGGCCTGCTGAACGCCATCCACTCCTCGGATCAACATTCGGTCATGATCAAGGCGGCCACCGCCTCACCGACCCCCGGGCCCACCCCCGGCACGCCGGCTCCCGCCGCTCCCGCCAACTGATTTTCCTATGCGCCCGCTCCTCGGTTCCCGCCTGTTTCTCATCCTTTCCCTGGTCGCCGCGCTCCCGCTGCGCGCCGCGCCCGCCGCGGTGCCGGGTTGGCTGCGGGCGGCGGCGGCAGTGCCGACCCCGGCCCATGCTGCCGAGGCACCGGTGGTCGTGTTGTTGGACGAGACGGTGGCGACCGTGGCACCGGACGGGGCCGAGGTGACCGAGCGCCGTTGCGCGTTACGCATCATCAACCGTTCGGGCCGCGCGAGCGCCGTCGGCATCCTGCCGTCCTACCTCGACAAGGAGGACAAGGTGGAGCTCACGGCTGCCTGGGTGCTGCGTGATGGAAAGCCGGTTGCGCCCGCCGACAAACGCCAGTGGCTGGACATCGCGGCGGCAGGGGCGGGGACGATCGTCAGCGACAACCGGGCCCGCGTCGTCTCGTACGCGGATTTCGTGCTCGATGGCGATGTGTTCGGCTTCGAGACGCGCGTGGCCGGGCGGCTGCTCTTCCCGCAGGAGATCGCCGTGTGGGGCGGTTCGTTTCCGGTGGTCCGGCGTTCCTTCGCGATCGCTCTGCCGGCGGGCTGGTCCTTGCGCGCCGTGCTCGATGGCCCGCAGGCCGCGGCCGTCGCGGCGACCCGGAGTGGGCAGCGGTGGAGTTGGGAGCTCTGCGACCGGCCGTACCGGGCCGATGAGCCCGCCCAGCCCGCCAACGCCCGGGACGATGCGCGCCTCTTCATCGATCTTCTGCCCGCCGGCGACGCCCGCGCGGCCGCTTGGCCGCGCTTCGACTCGTGGGCGGAGGTCGCGGCCTGGGTGCGCCCGTTGCAGGATCCGCAATGCGACACCGATGCGGCGCTCGCCGCCAAGGTGCGCGAGCTCACGGTGGATTGCCCCGATGCTCTGGCGAAGATGCGGGCGCTCAGCCGTCACGTGCAACGGCTGCGCTACGTGGGTGTGGCCCAGGGGCTGAACAAGGGCTTCGGCTATCGCCCGCGCAAGGCCACCGAGGTGAACGCCAAGGGCTGGGGCGACTGCAAGGACAAGGGCAACCTCCTCCGGGCCATGCTGCGCGAGATCGGCGTCGCGTCGTATCTTGTCCACGCGCACACCGAGGCGGGCCGCTGGCTCCACGAAGGCTGGCCGTCGCCCAAGCAGTTCAACCACGCGATCGTCGCGATCCGGGCCGACCCGGCGCTCGCCCTGCCGGCGACCACCGAGGTGCCCGGGCTGGGACAGTGCCTGTTCTTCGACGCGACCGATCCTGACACGCTGCTCGGTGACCTCCCGTGGCCGCTGCAAGGGGCGAAGGTCCATGTCAACGCCCCGGGCAGCGCCGCCCTGACGACGTTGCCCGTGCTGCCGACCGAGACGCACCACCTGATGGAGCGCCGCGTGAGCTTGCGGCTCGACGCCGCCGGCACGGTGGTCGGCGACTGTTCCTACGGCGGGCCCGGTCGGGTCGGTTCGATCTATCGCGCCCGGATCCGCGTCAAGACCGCGAAGGATCTGCGCACCATGGTGACGGAGCGGATCAACTCCACCGTGCGCGGCGCGATCCTCGAAGAAGTCACCACCACCGACGATCCGCTCACGGGGGAGTGCCGCATCGGCTGCCGCTTCGCGGCGGCGCGGTTCGCCCAGATGATGCCCGGCGGGCTGGCCGTGGTGCGGCTCGATGTGCTCAGTCGCGATGCGTTGCCGACGTTTCCCGCGGCCGAGCGCAAACTGCCGGTCGAGCTGCAACCGATTCTCCAGCGCGACGAGGTCGTGCTGGCCTTGCCGGAGCGCTGCGCGGTCGAGGAGTTGCCCGCGCGGGTGGAGTTGCAGAGTACCTACGGCCGCTACGAGAGCAGCTACGAGACGAAGGGCGCCACGGTGGTCGCGCGTCGGGTCTTGCGGCTCGAGGAGTGCATCGTGCCGGTGGGCGAGTACGCGGCGCTGCGCAAGTTCCTGCAGGAGGTCGCCAAGGCCGACCGCTCCGCCGTGGTGTTGCGCCTCGGCGCCCCGCCGGCGGCGCAATAGGGCGGGCGCGTGGTGGAGGGAAGGGGCGGGTGTGGAGTCCGCTGCGCGCTCGGAGGCGGCCTTTCGCGCCGATCGCAAAGCGGCATTTCCGGAGCGGCGATAGCCCCCGTCGGCCCGCCGACATCGGGCTTGCCCTGCCGCGCGGCCGAGTTGACTTTCGCCGCTCCACCGTAGCGTGCGGCCAGCCGGAGCGTTTATCCGGCGCCGTCCCGCCAACCAGCCAACTACCATGTCCCGTTCTGTCGTCTCCTTCCACTACACGCTCCGCAATCATCAGGGCCAGCTGCTCGATGCCTCCATCGGTGGTGAACCGATTCTGTACCTCGAGGGTTCCGGCCAGATCATCGATGGTCTGGAGGAGGCGCTCACCGGCCTGCCCGCCGGCACCAAGCGCGTGATCATGGTCGCCGCCGAGAAGGCCTACGGCAAACGCGACAACGAGCTCATCCGCAAGGTCGCCCGCAACCGCCTGCCCGTCGAGAAGCTCAACATCGGCGACATGTTCCAGACCGACGGCGACCGCCATGCGGCCATCGTCACCGTGGTCGGCATCGAGGGCGACGAGGTCACGCTCGACGGCAACCACCCCCTCGCCGGCCAGGATCTCATCTTCGACGTCGAAGTGCTCAACGTCCGCGCCGCGCGCCAAGACGAGCTCGACCACGGACACGCTCATCCGGAGGGGGGCCACCACGGTCATCACCACCACCACGATCATGACCACGGTCATGCTCACGGGCACGACCACGGGCACAAACATGACGGCGAAGGCTGCTGCGGCGGTCACGGCCATGACCACGGTCACGGACACGGCCATGGTCACGGTGGCTGCGGTTGCGGTGGCAAGCATTGAGCCGGATCCCCTTCGCGTCTCGTTTTCTTTCGGCCGGAATCCCGTCGGGGTTCCGGCCTTTTTGCGTCTGGCGTCGCCCGGGCACACCCGCCCGCCTCTGCAATGCCGGAGAATTTCCTTTCCGCCCGTGGCGCGGAGCGGGCAGCGTGGTCGGCGATGAGTGTGCTTCTTCCTCTGCAAACCCACCTTGAAGCCGGTCGTGATCTCACGGCCGACCAGGTGGCCGGCGCAGTGGCGGCCCTAGTCGCCGCCGAGGTTCCCGCCGAGCAGAAGGAGGCGTTTCTTTTCGCGCTCAACACCAAGGGCGAGAAGCCGGCCGAGGTCGCCGCGTTCGCGGCCGAGTTCCGTCAACTGGCGCGTGATCCCGGTGTGGCGCAGTGGGCCGGCGAGGCGATCGATGTCGTTGGCACCGGAGGCGACCACGCGGGCAGCTTCAACATCTCCACCGCCACCGCGTTCGTGCTCGCGGCGGCCGGCGTGAAGGTGATGAAACACGGCAACCGTTCAATCACCTCGAAGTGCGGCAGCGCCGACCTCATCGCCGCCATCGGCGTGCCGCTCGAGGCGCCGCTCGACCGGCTCCAGCGTTCGCTCGCCGAGCTGAACTTCTGTTTCTTCTTCGCCCCGGCCTTCCACCCGGCCTTCAAGGAGATCGCACCCGTGCGCAAGGCGCTCGCCGCGAAGGGCCGCCGCTCCGTCTTCAACATCCTCGGACCGCTCATTAATCCCGGCCGCCCCGCCTTCCAGCTCTTCGGCGTCTACGCGCGGGAGTGGGTCGAGCCGCTCGCCGGCGCGTTGCACGACCTCGGCCTCACCGCCGCGCTCACGATCCACGGCCGCGTGCCCGGCACCGACCGCGGGCTCGACGAGTGGACGACCGGCACGGAGAACTTCTGCGCCGGGGCCGGGCGCCTCCGCGGTCCGCTGACGGCGGTCGATCTGGCCGCGACCGGTTTGCCGGCCGGCCGGCTCGACGAGTTGCAGGGCGGCGGCCCGGCCGAGAATCTCGCGCTCTTCGAGGCGCTTCTGGACAACCGCGCCCCGCAGACCATTGCGGACACCGTGGCGCTCAACGCCGGCGCCGGCCTGTGGGTGGCCGGCCGCGCCAAGGATCTCGCCGCCGGCGTCGCCCAGGTGCAAGAGCTTCTCCGCGACGGTTCCGTGAAGCGCCACGTCGAGCGCACGCGGCAGTTCTGGAGAGGGTGAGGGGCCTCGGCGCCACCGTGAGGGCAGACCAATGATCGAATACACCGTGCTCGACGAACGTTCGCTCGGGGAGCTTCTACCGGTCATGCGTACCGCGTTCGACGACGACTCGCGGCATCACGGCCGGGGCGAACGGGGTGGGCCTCCTGGCTACGACGACGGCACTTTCTTGCGCCGCTGGGGGATCGAGGCGGGGGCCGAGGCGCGGGTGATCCGCGAAGATGGTGTCGCCATCGGCGGCTTCATCGTCTTCCGCCATCGCGCGGGCTTCCACAGGCTGGGCACTATTTTCGTCGCGCCCGGACACCAGCGGCGCGGTGTCGGCCGCCGAGCGTTGGAACACATCGAGGCGACGTTTCCCGCTCCGGTCTGGCGGCTCGAGACGCCGACGTGGGCGACGCGGAACCACCGTTTTTATGAGCGGTGCGGGTTCGTCCGAGCCGGCACGGACGGCGACTCGGTCATCTACGAAAAGTCCGCCGGCACTTCCTTCCCCATGAAACGTCTCTACTTCGGCACCGACGGTGTGCGCGGGCGCTTCGGCGACGCGGTGATGAATCCGGACTTCGTCCGCAAGCTGGCCAACGCGGCCGGGCGGCATGTCGCCGCGAAACTCGGCGCGGGACCGCGGCAAGTGCTCGTGGGACGCGATACGCGTGCCTCCGGCACCGTGCTCGAGGCGGCGGTGGCCGAGGGCTTTGCCGCGGCGGGCTGGGACGTGGGCCTGCTCGGCGTCGTGCCGACGCCGGCGGTGTCGCTCGCGGTGCGCGAGCTCGGTGCGCAGCTGGGCGTGGTCATCACGGCGTCGCACAATCCTGCCGACGACAACGGCGTGAAGTTCTTCGCCGGCACCGGCTTCAAACTGCCCGATGCCGAGGAGGCTGCGATCGAATCCCTTCTCGATGTTGCTGGACCGGCGGTGGCGCGCGGCAAGATCGCCGCAGTGGACGACGGCAAGGCGCGGTACATCGCCCAGGCGCTCACGCGGCTGCCGGCGGGCGCGTTGCGGGGCTGGAAGATCGTCCTGGATACCGCCAACGGCGCGACCTGCGAGACGACGCGCGCGGTGCTCGCCGCGCTCGGCGCCGAGCTGGAGCTGCTCGGCAATTCCCCCGACGGCCGCAATATCAACGCCGGCGTCGGCAGCGAGCATCCGGAGCAGCTGGCGGCGCGGGTCCGCGCTATCGGCGCGCGGCTGGGCATCGCGCACGACGGCGATGGCGACCGCGTGGTGTTCTGCGACGAGACGGGCTCCGCTCTCGACGGCGACGAGGTGATGACGTTCCTCGCCCTCGGGAAACTGCGGCGCGGCGACCTGCCCGGCGGCACGTTGGTGGTGACGGTGCAGAGCAATCTCGGGGTCGATGCGGCCCTGGTCGCGGCGGGCGGCCGCGTGGTGCGCACGGACGTGGGCGACCGCTACGTGAGCGAGGCGCTCCAACGCGAGGGCGCGGGGCTCGGCGGCGAGTCGTCGGGGCATTTCATTTTCCCGCGCGTTTCCCCGGCCGGCGACGGCCTGCTGGCGGCGCTGGCGGTATTGCGCGTGATGCGCGACACGGGCCAGCCGCTCTCGGAACTGCGGCAGGCGTTGAAGAAATTTCCGCAGAAGCAGAAAGCGCTGAAGCTCGCGGCCAAACCGCCGCTGGAGTCCTTGCCCGGTGTGCAGCAGTTGCTGCGCGACGCCGCGGCCGCGCTGGGGGAAAGCGGGCGCGTGATGATCCGGTATTCGGGCACTGAGCCGAAGGTCCGCATCTTGGTCGAGGCTCGGACTGAGGCCGCGGTGGCGGAGTGGTTCGCCAAGGCCGAGGCGGCGTTGCGCGCGGAGCTGCCGGTGCTGTGATCGGATTGCGGACTCGGCGCGGCAGCGACGCCGGGGACGCCGCACCATAAGTCGAACCGCGGGCGGCGCGGCGAGGGCGCGGCCCTCGATTATCTCGTTGGTGGGGCCGGTTTTCCCGGTTGACCGGGGCCGGCAACGGGGGAGCTTTGGCGCCTCCAACCGGAGCATCTACACCATGTCCGAAAACACCTCGTACGATCTCATCGTCATCGGCGGCGGACCCGCGGGCTATGCGGGCGCCATTCGCGCGGGCCAGCTGGGCAAGCGCGTCGCCTGCGTGGAAATGGAGCGGGCCGGCGGCACCTGTTTGAACTGGGGCTGCATCCCGACCAAGGCGCTGCTCAAGAGCGCCGAGCTCTACAAGACATTCCAGAAGGCCGACGCCTACGGTCTCTCGGTGCAGGGCGCAGGCTTTGATTTCGCCAAGGTCGTGCAGCGCTCCCGCGGCGTGTCCGACCAGATGGCCAAGGGCATCGAGTTCCTCTTCAAGAAGAACAAGGTCGACTACATCGTCGGCAAGGCCTCCGTGCCCGCCGCCGGCATGGTCGAGATCACCGAGGGCGCCAAGAAGGGCACGATCCTCAAGGCCGCCAAGATCCTCATCTGCACCGGCGCGAAGCCCAAGCGCATCCCCGGCCTCGAAGTCGACGGCAAGCGCGTGATGACCTCGCGCGAGGCGCTCGCCCGCACGGACCAGCCGAAGTCGGTGGTGGTCGTCGGCGCCGGCGCGATCGGTGTCGAGTTCAGCTACTTCTACAATTCCTTCGGCACAAAGGTGACGCTCGTCGAGATGTTGCCGCAGATCCTGCCCGTCGAGGACGAGGAGGTCGCGAAGCTGCTCGAGCGCAGCCTGACCAAGCAGGGCATCGCGATCCATACCGGCACGAAGTGCGAGGACATCCGCGTGACGGACACGGGCGTGAAGCTCAAGCTCGTGAAGGGCGACAAGACCGAGGAGATCGAGGCCGACGCACTGCTGCAGGCGGTGGGCGTGGGCGCGTACACCGAGGGCCTGCTCGGGCCGCGGGTGAAGCCGGAGCTCGACCGCGGGTACCTGAAAGTCGGCGACGACTACCAGACGACGGTTCCCGGCATCTATGCCGCGGGCGACATCATCGGGCCGCCGTGGCTCGCCCATGTGGCCACGTTTGAGGCGATCAACGCCGTCAACGGCATCTTCGGCGCTGCCAAGCCCGAGCGCGTGAAGCTCTTCCCCGGCTGCACCTATTGCCACCCGCAGGTGGCGAGCATCGGCCTGACCGAGAAGGCCGCGAAGGAGAAGAAGCTCGAGTACAAGGTCGGCAAGTTCCCCTTCACCGCCTCCGGCCGCGCCGTGGCGGCGGGCGACTCCGAGGGCTTCGTGAAGATCATCAGCGACGCGAAGACCGGCGAGATCCTCGGTGCGCACGTGATCGGCGGCGAGGCGACGGAGCTCATCACCGAGTTCGGCTTGGCGATGAACGTGGAGGCGACGATCGACGAGATCCACCACACGATCCATGCGCACCCGACCCTGAGCGAGGCGCTCGCCGAGGCCGCTGCGGCGACGCATGGTCAGGCGATCCATATCTGAGCCGTTTCGCATGAGGCCGGAACCGCCGGTATTGATTCTTCCCGGCTACGGCGGCTCCGGCCCGCTGCACTGGCAGTCGGAGTGGGAGCGCCTGCAAACGCGACGCTTCCGCCGGGTGGAACAGCGCGATTGGGACCGGCCCGAGCTCGACGAGTGGTGCGTGGGGTTGGAGAACGCGGTGTCTGCCGCCGGACCTCAGGTCGTGCTGGCGGCGCACAGCGTGGCCTGCTTGCTGGTGGCGCATTGGGCGGCGCGCACGCGAGCCTCCATCACGGCTGCCCTGCTGGTTGCTCCACCCGATCCGGCGCGCGCGGGATTCCCGCCGACGCTGAACTCCTTCGGCCCCGCCCCGCAGGCGCGGCTGCCATTCCGTTGTCTTGTCGTCGGCAGCACGGACGACCCGTATGCGGCGCCCGAGTTCGCCGCGCACTGCGCGGCCGCCTGGGGCGGCGAGTTCGTGTCGGTCGGCGCCGCCGGCCACATCAATGCCGCCAGCTGTCTCGGCGCTTGGCCGGTGGGCTTGGCGCTGCTGCGCCGGGTGTCCGCATGAACCGGCGGTTGCGCGTCCTTTTCGTCTGCGCGATGAACAAACAGCGCAGTGCCACCGCGGAACGGATCTTTCGCGATGACCCGCGGTTGGAAGTGCGTTCCGCCGGCGTGCGCAGCGAGGCGCTGCGGCGGGTGGGCGAGAAGGACCTGCGCTGGGCGGATGTCGTGTTTGCGATGGAGCGGGAGCACAAGCAATGGATCGCGGAGCGCTTCGCGGGGTTGGAGTTGCCGCCGATCGACGTACTCGACGTCCCCGACGACTACGAGTTCATGGATCCCGAGTTGCAACGGCTGCTGCGCGCGATGCTCGAGCCGGAGTGGGCGCATCGTGTCGACGGGCTGGACGACGGCGTGTGACGGTCGGGGCGGGGTGAGCTCCCCAGAATTTCGCGCTTTTCCATCGACGCGGGGGAGGGCGGGCGTGTGAAATCCGTTGCCCACATGAGCGAGCCGGCCCCACAGCCCCTGCGAGTCTCCATCACGGGAGGAACAGTGCCCGAGCGCGCTTTCCTCCATGCCCAGATCGCCGGCGCGCCGTCGCGGCCGATCGTGGTGGAGGCGGAGGTGGCCGAGGTGGCCCTGGCGCCGCAGGAGGATCTGTTCAACCGGCTGTTCCAGAGCAATCCGGTGGCGACGGTGCTGCTGCGCTGGAGCGATCTGGCGATCATCGACGTCAATCCGGCGTTTGTGGCGTTCTCCGGCTTCCCGGCGGATTCCGTCCTCGGCCGCTGCGTCAACGAGATCGATTTCCTCGTGGATCGGCACCAGGGCGTGCAACTGCTCAGCCGGCTGCGCGGGAGCGATTCGCTGCGGTTCGTGGAAGTCTCGTTCAAGACGCGCACGGGCGAGCAGCGCCAGTCGACGGGGTTTTTCGAGCGCGTGCAGATCGAGGGCGTCGATTACCTGTTGGGCATGGTGGTCGACGAGAGCGAGCGGGACCGCGCGGCCCACCAGATTCGCAAGCTCGCGGCGTTTCCGGAGCTCAATCCGAATCCGGTTCTCGAATTCGATGCGGACGGTCGGCTCAGCTACTCCAACCGCGCCGCGGTCTCGCTCGCCCAGTCGATCGGCAGCGAGACGGTCGAGCGCATGTTGCCCGGCGACCACGCGGCGATCATTGGCGAGTGCCTGGAGACCCAGCGCCCGCGGTTGCGGCATGAGACCCGGCACGGCGGACGGACGTTGTCGTGGTCGTTCTACCCGATCGTCTCCCACAATGTGGTGCACTGCTACGTGGGCGATATCAGCGAGAAGCTGCAGCTGGAGGAGCAGATCCGGCAGTCCCAGAAAATGGAGGCGGTGGGGCAGCTGGCCGGCGGGGTGGCGCACGATTTCAACAATCTGCTCACGATCATCCAGATGCAGATCTCGATGCTGAAGATGCGCGGCGCGATGACGGCCGATGTCGCCGCGGGCGTCGAGGAGATCGCCAACGCCGCCGAGCGCGCCACCAATCTGACCCGGCAGCTGCTCACGTTCAGCCGGCGGCAAGTGAAGGCCGCGAAGAATCTCGACGCCAGCGACCTTGTCGTCGGCATGACCAAATTGTTGCGACGGGTCTTGGGCGAGGACATCGCGCTGGAGAACCGTTTCGCGCCGGACTTGCCGGTGGTCTTTGCCGATCCGGGCATGCTCGAGCAGGTCCTGATGAACTTGGCGGTGAACGCCCGCGACGCCATGCCCCGCGGCGGCCGGCTCACCATCGGGCTCGAGGTCGCCGAGCTCGACGAGGCCCAGGTGCGCGGGCGCCCCTCGGCGCGCGCCGGGCAGTTCGTCTGTCTCTCGGTGACCGATACGGGGCGGGGCATCCCGCCGGAGAATCTCTCCCGGATCTTTGAGCCGTTCTTCACGACTAAGGAGGTGGGGAAGGGGACGGGGCTCGGTCTGGCG
>JAEXPQ010000105.1 GCA_023446735.1 Verrucomicrobiota bacterium
TCGCGGAACGGCACGCCGCGGTCGACGAGGTAGTCGGCGAGGTCGGTCGCGAGCAGGAGCGGGTCGGCCACCGCGGCGGCGCAGGCGTCGGCGCGCACCTTCGCGCCGGCGAGCGTGCCGGCGAGCACCTCGGCGCAGATCACGAGCGTGTCGTGGCTGTCGAAGAGCGGCGGTTTATCCTCCTGCAGGTCTCGGTTGTAGGTGAGCGGCAGGCCCTTCACGAGGACGAGCAACGTCTGGAGGTTGCCCACGAGGCGGCCGCTCTTGCCGCGGAGCAGCTCGGCGGCATCGGGGTTCTTCTTCTGCGGCATCAGGCTGGAGCCGGTGCAGAAGGCGTCGGGCAGGTCGATGAAGCGGAACTCGGCCGAGCTCCAGAGGATGAGGTCCTCGGCGATGCGCGAGAAATGCACACCGGCGATGGCGGCGGCGGACGCGAACTCGAGGAAGAGATCGCGGTCGGCCACGGTATCCATGCTGTTGGGCGTGACTTGCGGGCGGCCCTTGGCGTCGACGAAGCCGAGCTGTTTCGCCACGAACTCGCGGTCGATCGGCAGCGTGGTGCCGGCGATCGCGCCCGCGCCGAGCGGGCAGACGTTGGCGTGCGCGGCCACTTCCTCGAAGCGGCGCACGTCGCGGCCGACCATCTCGACCCAGGCGAGCAGGTGGTGCGCGATCGAGACCGGCTGCGCGCGCTGGAGGTGCGTGTAGCCGGGGATGTAGACCTCCTGGTGGAGGTGGCCGAGGTCGACGAGCACACGCTGGAGCGCGCGCAGGCGCACGACGATCTCGCGGCAGGCGTGTTTGAAATAGAGCCGCATGTCCGTCGCCACCTGGTCGTTGCGGCTGCGGGCGGTATGGAGCTTGGCGGCGGCCGGCACGCGCTGCTTGAGCGCCTGCTCGATGTTCATGTGCACGTCCTCGAGCTTCGTGTCCCACACGAACTTGCCCGCCTCGATCTCGGCGAGGATGACGTCGAGCCCCTTGTGGATGGCGTCGCGCTCGGCCGGCGTGAGGATGCCGACGTGCGCCAGCATCGCCGAGTGGGCCTTGCTGCCCGCGATGTCGAACGGCGCGAGGCGCTGGTCGAACGACACGGACTCGCTGAAGCGGAGCATCAAGTCGGCGGGACCGCTGGAGAAGCGACCGCCCCAGGTGGCTTGGGAGGCTTTGGCCATGCGCGAGAAGCAACGCGCCGCCCTCGGGAGTGGCAACGGGAAAGGTGGGAGCCGGTGGACAGTAGCCAGTGGACAGTGACCGGTGGCCGACACGCCTGCGGGTGGACGCGTTTGCCCCCAAGCGCGTCGCGCGCTCCGTCCGCGATTGAAACGTGAGCCCCAGCCCCACGCTCCGCCGCGTGCCTGCGCCCTGCGCGTCGCAGCCAGCCCGCATCTACCTGCGCTTCACCGTCCGAGCGCTCGCGCCCGAGCACTGCTCTCACGTCCCCTGTTCAGCTCACGCCCAAGACGGCGTTGGGACAACGCCGTCCACCCGCACGCGTTTCGCCTCAGCCGGTCCTCGCTCACCACGGCAACACCACCTGCCCAGCCGCCCACACCCAACGCCACTCCTCCGGCTGTGCGCACAGCCCTTTCACCGTCGGATTCCTCCGGATATGGTCCGCCGTTCTCTCCAACTCCGCCGGAGTTCGAATGCGATGATCGAAGTAGCCATCCTGCCACTCGATCCGCTGACACCGTGCCGCCCCGCGTTTGAACCTTCGCACAATCTCCGACATCCCTTCGTGGCGCGGAAACGCCAGCAGCGCGTGCAGATGGTCCGGCATGAGCAGGAGCAGGTGGCAGTACCAGAGTCGCCGCTGATGATAATCGGCGGCCGCGCGCAGTAGCGGAACGGCAATCGCCGCATCGGTCAGCCGTACGACCGCCGAGCGCGCGATCCGGACGCGAATGTGGAAGAACGCCCCCGTCATCACCCACGGCGGGATCTCATGATGAAGCCTCCCGGGAAACCACGGCTCGCCTTTCACACCGCCATCCATGCGCAGAGAGATACCGCGCGCCAAGGTCCACCGCAAGCGTGCGGCACCAGTCATCGGTTACGCCACGCCCATCCGCCCTGCTCACGCCCAAGACGGCGTTGGGGGCAACGCCGTCCACCCGCAAGCGCTTCATCCCCACCAGATACGAGCACCCTCGCCTGCGGGTGGGCTCGCTTGTCCCAAGCGAGTCACGCGCTCCGCCCGCATCAGATCTCCGCTTCGTAGCCTCACGCTCCGCAGCACGCCTGCTCCCCGCGCGCCGCAGCCAGCCCGCATCTACCTGCGCTTCACCGTCTGAGCGCACGCGTCCTCTCGCGCCCGAGCACTGGTCTCACGTCCCCTATTCCGCTCACGCCCAAGACGGCGTTGGGACAACGCCGCCCACCCGCAGGCGTTTCACTCCCTCCGGATGTAGCCACGCCTGCGGGTGGACGCGCTTGCCCCCAAGCGCGTCGCGCGCTCCGCCCGCGAAACAACGCCAGCCGCAGCCCCACGCTCCGCGTCCACATCTCATAGCCGCTCCGCCCATCCCTCCCTGCCTTCTCACCCCTACCGCCGCAGCCGGTAGAACCCGCGCGGCGAACCGAGCTGCGCAGGATTTTCGGCGAAAGGCGAGCTGACGAGCGGCCACGCGCTCCAGTGCACCAGATCGGTCGACGTCTCCAGCAATCCGCCACCGCTCCAATCGAGCCGCAGGTAGCCGTTCGCCGCCGGCGTGAGCGTAATCGGGCCGTCCGGCGCGGGCGCGGGCAATCCCTTGGCATCGAGCTCGGCACGCAAGAGCGCGAGCACGTGCAGGTTGTTGCCCTGCGTGGCGGAGAAGCCGGGCGTGGTGTTGAGCGTCAGCGTGAAGATCATCCCGCAGAGCCCGCGCTTCCGATCCACCCACGGGAAACTGCCGAACGCGCCCGGGCTGCACACCTCCTCGACCGGCGCCGCCTCGCTCGGCTGCGCGAGAATCCACGAGCCCAGGCCATAGTCGCCACGGTGCCCGTAGGGGCTGTACGGACTCGGCGGCCACGGGCTCGCGTACTCGGGCAGACCCCAGGTCTGGTTCCGGAAGAAGACCTCCACCGACCGGCTGCTCATCACGATGGTGCCGTCGGGCGCGATCCCGTTGCGCAGCAGCATGCGCAGGAACTTCAGGTAGTCGTGGGCCGTGCAGCGCACGCCGCCAGCGATCGCGGGGTTCGAATCGAAGAGATCGTAGCTGGCCGAGGCCATCCCGAGCGGGCCGAACAGCAGCTCGCTGGCGAGCATGGTCCACGACTTGCCCGTGACCACCTCGCAGATGCGGCCGACGATCTGCATGCCGTCGCCCTCGTAGGCGAGCATCGTGCCCGGAGAGAAGACGATGGGGGTGTTCGCCGCGATCAGGTCCACCGACGCGGCCAGCGTGAGCGTGCGGTCGAGTTCGTAGTCGGGATCGGTCAGGTAGAAACCCGACGTCATCGCGAAGCACTGGCGGATCGTCGGCGCGCCCTTCTCCACCGCGTCGAACTGCGGCAGATGGAGGCCGATGCGGTCGTCGAGGTCGAAGTAGCCGCGCTCGGCGAGGATGAGCACGATCGCGCCCGAGAGCCATTTCGAGCACGAGGCGATGCCGACCTTGGTGTCGGCACCGATCCGTCCGGACTGGAACGAAAACAGGGGCGCCCCGCGCAGCTCGGCGATCGCGCACACGCCGGGGCCGTAGAGATCGAGGTGGTCGGCCAGTTGGGCCTGCGCGGCGGCGAAGTCGTAAACGGGCGTCTGTGCCCGTACCACCGGTCCTCCCACGACGACCGCCCACAGGCCGAGGGCGCAGCCGAGGAGTCCGAGCGATCGACAAGTCGAAGTCTGCATGCTCCTCCAAACGCGCGAGCCCACCGGAGGTTACATGCGGCGAAGACGCACCGCGCCTCCGCCGGTGCACTCTGCAACCGCCGGCCGACGCCCGGTTCAGAACCCCCGCTTGCCAGTCGCCCTGGCGAGCCGTTTATTCCCGCCATGTCCGTGAAGGAACAAGCGATGCTCTCGCTCCAACAACTGCCCGAAGACGCCACGTGGTCGGATGTCTTCGAGCGGATGCGGATGCTCGCCTCCATCGATAAGGGCCTTCAGGACGCCGAGGCCGGACGCGTCCTCCCGCACGAGGAAGTCAAGCAACGCTTCCGCGCATGGCTTGGACGATAGACCGCTGCGGCAAGACCACCGCGGCGGTTTTGCTTCAGCCTGCATCGGGAAGACGAGCCCGATCCTGCGAGAGAGTGCTCGCTTCGACGATCCACTATTGCACGCTCTCGAGGCGTGAACGATGCAGGCTAGCCCCATGCCCGACAAAGGCGTCAATTTCCTCAACTCCGCGCTCACCGCGCCGACCACCGCGGCCGAGGCCGCGTTGCGCCCGGCCAAGTTCGACGACTTCGTCGGCCAGACCAAGACCATCGAGCGGCTCAAGGTCATGGTCGGGGCCGCGCGCCGCCGCGGCGACCCGCTCAACCACATCCTGCTCAGCGGCCCGCCCGGCCTGGGCAAGACCACGCTGTCGTTGATCCTTGGAGCCGAGATGGGGCGCACCGTGCGCATCACCTCGGGCCCGGTCGTCGAGAAGGCGGGCGACCTCGCTGGCCTGCTCACCAGCCTCGAGGAGGGCGACCTGCTCTTCATCGACGAGATCCACCGCATCCCGAAGACCGTCGAGGAGTACCTCTACAGCGCGATGGAGGACTTCCGCCTCGACATCATGATCGACCAGGGGCC
>JAEXPQ010000136.1 GCA_023446735.1 Verrucomicrobiota bacterium
GGCGTCGCCTTTGTTGTTGGATAGATCGTGCGGTCGGCCCTCAGCGCCGCCGGTAGCGGCGAAGCGTCACCACACCCAACGCCAGTGCTCCGATGATCGCCGCGTAGGTCGACGGCTCGGGAATCGCAGTGAAACTCACACTGTCAATCCCGGTGGTCTCCTTCACACCGTTGCCGAACTCCGCGGGCAGCATGAAGGTCGAAAGGCTGCCCATGATCTCGGCGAACTGGGTCGCCGAAGGGGCGGAGCCGCCCCGCGATCCGAGGTGAAAGTTGTCCGCCTCCAGATCAACCGAATAGGAGAGCCATGTGCTGGTCGGGTCCGGCAGCGGGACGGTCGAAACGATCGTGGTGAGGTTGCCGCCGGTAACACCTCGGAGAATCACGACATTGTCGTTCGCCCAATCGTTGAAATCGGAGCGCAACGAAAACGTGAGCGAACCGCCGATGAATGAGGAGTAATCGCTTCCAGCCGTGATCGGTGCCTCGAGAAAGTAGGTTCGATCCGACGGATCGAACTTCGAGATGTAACCGCCCGATGCGCCTCCGGCTGGGTTCCATTGCACCTCCGATGGGACGCCAGTCTCTGTATAGCTTGAGAGGTCCCGCCCCTGCCAGCCCTCGGACCCACCATCAAACGTCCACGTCTGCGCAGCAGCCGCGACGGCCAACATCCCCAAGCACGCTGCGGTCAACGACCGCCACGCGCATCCTTTGTGTGTTCTCATGTTTTGTGTTTTCGGGCGGCCGCGCTGGGGGGCAGACGCCACCGAAACCCATCACGTACCGACGAAGGCCGATCGCCCGCTCCATGGCAACGCGAAGTTCACCCCGCGCCGCAGCCGCACCTCCATTCACACCGTTTTCTGGGCGCTGCCGCGGCCGCCAACTTCGCGCTTCCCACTCGCTCCGGTTCCGCCAACCCTCCGCGCACTCATCCGCCGCCGCCATGCTTCCCTACAAGATCAGCGTCCTCGTCTTCGTTGAAAACCGCGCCGGCGAACTCCTGCTCATCGAGCGCACCAAGGCGCCGAACGCCGGACGTTGGAGCCCCATCGGCGGCAAACTCGAGATGCACACCGGCGAGTCGCCGTTCGAATGCGCGGCGCGGGAAGTCGGCGAAGAGATCGGGCTCAAGATCGTCGCCGAGCGCGACCTCCACCTCTTTTCGATGATCGCCGAGAAGGCCTACGAGGGCTCCGGCCACTGGCTGATGTTCCTCTTCCGCTGCCGCGTGCCCATCGACGCCCTGCCGCCACACATCTCCGAAGGCCGCTTCGGTTTCTTCTCCCGCACGGCCCTCGAACAACTCCCGATCCCCGAGACCGACCGCCAGGCGCTCTGGCCCATCTGGGACCGCCATCGCGACGGCTTCGTCGCGCTGCGCGCCGACTGCCACCCGTCGCAGAAACTCGACGTCGTGATCGAGCAGGTCACGCCGCACGCCGGCTCGACCTGACCGGAATCGGTCCGATCCTCATCCTTTTTTCACCAACGCCGCCCGCGCCGGGCGGCGTTCCTGTTTAGCGACCTGTGAAAAACGCGCTCCAGCGCCCGGAGCAGGCTTCTCGTGCTGCATCCCCTCCGGCGCTCCGCCATTGAGCCGCGCGAGCGTCGCCACTTCGGAACGCCCAATCCCGGTCGCCATGCACTCGCCACGTCTTCCCCTCCTCGCCCTCACGCTCGCGGTCGCCCTGCGCGCCCTCGCCGCCCCCGGCACCCCCGCCCGCGTCGAGATCGGCCTCGCCCAGACCGCCGCCGCCAACCCGCCGCTCGGCGCCAACGAATTCGGCGACCCCGGCGGCACGCAGTTCTCCGCCGGTAACCTTATCCCCGACAGCGGCTTCGAGCCCCTCTCGATGCGGCGGCGTGTCCGCGTCTCCCGTACCGGAACCGAAAACGGCTATCCGTGGTTCGAGTTCGACGAGAGCGGCGGCATCACTGGCTGGGATCTCACCACCACCGGCCTCTACAACGGCGCCAGCGTCCGCATCTACCGCATCGTCGACGCCGCCGGTCACCCTCTGCCCCAGGGCTCGGACAACTACCTCGATCTCACCGCCGCCGCCGCCTATACGCGCGTCGGCAGCACGACCATCCCCGAGGCCGGCGCCGCCAACCTCCCCCTCGGCGGCTGGGTCGACACCGCCTATGCGATGCCCAGCTCCGTCTACGGCACCCGCGCGAGCCTTAGCTACACCGACGCCCGCTGGGTCGAGAACGGGAAGACCTACTACTACATCGTCACCGCCATCGGCTCGAACTCCTCCGACGACGGCGGCACCAACGAGAGCGATCCCGCGGCCACCCTCGAGCTCACGGCCACGCCGCAGGCCGGCCTGCTCAGCTCGCCCCACATCTACATCACAGGCGGCAACGGCCTCAACGAGATCGGCAACGTGGCCTCGGGTAACTGGTACGGCTTTCAGCCGCGCGTCGCCGGCGCCAGCGGCACGGTGACCTGGGCGCTTCTCGACGCCGCCAACAACCCGATCGCTCCGCCCGCCGGCCTCACCTTCAACTCCGCGACCGGCGAGCTTGGCGGACAGGCAACCAGCACGCCGCCCGCGACCCTTCTGCGTTTCCGCGCCACCGCCGCCAACGGCACTGCCACGCGCGACTTCATCCTCAATAACCCCGCGTGGACGCCGACCGGCGGCACCACCCGCCCGCTGCCGCCGACCAACATCACCGCCACCGCGGGCGACGGCTATGTCCACCTTTCCTGGACGGCCAGTGCCTCCGCGGGTGTCGTCGGCTACCGCGTCTACCGCGCCGAACTGCCGCGCGCCCAGCAGCGCCAGCGCGTCTACCTCGCTCCCGGCGCTCCCGCGCTCGTGAAGGACGACTACGTCCACCTCGAGAAACGCATCCTCTCCGCCGACCCCAGGTGGGCGCACCCGCGGGTCCGTAGCGGCACCATCGGCGAAACCTGGCGTACCAGTTCCGCGAACACCACGCTCCGCCGCGTCGCCCATCCCGGAACCATCCCGGCCGATTTCCGCTTCCCGGGCGACTCCTGCCTGCAGGTGACCACGGCGGGAACCGGCACCGACGAGATCTCCGGCCCGGCCATCTTCTTCCCGGCGATCGCCCACGGTGAGGCCGGCTGGTACAGCCAGCTCGAACCTGGCCGGACCTACCGCTACGAGGCGTGGCTGCGCCAGAGCGGCCTGGCGAACTCCGGCCAGGTAACCCTCACCATCAGCGGAGCCTACTCGGCCATCGCCCAGACCTTCGCCGTCGACTCCACCTGGCGCCTCTGCTCGTTCGAGTTCACCGCGCCGCCCCGGCCGACGACCAGCTGGCACATGTGGCCGGTCGTCCGCTTCACCGGCCCCGGCCAGCTCTGGATCGACAACATCCGGCTCTTCCGCGCCGACACCCCCGCCGACCGCACCGCGACCTTGGCCCCGCCCAGCCCGCTCGTGTACGACGAGCTGATGGCCTCGCAGCCGCTCACCGGCGAAAAGGGCATGCTGCGCTCGATGTACGTGCTGCTCAACAAAGCCACCATGGCCAGCTGCCTCGGGCTCAACCGCGACGCCGGCCTGACGATGAACTGGTACCAGTCCGCGGAAGGCGCCTCCAACATGACGGTGCCGTATTTCCTCCAGTACGCCTACCGCAGTGGAACCAGCCCGTCCTCGCGCCTGAAACCCTGGCTCAATCTCTCCTCGAACATGCGCGAGGACGAGTGGCTGGCCCTCGTGGAGTACCTCGGCGCCACGATCGACCCTGCGAATCCCGCCGATGTCGCCGCCAAGCCCTGGGCCTACCTGCGCTACCGCCAGCGTGGCGTCACCACGCCGTGGACCGACGAGTTTCCCCGCATCTACCTCGAGTTCGCCAACGAGACTTGGCACAACGGCGCCGTCTCCGACGAGTGGTTCGGCTGGGGACGGTCCGGCTGGGTGCACGGCGGCGCACAGGAGTTCGGACTCGCGGCCCACTACCTCACCTCCTACGTCCGCAGCCACTCACCCTACTTCAACACCCTCGATACCGCCGGGAAGCTGCGCTTCGTGCTGGGCAGCAACTACCAGAACTACGGCGAGAACGCCGCCGCCGGCGCTCCGTACGCACACGCCATCGGACACACCACCTACGTCGGACCGAAGTGGGAGGTCGACGAAACCCCGCTCGCCACCTACGACGACCACGGCATCCAAGCCACCCTCCTCGGCCACATCGCCGACACCGCCTCCGCCTTCACCAACTACCGTCGCTGGCGCGAGCAACTCGCCGCCGCGGGGCACACCATGGACCTCCTTGCCTACGAGGGAGGGCCCAGCGGCTACTCCCTGCCCGGCCAGGACACCCCCACCCAGCACGACTACTCCGAGCTCTACGGCAAGTCGCTCGCCATGGGCGTCGCCGCTCTGGACGCCTGGCTCGCCGCCTACGAAGCAGGCTTCTCCGATCAAGCCTACCTCGGCATGGGCGTCGGCGACTACTGGTCCTCGCACACGCAGATCGCCGACGGCTACCGTCCCCACGCCGGCTGGCTCGCGCTCACCCTGCGCAACCGCTTCGCCACCGGTCGCATGATCCGCAGCGCCGTTGTGGAATCCCCGACGATCCGGTGGGACGACACCGAGCATCCGCTCATCTCGTCCTACGCTTTCCGCGACGGCTCCCGCCTCTGCGTGTTCCTGCTCTCGCGAAAACTCGGCGGCGTCCACGACGGCGTCGACTTCGGCGACGGCGCCACGCCCGTCACCCTCGTGCTGCCCGCCACCCCCACTGGCCCCGCCACGCTCTACCACCTCAGCGGCGATCCGCGCGCGACCAACATCACCGCGATGAACGTCACGATCCAGCAGACCACCGCCACCCTCGACCGCGAAACGACCGTCGCGCTTCCGCCGGGTTCGATCTACCTCTACGTCGTCGACACCGACCTGCCCGATCGCGACGACCCGCTCCAGCCTCCGTCAGCGTCGCCATCGATCACTTACTCAGCCACCGGCGCCACGCTGACGTGGCCGGCGGTCGCCGGCGCCACCGGCTACACCGTTTTCCGCAGCACCAAACCCTATTTCGACCGGCAGGACGTCACGGAAACCTTCACCAGCGCCGCGAACTCGTTCACCGACACCGGTGCCGTCGGCGGCACCACCTACTACTACCGCGTCGCCACCACCAACGGCTGGGGCTCCGGCTTCTGGAATCTCGTCGCCGCGGGTGGTGTCAATCCCTCCACGCCGATCCTTCCGGCACCGGCCCTCGACGGGCTCCTCGAGACCACCGGAGCATTGGTCGCCAACTGGCATGAGGTGGCCGGAGCCTCCGGCTACCGCGTCGGCCTCGCGACCAAATCCGGCGGACCGTACACCTGGACCGACGCGGGCATCGCCACCAGCTGGACCTTCGCGGGGCTGGAGAACGGCCGGACCTACTACGCTGTCGTCTACGCGTATGGCGCCGCCGGACGCGGCCCCGACTCCGCCGAGCGAGCCGGCACGACGCTCGTTCCCGGCCAGACTGCCGTGCTTGCCGCCTGGGAGGGGCAAGGCGCGCTCGTCTACAGCACCAACCTCGGCAATCCGCCCCAGTCGCTGCCCGTCGGACGGCATCTCCTCGCGCTCGGCGCCAGCGACTTGGTTCGCGGAGCGGGAGGAAGACTCGACACAAACAACTACGGATTCTCCAACACGCACTACGACGGCAAGTTCCCCTTCGAGCCGACCACCGATAGCGGCAACTTCGGCGCCGCCGGTGGCGGCTCCCTGGCCAACGTCGTCGCCCGCGATCTCTATGTCGGTTGCACCGTCGCTCCGGCCGCCGGCCAATCCGTTTCGATCAGCAGCGTCGACACCGGATTCCAGTACTCCTTCGGCAGCCGCGACGAGCCGATCCGCCGTCTCCAGGCCGTCCTGCGCTACCGGGTCGGGACCGGTGCGTGGCACGATGTCGCCGCGCCCGTCGACTACGGGGTGGAGGCCGGCTACTGGATCTACAACGACCTCACGCTCGCCCTCGCCGGCGAGGCGGCGTTGCAGAACGTCACCCAGCCCGTCGAGCTGCGTTTCTACCTCTACTGGACCGGTGACGACGCCCGCTGGCACCCCGCCGCGCTGGTGCGCAGCGCCGGCGAGGATCTGATCGTGCGCGGGACCGCCGCCACCGTCGCGGCGCCGGGCCAACCCGTCGGGCTGCGCACCGCCGCCGGCCGCAAACAGGTCGCCATCTCCTGGACACCGGTCGCCGGCGCCACGAGCTACACACTGCGTTGGGGCGCAACCGCCGGGACCTACACTGGTAGCCTCGGTGGGCTCACCCAGGCCTCCGCCACCATCACCGGCTTGGCCGCCGGCACACCGCTCTACTTCACGGTCGAAGCGGTCAACGCCTTCGGCGCCGGGCCGGCAGCGGCACCGGTCGCCGCCACGCCGCTGACGTCGTTTCAATCGTGGCAATCCGTGCACTTCACCAGTGCGCAGCTCGCTGCGGGGCTCGGTGCGATGGCGTCCGATCCGGATGCCGACGGCCAGAGCAACCTCGTCGAGTACGCCTTCGGCACCGCCCCGCTCGCCGCGGGCGCGCCCGTCTGGCAGGTCACGCTGGGCGGCACGCCCGCCCGCCTCTCGGCCACGCTCCCGCTCTGGACCGCCAACGACGACATCACCGTCACGCTCGAAGCCTCCTCCGACCTCGCGACCTGGACCCCGCTCGCCCGCAGCACCGCCGGCGCCCCGATGCTCGTGCTCGTCGACGGCGTGCTCGTCACCGAGTCCAGTGCCGATCCGGTCCTGCTCACCGTGCGCGACCTTGCCGCGTCGACCGAGACCACGCGCCGCTTCCTGCGCCTGTCCGTGACCGCCCCGTAGCCGAAGCCCCACCGCCCCAGCCGCGCCGCCATGGCGGTACCGTTCTCTGCGCTCCGCTCCCCGGCGGCGCGCAGTTTTTCTTTGGCGGCCATACACGAGACCGTTTCAGTGTATCGTTTCTCCACCGACCCCGCCTCGCTCACCCGCCTGATCCGCCTCAACGCGCTCCTCGGCGAGGAACAACGCCTCACCACCGGCACGCTGGCCGAGGCGATCAGCGTGAGCGTGCGGATGATCAAACGGGACATCGACTGCCTCCGCAACCACCACGGCGCCGAGATCCGCTGGGACGCCCGCGCCAGCACCTACCGGTGCGTCAAGCCCAGCGACCGCCTTCCGCCGTTGCGCATCAGCGCCGACGAAGCCATCGCCTGGTTCTCGCCGAAAAGGCGTTCCCCGCCTGGGCCGGATCGGCCCTCGGGCGCGCGCTTGAGTCGCTCTTGTCGAAAGTGGGCGAGGTCGTGCTCGGCCCCATTGAAGCTTAGGCACGGACCTTGAACATACTCAGGGGGTTCATCTCATCGAGCCCACGCAGCACCACGAGGCCGTGCGCAGCCGCCCGCGCTCACCTGCGCCTGAACCAGTTCTGCCGCAATCCCGCCCGCTTACCGATGCGCCCGCCGCTTCGGTAGCCTCCTAAATGCTTCGTTTAGGATCATAGACCGAGGCGTACTTCATTGTATTGAGGATCTGTGACGCGCCCCATCCCCTTAAGTCGTTCGGTCGCAAGCGCGGTGGCGTTGAGCAAAAAGTGCGACAAAAGCGTGACACTCGGGGCCAAAAACCAGCCTGAACCCCTCATTTCCATCCACTTGCAAAGTGGTGCGGGTAGTGGGAATCGAACCCACCTCTCAAGCTTGGGAAGCTCGCATACTACCGATGTACTATACCCGCAGACCAAGGAACGCCCGCATGTTTGCCGCGCTCGCCGGCCGATGACAAGTACGCAGTTGTTCCACGCCCGCAAAACTCGCCCAGACGCCCGTTGCCTCCGCGGCCGCCTTGCGCTCACCTCGTCGCGATGTCCGCCACCACGCCGCGCGCCGAATTCCTCCAGCTCCTCCGTTCCGCCCTCGCCGATGGGTCCTTCGCCCGCCTCGTGCTGGGCAAGCCCCGCACCGGCCAGCGCGTCGTCAAGGTGACCTGCGAACGCGTCGTCACCGGTCGCGGCCCCCGCCTCCAACTCCACATCAAGGAACGGCAACGCGATCTCGACAAACCGACCGACACCGCCGCGCTCGTCGCCGTCGTCGAGGAACTCGTCGGTTCCGCCTTGGGCTCCGCCCACCTTTTCACGACCGGCGCCGTCTGGCAGCTCGAGTTCAACAAGAAGGACGAAGCACGCCTCACCCGCGGCCGGCCGGCGACCGGCGTCTCGACCGCCCCCGTCGCGCACGACCGGGTCAAGCACCGCGAGATCGCCCCGGCGGACGCCCCTTGGCTGCGCACGCTCGGACTCGCCGGCGCGGACCACCGTATCCTGGCCGATGCCACGGACAAGTTCCGCCAGATCAACCGCTACGTGGAACTCCTGCTGCCGTTGTGCGAACAGGCCGGCCTCGCCACCCGCGACTCCGTGCGCGTGTACGACATGGGCTCGGGCAAGGGCTACCTCACCTTCGCCGCCTGGCACGCCCTCACCCGCTCGCTCGGACGTCGCGCCGCGGTCACCGGCATCGAGGCGCGCCCCGAGCTCGTCGAACTCTGCAACGCCGCCGCCCTCGCGGCCGGCTGCGAGGGCCTGGATTTCGTCTCCGGGCGCATCGTCGACGCCGCCGTGCCCACGGCCGATGTCCTGATCGCGCTCCACGCCTGCGATACCGCCACGGACGAGGCCCTCTTCCGCGGCATCCGCGCCGGCGCCGCGTTGATCGTCGCCGCCCCCTGCTGCCACAAGGAGATCCGTCCGCAGCTGCGCCCGCCCGCCGAGCTCGCCGCCGTCGCGCGCCACGGCATCTTCGCCGCCCGTCTCGCTGACATGGTGACCGATTCGTTGCGCGCGCTCCTGCTCGAGGCGCACGGTTACCAGGTGAAGGTCTTCGAGTTCATCGACGCCACCCACACCCCGAAGAACACCATGCTCGCCGCGGTCCGTCGCGCGCGGCCCGACGAGGCCGCCGCCGCCCGCGCCCGCGCCGAGTTCGCCGAGCTCAAGGCCCGCTTCGGTCTCGGGCACCAACACCTCGAAACGCTCCTCGCCGCCACGGCGACGGCGCCCGCGACCTGATCGCCACCGTCCTCCACCCACCGGCTTCCACCCACCGGCTTCCACCGTGCGCCCCGACTTCGCCCTCCTCGACCGTCTCCGCAACCGCTTCCTCGACGCCCCCGCCGAGGGCGGCGACTACTGGGAATCGACCGAGCTCCTCGCCGCGTACGACGCGACCTTCGCCGAGCGGATCGGCTGGAAATGGGATGCCGCCCTCGCCGAGCTCCGCGCCCGCCGTTGGGTACCGCCCGCCGGTAGCGTAGTGCTCGACTGGGGCTGCGGCAGCGGCATCGCCGGGCGCCGGGTCCTGGCGGCCTTCGGCCCGGGGCATTTCTCGCGGCTGGTCGTGCACGACCGCTCGGCCCTCGCGCGGCGTTTCGCCGCCGAGCGCGCCACGGCCACGTTTCCCGGTCTCGCCGTCGAGCAGGCCCCGGACTGGGGCGACCTCGCGCCCGCACAGCCATTCACGCTGGTCCTCAGCCACGTGCTCAACGAACTGCCGCCCACCGAGAGCGCGGCGCTGCTGGCCCTCGTGCGCCGCGCTGCCGCCGTCCTCTGGGTCGAGCCCGGGGCCGGCGATGTCGCCCGCGCGCTCGTCGCGTTGCGCGAGGCGCTGCGCTCCGAGTTCACCGTGGTCGCGCCCTGCACGCACAACGGCGCCTGCGGGCTGCTCACCCCGGACAACCAGCGCCACTGGTGCCACCATTTCGCGAAGCCGCCGATCGAGGCGTTCACCAGCGCCTTCTGGTCGGAGTTCGCGCTGCGCCTGAGCATCGATCTGCGCAGCCTGCCCTACAGTTTTCTCGTGCTCGACCGCCCCGGCAACGCCGCCCCCGCCTCCGTAAATTGGGCCCGCATCCTCGGAGAACCGCGCGAGTTGAAGGGGCATTTCCAAGTTCTCAGCTGCGAGGCCGCCGGCGTGACCGAGCGCATGCTCCAGAAGCGGGACGACAAGGCGCTCTTCAAGACCTTCCGCCGCGGCGTGCCGGCGCCGCCGCTCTACGCCTGGCGATTGCGCGACGAGCGCATCGTGGCTGGCGAACACTGGCTCGGGAACGCGCCGGAGGCCGACTCCACCACCGAACCGGCCGGAGACTAGGAGCAAGAGGCCGGATCCGTGTCCGGACCGGGCGGCAGCCCCGGCGCCAGTGCCGCCGGTATGGTTGGCGGCGCGCGCCGCCACGACCGTTTCCAGATCCGGCGTCCACCGCACAGCGGCCCCAAGCCACCGCGCGCTGGAGACGCGCCTTGCGAGCCGTCCCATTTCCGGGAAACCGCAGTCGCAGAAACGGCGCCGACGGGGTGTGCTTGTGAGATCGCAGAATTCGTTAGCATCTATTATTTAGCTTCTTACAGAAGCATGGCGCCATGGCACGCACCTTGCGAAAGGCAGGCCACGCCATGCGCATACTCCTCGCCTGTGTCCTGCTCGGTTTCTCGCTCTCGTCGTTCGCCGTCGCGGCGGATCCGGTCGCGCCAACCGTTGAGAACCGCACCGAGCCCGAGCTCACCCTCCAGGAGGCGATCGCCGCGGCCCTCGCCCACAACTTCACGATCGCCTCGGCCCGCCTCGACCCGCAGATCGCGCGCGCGCGCCAGCTCTCGGCCGCCGGCGCCTTCGACCCGGTCTTGAGCGCCAACTACACCCGCTCCGACGACCGCACCGAGCCGTACAAGCCGCTCGACGGCTCCTTTTCACCCCTCTTCGTCGAGAAGTCAGACACGATGGCGGTCTCCCTCGGCGGCCGTCTCCCCTTCGGCCTCCAGTACTCGTTCGTGGGCGAGGCCGACAACTACCGGGATTCCAAGATCCTTCTCACCGACAACTACTCCGCCTTCGGCGGCCTCCGCGTCACGCAGCCCCTGTTACGCGGGTTCGGTTTCGGCCCCAACCTCGCCGGCGTCCGCCTCGCCCGCGCCCAACGCGGCCTCGCCCGCGCCGCCTACCAGCAGGCCGTGACCGACACGATCACGCGCACCATCTCCGCCTACAACAACCTCTACTACGCGCAGCAAAGCTACCAGAACTCCGTGCGCTCCCGGCAACTCGCCGAGGAGCTCCTCTCGGAGAACCGGCGCCGCGTGGAGGTCGGCAGCATCTCGCCCGCCGATGTCACCATCGCCGCCGCCCGCGTCGCACGTATCGACGATGGCGTGATCCAGTCCGAGCGGTGGCTGGCGGACGCGCGGAACGGCTTCCTCACCCTGCTCTCCGCCGACACCCGGCCCCGCACCGACCAGCCCTTGCGCATCGCCCCGCCGGCGATCGCGCCGTTGCCGACGCTCGACCGCGGCGCCGATCTCGAGCGCGCCTACACCCGCCGACCCGACTACCGGCAGGCCCACGAGACCATCCGCCGCGCCGAGGCCGGCCTGGCCGAGTCCCGCTCGGCCGCCCTACCACAGGTCGACCTGGTCGGTAGTTACGGATACAACGGCGCCGGCCGCTCGCTCGACGACGCCTACCGGGCCGCCCGCCGGCGCGATACCCCCGCCTGGAGCGCGGGCGCCGTGGTGAGCGTCTCCCTGCCGATGCGCGACGGGCGCGGCCGCCTCCTCGCCTCAAAACTCACCCTGGAGCAGGCACGCACCGATCTCGCCCGCCTCGAGCAGCAGATCGCCGTCGAGGTCGCCAACGCCGCCGGCCAGATCGACGCCACCGCCCGCCGGGTCGAGGCCACGCGCCGCGCCCGCGAGCTCGCCCGCGAGAGCCTCACGGCCGAGCAGAAGCGCCTGCAGGTCGGCCAGAGCGACACATGGACCGTGCTCCAGTTCCAGGAGTTGCTTTCCGCCGCCGAGCAGGCCGAGTACCGCGCCGTGGCCGACTACAACATCGCACTTTCCGAATACGATCGCACGATCGGTGCCACCCTGGAGCGGCACGGCGTGACACTGGAAGATTGACCCCCTTTTGCAGTCGAAACCAGGCGTCGGGCCCGCGGTCCGGCGCCTGTTCAATTTCCCGGGGCGGCGGCCATCCCGGACGCGTCAAGAACGCGTCAACCACGAGCGAAATCGCCCGCCGCGTGCGACGCTCGTTCCGCGTCGGGCGAACACCCCAGGCGCGCCCGCTCCGCAGCCCATGCCCCCCGCCCCTCCTCCTCATTTGAGGCCGGGAGAATGAAGCGGTAAAAGGATCGTACGAAGAGAGGGGCAGATGCGATTCCGCTCCCTCAGTCTTCTGGTCCTTGGCGCGCTTGGCAGCGTGATGCTGCCCGCCGCGCTTCGCGCCGAGACGGAGAACGAGATCGCCGCCCTCCGCGCCGAGATCGCCGCCCTCCGGGCTACCGTCGCGGAACGCGACAACACCATCGGCGAGCTCAAAGCCCGCACCGTCGCCCTCGAGACCGACATCACCGCCGTGCAACAAACGGTGGCGCTGGCGAGCAGCGACGGCCTCGCCGGCAAGGGCATGGGCATCGCCCCGACTTCCGCGCTCGACTGGAACAGCGCGATGAAGATCGCCACGGCCGCGCGTTTCCTCGTCAAGGGCTCCAACCTTCTCACCGTCATGCCGACGGGGAGCATGAAACCGGTTTTCGACGAGCGGGCGATCCTGCTCACGGAAGCCGCCAATTTCGACGATCTGAAGATCGGCGACATCGTCACGTACAAGCACCCGCGCTACGGTATGCCGGTCGTGCATCGCATTCTCGAGAAACGCGGCGACAAATTCTGGTCCAAGGGCGACAACAACGGCACCATGGACGAGGTGTACATCACCCGGAAGAACTACCAGGGCCGCGTCTTCGGCATCATCTACGCGAAGGAACCCTCCGCGCAGGCGCAACGTTTCAGCCCCTCGCTCGCGCGCCGCTGAAAGCAGAATCGGGGGCAGCGTTCCGGCTCTCCTCCTCCGACCGAGGTAACGTCGTCTGCTGTCGGGTCGCCGCTTGCCGGCCGACCCCATCGGCGCCACCGGCGAGTGGACACGGTCCGGCGACGAGCGCCGCTCCGGCAGTCGTAACCAACGGCTGAGGTCACGCCTCCCGGCTCCGCGCCCCCTCGGATCGCGAGCACCGATGGAGGCCGACAGAACAGCGCGAGAGGCGCACCATCGCGGCGTGGCGGAAGCCGCGAAGGCTTCCGGCCGGGGGCGAATGGTCGAAGTGTTGCCGAACTTCGCCACCGCAAGCGTCAGCCAACTACGCAGGGATCGATCGTCCCCACGCCGCCGCCGCTCACGTACCGCAGTCGACGATGAAAAACCGCTGCGAAGTCCCGTGCGCGCCGACCGGCACGCGGATGGATTTGCCGCAGCGCGGGCAACGCCCCTCGTACGCCGAGCCGTCGCGATTCTTGTAGAGCCGCCCGTAGACGCGGCACGCCGCGAAGTTCACCCCGAGAAACGGCCGAGGCTGGTTCGACGCACTGGGTGGAATCGGGTTCATGGCGGTCTTCGCGATCCCTTCATCGGCCGCTGGCGCCCGGTCTTGAAACGGAGGAGCCGTTCAGGGCCGGGCCGCCGGTCGGGTCACCACGGGCACCGACTCCGGCTGGTGGCGGTGCGCGATCACCAGAAACACAATCCACGCCGACACGAACAGGGAGAGGCCCCCGACGATCAGCAGCCACGGCCGCTCAGCGATTGGATTTTTCACGCCAGTACTCCTCGTTGAGCAACTTCGGGTCGGGACCGAGAAAATCGAGCCGCTTCTCGAGCGCATAGCCGCCGTCCAAATCCTCGGCCACGATGCGGAACCGGAATCGGCCGCCGAAATCCTTGCGCGGCACCCGCAGCACCACCGTGTGCAGCTCCTCCGCCATCGGAGCGACCGTAAAAGCCTCGCCCACCCCGGTCGCGAGCAGGCCGGCGGGGACATCGACCACGGCGAGCGTGAAGCGTCGCGGGGCGTTGGTCTTGTTCGTGAGGCGGACCAGCAATTGGTTGCGGACCGCCTCGGCCTCGACGAAGTACGCGCCGCCGGGCATACGCATCGCGTCGAACGCCGCGGGTTTAACCCGTCCCACCGCGGTCAGGAGCACGGCGGCGCCCACCGCCAGCAGCACGGCATACAGGATGGTGCGGGGCCGGATCCAGCGGGTGCGGCCACCGGCGAAGTTCGTCAGCGAGTCGTAGCGAATGAGGCCGCGCGGCTTCTTCAGGCGGGTCATCACATCGTCGCACGCGTCGATGCAGGCGGTGCACGCGAGACACTCGAGCTGAAGTCCTTGGCGGATGTCGATGCCGGTCGGACAGACCTGCACGCAGCGCACACAATCGATACAGTCTCCTGCGGCGGAGAGCTTCGCCGCCTCGCTCCCGCGGCGCGGCTCGCCGCGTTTCGCGTCGTAGCCGACGACGAGGGAATGATCGTCGACCAAGGCCGACTGGAGACGGCCGTAGGGACAGATCACGATGCAAAGCTGTTCCCGGAACCAGGCGAAGTTTCCATAGAGCAGCCCCGTCGCCACCATCATGAAGAGGAACAGCCCCCAGTGCTCGGTGGGCGCGCTCGTGACCATCGCATAGAGCTGCGGCAGCGAGACGAAGTACGCCAGCAGGAGGTGCACGATCAGCAGCGAGCACAACACGAAGAGTCCGTGTTTCACGATGCGCTTCGCGGTCTTGGCGGAATCCCAGGGCGCCGCATCGAGCCGGCGGCGGGCGGGTGCGTCGCCCTCGATCGCCCGCTCGATCGCCCGGAACACGAACTCGAGGAAGACCGTCTGCGGGCAGGCCCAGCCGCACCAGACGCGTCCCAGAAGCGCGGTGACGAAGAAGAGCGTGAAGCCCATCCCGGTGATCAGGAAGAAGAGCAACCACATCTCCTGGGTGGCGACGGTCCAGCCGAAGAGGTGGAACCGCCGCTCCGCCACGTCCAGGAATACCGCCGGATACCCGCCGATCCTGACCCAGGGAAGGAGAAGGTAGACCGCGATGAGCAGCCACGCCGCCACGCGACGCGCGGTGGTCCAGCGGCCGCGGGTGTCGGCCGGATGGAGGAAGTGGCGGGAGCCGTCGTCGTTGATCGTGGTGACGGAATCGAGGCTGGGACGGGGGGCGGACATGGGCGAAGCGGTGGGCTTCAGGTTGGCGAGACGCGGGGAACGGGCAACCCGCGAACGAAAAGGGCGGGCCTTGCGCCCGCCCGGATCGCCGCGCCGCGGCCGGTCACTGCGCCGGCGGCGGCTCGACCGTGATCGGCTCGCCGTCCTGGTGATGGCTGAGCACGAAGGCGACCACCTCGAGCACGGCCATGTCGCTGAGCGGCTGGCCGCCGCGGGGCGGCATGCCGCGGGCCATGAAGCCGTTCTTAACGGTGTTGAACACCTCGGTCGGCCGCCCACCATGGAGCCAGGCGGTGTCCATGAGGTTCGCCCCGATGTATTTGGGATCCTCCACCTTACCCCGCAGGCTCGGCGCGTGGCAGGCCTGGCAGACGTTCTTGTAGGTGGCGGCGCCGTTCGCGACGATGCCCGCGTTGCGCGACGCCTGCCAGAGGTAGGGGTCGTTGAGCTTGTCGACCATGGCCGCGATCTTCACGGCCTCGATGCGCTGGATCTCGCGATGCACGCGGTCGCCGTCGGGCAGGACGAGCGCGGACTCGTAGTGGACGAACCAATAGGCGATGGCGAAGGCGATAGCGCCATACAGGGTGAGCAGCCACCAGTTCGGCAGGCGCTTGTCGTATTCCTGGATGCCGTCGTAGGTGTGAGGCCGCAGCTTGTCTTCGTGGTGCCGGGGCGTGGCGGGGTCGGAGCTCATGGGATGCCGGTAGCGAGGGAGGGAGATCGGAGGTGGTGGCGCGGGACTAGGCGGAACCCGACGGCGGCGCGGCCGGGGGCGGCGCCTCGTCGTCGAGGGCCATCGCGGCGCGTTTCGCGGCCTCGTCGCGCGGGAGGCGGAACGCGTGGAGGTAGGCCAGCAGCGCGCCTAGGGCGCTCAGGATGAAGAGCGCCAGCGCGAGCGAGGCCTGCCAGTTGTCGGTGACGAGACGGCGGAACATACGTTGCGGAGTCCGGATTGCGGGAGGGTGCAGGGTTCGCGGGGAGCGGCGCCGCGGCTCAATTCCGCGCCGTGGCCGCGGACTCGCCGACGACCTGGGATTTGCCCAGCTTCTGGAGATAGGCGATGAGGGCCACGAGCTCCTTGTTCGGTTCGAGGTACTTGCCGGAGGCCTTGAGGTCAGCCGCGATGGCGCGGGCCTGCTGCTCGCAGGAGGCGTTGATCTCGGCCTCGGTCATCTCCGGATACGGAACGCCGACGAGCCGCTGCACCCGCAGCTTCGAGGGCAACGCGGCGACGTCGGTCTCCTGCTCGGCGAGCCAGGGGAACGAGGGCATATTGGAGTCCACGTTCACGCTGCGCGGGTCGATCGTGTGGTCGTAGTGCCACGCGTTGTTGTACTTGCCGCCCACGCGGGCGAGGTCTGGGCCGGTGCGGCGCGAGCCCCACTGGAACGGATGGTCGTAGAGCGACTCGCCGAGGCGGGAATACTCGCCGTAGCGCAGGACGTCCGGGACGAGCGTGCGGATCATCTGCGAGTGGCAGTTGTAGCAACCCTCGCGGATGTAGATGTCGCGGCCGGCGAGCTCGAGCGGCGTGTAGGGGATTTGAATGCGGTCCTCGACGTTCTCCGGGCGGTAGGCCAGCACGGTCGGCAGGATCTGGGTGACTCCGCCGATGGCCGCCGCCGCGAAGGTCAGGACGGAGAACGGGACGGCGTTGGCCAGGAGCTGGTCGTACCACTCGGCCCAGCGGGAGCCGCGGGCGGCAAAATGGGCGTAGCCGACGATGATCGTGAGCACCAGGCCGAACACGGCCACGACGCGGGCGAGGTCACCGCCGAAGAGCCAGAGGAAGCCGAACAGCAGCGCGAAACCGCAGACCAGGACCGGCGCGTTGAGGAAGGTGCGGAGGGCGCCCATCGGCGACCAGGCGGCATGTTCCTCGGGATGGATCTCGACGGTGCCGTTGACCGGCTGGCCGCTGCGGGCGGTCTTGAAGATGTTGTACGCCAGCAGCACGAACCCGAGGAGGAAGAGCGAGCCGCCGAAGAGACGCGCCAGCATCATCGGCCGGATGGCCTTCAATGTTTCCGTGAAGATCGGATACGCCAGCGTGGTGCCGCCGTCGGTAGTGGCGAGGAGGTTGAGGCCCTGGGTGATGCCCGAGGTCCACATGGCGCCCACGTAGAAAAGGATGCCGACCATCGCCAACCAGAAGTGGAGGTCGGCGAGCTTGGTGGAGTGGAGCCGCGTGTTCCAGAGGCGCGGGGCGAGCCAGTAGAACATGCCCGCGGCCATCAGGCCGTTCCAGCCGAGAGCGCCCGCGTGCACGTGGCCGATGATCCAGTCCGAATAGTGACCGACGGCGTTGACAGACCGGATCGAGAGCAACGGCCCCTCGAAGGTGGCCATGCCGTAGAAGGTCACGCCGGCGGCGAGGAACTTCAGCACCGGGTCGGTGCGCAGCTTGTGCCAGGCGCCGCGCAGGGTAAGCAGGCCGTTGAGCATGCCGCCCCAAGAAGGCGCCCATAGCATGAGGCTGAAGAGCATGCCCAGGAACTGGAGCCAGGTGGGCAGCGCGGTGTTGAGCAGGTGGTGCGGGCCGGCCCAGATGTAGACGAACACGAGCGACCAGAAATGGATCACCGAGAGGCGATACGAGTACACGGGGCGCTCGGCGGCCTTCGGCATGAAGTAGTACATGATGCCGAGGATCGGCGTGGTGAGGAAGAACGCCACGGCGTTGTGTCCATACCACCATTGCACCAGGGCATCCTGCACACCGCCGAAGACCGGATAGCTGTGCAGCAACGAGGTCGGGATCGAGAGGTGGTTGACGATGTAGAGCATCGCCACCGTGAGAATCGTCGCGATGTAGAACCAGAGGGCGACGTAGAGCGTGGGCTCGTTGCGCTTGGCCAGCGTCCAGAAGAAGTTGATCGCGAAGACGACCCAGATCAGCGCCACGGCGATGTTGATCGGCCAGATGAGCTCGGCGTATTCCTTGCCGCGCGTGAGGCCGGCGGGGAGCGTGATGGCGGCGGCGACGATGATCAGGTTCCAGCCCCAGAAATGCAGCTTCGAGAGGAAGTCGGACGCCGTGCGGCATTTGCAGAGGCGCTGCGTCGAATAGTAGATACCGGCGAACATCATGTTGCCCACGAACGCGAAGATGACGGCGTTGGTGTGCAGCGGGCGTAGCCGGCCGAAGCTGATGTACTGCAGCCCTTCGCTCTGGATCGCGCCGAAGCTGATCCACTCCAGGAACTTCCCGTTCATCTGCCAGAAGTTCAGCTGCGAGGCGGCGAGCGCGCCCGCGGCCATGCCCACGATGCCCCACACGATGGAGGCGATCATGAACCAGCGCACGGACTGGTCGTCGTATTCGATGACGGTCTTGGGGCCGGAACGGCCGTGGAGAGAGGCGGGCAAGGCTGCGCTCATGAGCGACGGGGCGACGGAGGCGGGGTTGCGGACCGACTGGAAGACGGCGGCTTGGGCGGTTGTGGCTTCGAAGGCACCGAAGGCGAAGCGTCGTCCTCGAGGGGAAGCAACGCCGCACGTTCGGGCGAACCGAAGTGGAAACGCCGGTGTTCCTTCACGAAAAGCGCGAGGAACACAAGCGCCAGCAACAGGCTCAGGATGACCGTGATCCAGAGGACCGGCATGAGTGAGTGGTGGTGGTAGTGGGCAGAACGCCGGGAGTGAGTCGGCGACGCAACGTAAGTGTAGGTTTTGGGACCCGGCGCAAGCTCCGAGGCGCCGCCGGAGCACCGCGAAACCTCGGGTGCGACCAAAAGATGCGGAGCGTTGGCCAAGCCGCGCTGCGACCACCCCGGGACCCTGTGCCAAACTCCGACCATGCACCGCAGCTTCGTCGCCGAACTCCTCGCGCGCCGCGCCCCGATCAAGCAGGCGTGGGAACGGAGATTGCGGCATGAACCGGTCACCAGCCCCTTGGCCAACCCCGACACCTTGGTCCTCCTGATGGACCGGACGCTCGACGAGCTTGGCGCCGCCCTGACGCAACGTTGCCGGGAAACCCCGGGCGACGCCACCGCTCCCAATCGCGGCCTCCGGGCCGGCTGCCTGTGCGGCCTCAACCCGCTCCTCGCCTATTTCCGCGTCGCGGCGAGCGTGCTGCCGTCCGTGATGTGCGCCGCGGCCGACCGCTGCCCAGAACTGTCGGCCGCAGAATTCGCCACCTGTCTCCAGGTGATGCAGACGGAGCTGAACCTTCTCGCCCAATGCGAGATCCGCTCCTTCTGTGCGATGTGCCAGACCGACATCGCCCGCGGTGGGCGCATGCCCGCCGGGAGCATCGCGCACCATTCGACTCTGGCCGCGGTCGACGGCAAGTGAGGTCCCGCCCCCCGGCCACGGCGGGCGCTCGTCGCCCACCCGTCAGCGACCGGCCACCGCCAGCGAGTCGGCCAGCACCCGCTCGCGATAGGCCGAGGGCGATTCGCCGGTGATGCTGCGAAAGACTCGATTGAACTGGGAAAGCGACTGGAATCCGACCTGAAACGCGGCTTCGCTCACGCGTACGTGCGGGTTGAGCAGAAGGTTCTTCACCTTCTCGACCCGCACGCGCGCCAGATAGTTGGTGAACGTCAGGCCAGTGGCCTGCTTGAACATCTTGCAGAAGTAATAGGCGCTCGTGTTCACCGCCTTCGCCACCTCGTTGAGCCGCAGATCCTCGGCCTGGTGCTCCTCGATGAACGACTTCGCCCGCTGGATCATCGGCGGTTCGCCGAGCTGGTCCTTCACGATGAGCTGGTTGCTGAGCGTCGCCAGGTGCTGCGCGAAGATCTCCAGCAACCGCACGATCGACTCGTATTGTTTGCGCGAAAGCACCCGGGTCTGGAAGTACGCCTCCTCCAGCCGCTTCACGTCGACCTCCGATCCCCACTTGAGCAAGGCGCCCGCCGTGCGGGTGAAGTCGCCTCCCTGCGGTTGCTGCAACAACACCTGTCCAGTCTGCAGATACGCGATCGTGTTCTCCCCCACCCGGACCGGCACCACGGTCTCGCACAACCCCGCGAAACACTTCAGCGTCTTCGGTTTAAGCCCGGCCTGTTCCTCGACTTTCTTGCGCATACTCAGGCACGCCGCGCAGGACTGATTCGACTGGCCGAGCAGCACGCAGAACGGGTTTTGATCTTTGCTGTCGCCCATCGCCAGATGCAGGGAGTCGAGGGCACGCAAGCCGAGAGGCAGGCCGGTCGTGTCGCGAAACGCCCGCGCGTAGTCCCGGAAGATGTCCGAGCGGCGCAGCAGCTCGACCAGTCCTTGGCTTCGTTTCTCCGGAGTTAGTTTCTCCTTCATCGCGGGTAGGATCGCAGGCCCGGGACCTTGCGGGCCCGCCCCGTGCCGCGCAAACCAAAATCCCAAAATGTGCGTAGGGTTAACCAATGCTTGCGCAGTGAGTTTTTCTCGGCGTCGCTAACATCGACCGTTTGCTTCAACACACACATCCATGACCGCTCCCTCCTCCGACCTCCAAAACATGATCGCCGCGGCCCTGGCCAAGGCCCCCACCAAGAACGCCAAGGTTCTCGCTTTTGTCCGTGAGAACGCCGAACTCTGCCAGCCGTCCGCCATCGAATGGTCCGACGGCTCCCAGGCCGAATACGACCGCATGGTCGACCTGATGGTGAAGGGCGGCACCGCCATCCGCCTCAACCCCGCCAAGCGCCCGAACTCGATCTACGTCCGTTCCGACGCGACCGACGTGGCCCGCGTCGAGGACCGCACCTACATCTGCTCCATCAACCCGAAGGATGCCGGCCCGACCAACAACTGGATGGCGCCGAAGCAGATGAAGGAAACCATGCTTCCCCTCTACAAGGGCTGCATGGCCGGCCGCACGATGTACGTCATTCCGTTCTCGATGGGTCCGGTCGGCTCCCCGCTCGCCCACATCGGTGTCGAGCTCTCCGACTCCCCGTACGTCGTCACCAACATGCGCATCATGACCCGCATCGGCACCGCCGTGTGGACCGCGCTCGGTGACAAGGATTTCGTCCGCTGCCTCCACACCGTCGGCAAGCCGCTCGCCGCCGGCGAGAAGGACGTCGCCTGGCCCTGCAACCCGACCAAGTACATCACCCACTTCCCCGAGGAGCGCATGATCTGGTCCTTCGGTTCCGGCTACGGTGGCAACGCCCTGCTCGGCAAGAAGTGCTTCGCTCTCCGCATCGCCTCCAACATCGCCCGCGACGAGGGCTGGATGGCCGAGCACATGCTCATCCTCAAGGTCGAGAGCCCCGAGGGTGCGGTCAACTACGTCGCCGCCGCCTTCCCGTCCGCCTGCGGCAAGACCAACTTCGCGATGCTCATCCCGCCGGCCCAGCTGAAGGGCTGGAAGGTCACCACCATCGGTGACGACATCGCCTGGCTCAAGCCCGGCGCCGACGGCCGCCTCTACGCCATTAACCCCGAGGCCGGCTTCTTCGGCGTCGCCCCGGGCACCTCGTACGACTCCAACCCGTCGGCGATGGACACCTGCGCCAAGGACACCATCTTCACCAACGTCGCGCTCACCGAGGACGGCGATGTCTGGTGGGAAGGCATGACCAAGACCCCGCCGGCCAAGCTCATCGACTGGCAGGGCAAGGAGTGGACCCCGGATTGCGGCCGCGTCTCCTCGCACGCCAACTCCCGCTTTACGGCCCCGGCCCGCAACTGCCCCTGCATCGACAAGGACTGGGAGAACCCGGCCGGCGTTCCGATCTCCGCCATCATCTTCGGCGGCCGTCGCCCGACGACCATGCCGCTGGTGTTCCAGTCGTGGAACTGGTCGCACGGTGTCTACCTCGGCGCCACCATGGGCTCCGAGATGACCGCCGCCGCCGCCGGCACCATCGGTCAGGTCCGCCGCGACCCGATGGCCATGCTGCCCTTCACCGGCTACAACGTGGGCGACTACTTCGCCCACTGGCTCAGCATGAGCAAGCGCGCCTCCAACCTCCCGCAGATCTTCCACGTGAACTGGTTCCGCAAGAGCGCGGAAGGCAAGTTCATGTGGCCGGGCTTCGGCGACAACATGCGCGTCCTCAAGTGGATCGTCGACCGCGTCAACGGCAAGGCCGCCGCCAAGGAGTCCCCGATCGGCTGGGTGCCGTACTCGAAGGACATCGACATCACCGGCCTTAAGGACTTCGACGCCGCCAAGCTCGAGGCCTGCCTCGCGATCAGCACCGAGGAGTGGAAGAAGGAAGTCCTCGGTCACGAAGAGCACTTCGTGAAGCTCTACACCTCGCTCCCGAAGGAGCTCGTGTACCAGAAGGAGCTCCTCACCTCCCGTCTCTGATCGTCACCACGATCTGAAACCTTCAAAGCCCGGTGCGCCTCGTGCGCCCCGGGCTTTTTCATGCCGGGGCGTCCGGCATAAGCGCGTCCCAGGACCGGGGCATGGCGAGCCGCGCTGGAAGTCCACTGCCCGAATCCCTTCGCGCCCCGGCCCGCTCACCCGAAAGGTTTGTAAGAAACGCCCGGACCGTTCCCCGCGCCAGCCTGGTCGTTTGACGCCTGCCCCCTCGGCCATCCATCCTCGCGCCCTCGCGATGCCCAAACGTCCGCACCGGCCTCATCGTCTCACGCCCCTGCTGCTGGCACTCCCGTGGCTCGCCCTTCCTTGCGCGCTCGGCGGCGACCCCGCCACCAGCGAGCAGTCGCCCCCGGCGGTCGTGACCTCGATCCAGGACTACTGGGATCTGCCCCTCGCCGTCCGCCGCCAGGGCGTCGATTACGCCTTCGAGGGCGACGTCACCTACTACGACCCCGTGTGGGGCCATTTCTTTCTCCAGGACAGCCGCACCGGCACCTATTTCGAGCTCGGCGAAGGACCTCCCGACATTCGCGAGAACCGCCGTATCCGCATTTCCGGCTTCCTCGGAACCGGCCGCAACCTCACCGCCACGGGGTCCCGGGTGGCGGTGCTCGGCTCCGCCGCCCCCGCGCCGCTCCCGCTCCCCGCGGAGGGCTGGATCGAGCAACCCGACCAGTTCGACAACCGGCTGGTCGAGCTCGAGGCCTTCGTCGACCGGCAGGTGCTCACCGACCCGCGCCACCTCCATCTGTTCCTCGTCGCCGGCGGTCGTCCGTTCTTCGGCTGGGTCCTGTTGCCCCCCGGGGAACCCGAGCCCGACTTCGCGCAGCAGACGGTGCGCCTGCAGGGCGTCTTCACGATCATGCGCTCGGTCTCCGGCCACCCCGCCGCCATCGAGATCAAGATCCAGAGCCCCGGCCAGGTCCATCCCCTCCACCGGCTCGAACGCGACCCGGCGTTCGCCCGCCCGGTCTCGACCATCAACGCCCTCCGCGAGCGCCCCCGCAACGGTCTGGTGCGGATCGTCGGCACCGTCCGCGGCCAACAACCCGGGACATCGCTCACCCTGCGCGACGACACCGGACAGATCGAGGTCCGCGGCGCCCAGACGACACCGTTCCGCATCGGCGACACCGTCGAGGCGATCGGCTATCCCGACATCGTGGGGACAGAGTGGAAGCTGCGCGCCGCGCTCTACCGTCCGTTTCATCTCGAGGCCCCGCCCGCGCCGGCCACCTCCGAGCCCGGCCTGTCGACGATTCGCGTGGTCTCCCGCGTGCTCGAGCTCGGCACCGACGAGGCGGCCCGACGTTATCCGGTGGAGCTCTCCGGCGTCGTCACCTGGTCGCGGCCGGATGTGCCCTTCCTGTTCCTCCACGACTCCAGCGGCGGCATCCGCATCCAACGCACCGAGGGTCAGATCCGGTTTGTCGAACCCGGTCGCCACATCGTGGTGCGCGGCACCACCGCGCTCGGCCCCTTCGCCCCGGTGGTGATCGCGGAATCCGTGCGCAAAATCGGCGACCTCCCGCTGCCGCCGGCCGACTCGGTCTCGCTCGAACACGCCCTCACCGGCGCGTGCGAGGCGCAGTGGGTGGAATTGCGCGGCTATGTACGCGAGATCCAGCGCGAGGACGACTGGCACGTGCTCGTCCTCACCACTCCGGCCGGCGACTTCTCCGCCCTGCTGCCCGCCTCCGAGGAACTCCCCGTCCTCGCCGGCGCGGTCGTCCGTGCCCGCGGTATCTGCACAGCGGACACCGACCGGCAACGCCGCTTGCGCGCCGTCCGCCTCTGGCTGCGCGCCCCCGAGGACATCCAGATCGAGGAGATGCCGCCGCACGATCTCTTCGCGCTGCCCAGCCAATCGCTGGCGGAGCTCGGCCGCTTCGGTGCCCCCCAGATCTCGGACCACCGCGTCCGCCTCTCCGGCACCGTTCTCGCCCAGCTCAAGGGCCGCTGGATCCAGATCCAGGACGCCGACGCCACGTTGCGGATCCTCACCCGCGAGACGGCCCCCGTCGCCCCCGGCCAACGCGTCGACGCCGTGGGATTCCTCAACCGCCGCGGCAACCGCATGGTGCTGCGCGAGGCGGTCTACCGGGTCGCCGGCGAAGGCACCCTGCCCGCACCGGTCCCCTTTTCCGGCACCAGCGCCGACGCCCCCGACCACGACGGTCGCTTGGTCGTCACCGAGGGCGAACTGCTCAACACCACCCGCGTTGGCGACGAGACCCGGTTGAACCTCCTCGTTCCGGCCGGGATCTGTTCGGTGTTCGCCGACAGCCCCATCGCGGTCGACCTGCCGCCGCAGAGCCGTCTCGCCGTCGTCGGCTTGCTCGATGCCAGCTACGACGAGCAAGGCCAGCCCGCCGGGTACCGTATCCGCGCTCGCCATGCCGCGGACGTGACCGTGCTGCAACGTCCCTCGTGGTTCACGCCGCGGCGCTTGCTCGGCATCGTCGCCACTCTCGGCCTCGGCGCAGGCTTGGCGCTTCTCTGGGTCGGCGTGTTGCGCCGCCGCGTGCAACGCCAGACCGACCAGATCCGCGGACAGATGCAACGCGAGGCCCGCCTCGAGGCCGAGTTGCAGCGCGCCACCCGCCTCGAATCGCTGGGCCTGCTCGCCGGGGGCATCGCCCACGACTTCAACAACCTCCTCACCGTCATCATCGGCAACCTCTCCATGGCGTCGCTCGACCCGGGCCTGGACGACGAATCGCGCGACCACGTGCGCGCCGCCAGTCGCGCCACGCTGCGCGCCCGCGACCTCACCCAGCAACTGCTCACCTTCGCCAAAGGCGGCTCCCCCGTTCGCAGCGCGCTCTCCCTGCCCGACCTGGTCCAGGAGGTCGCCGAGTTCGTCCTGCGAGGCACTGGCGTCGACTGCGAGTTCTCGTTCTCCACGAAACTCTGGCCCGCGCATGTCGACAAGGGGCAGATCAGCCAGGTCGTCCAGAATCTGGTGCTCAACGCCGTTCAGGCCATGCCCGGCGGCGGCCACATCCGCATCGATCTGGCCAACGAGGAGGTCGCGCCGGGCGAGAGCCGCCTCCTCGCCCCGGGTCGCTACCTGCGCATGACGATCGCCGACGACGGCACCGGCATCCCTCCCGAAGTGCTCCCCCGGATCTTCGATCCGTATTTCACCACGAAGAAGACCGGCAGCGGCATCGGCCTCGCGACCGTCTATTCGATCGTCCGCAAACATGGCGGACACATCACGGTCGAATCCACCGTCGGCGTCGGCACGACGTTCCAGCTCCGGCTCCCCGCCAGCGACGAAGCGCCGACCGCGCTCGCCGCCCGCCCCCTGACCCCCGACACAGCGAGCCTCTCCGGCCGGGTGCTCCTCATGGACGACGAGCAGGAGATCCGACGCCTCGCGACCCACATGCTCCAGCACCTCGGGCTCGAGGTGCACAGCGTGGCCGACGGCGCCGCCGCGGCCGAAGAATACACCCGCGCGCTGCGCGACGGGCGTCGTTACGACCTCGTCGTGCTCGACCTCACCATCCCCGGCGGCATGGGCGGCTTGCAGACCCTCCGCCGCCTCCGCGAGATCGATCCCGAAGTATGCGCTGTCGTGTCCAGCGGTTACTCCGAGGACGAGGTCATGGCGACCTACCGCAGCCACGGATTCCGCGCGATGGTGCCCAAGCCGTACGGCATCGAGGAGCTTGCCCGCGCGTTGCGGCCGCTCCTGCGCGACTCGGTCGGCCAGCCCGGCGCGGACTGACCGGGAGGTCCGCCGCGCCACGCCGCCGTCAACCGGTGGCGTTGCCGAACTTCGCCTTGTGGGTGGCGGCCACGACCACGTACTTCTCTGCGAACGCCCGCCCCTTGCCCATCTCCTCGGGTTTGAGCGCGCGCACCACCTTCGCCGGGGACCCCATCACCAGCGAATGCGGCGGGATCTTCGTCCCGCCGGTCACCAACGAGTTTGCGCCCACGATCGAGCCCTCGCCGATCTCGGCCCCGTCCAAGATCGTCGCCTGCATCCCGATCAGGCAACCGTCCCCGATCGTGCAGGCATGGATCATCGCCGCGTGACCGATGGTCACGTACTTCCCCACTTGCACGCCGTAGTTGTCCGCCAGGTGCACGATCGTGCCATCTTGGACATTGCTTCCCTCCCCGATCTCGATCGAGTTGATGTCGCCGCGCAGGACACAGTTGTGCCACACGCTGGCGCGCGGCCCGATGCGGACATCGCCCAACAGAATCGCGCCCCGCGCGACATACGCGGTCGGATCGACCTGCGGATCTTTGCTCAGGAATTTGCTCAAACGCTCTTCGACGGTCATGGTTGCTGCACGCTAACAAGACGCTTTTCCGACCCGCAAACTCCATTCGCCGAACCCCGCCTCCCATGAACAAATCCCCGGTCGTCTTCAACAACACCGTCCTGCGCGACGGCCACCAGTCCCTCGCCGCCACGCGCATGACCACGGCGCAGATGCTGCCCGCCTGCGCCGACCTCGATTCGCTCGGCTTCGGCGCGCTCGAGACCTGGGGCGGCGCCACCATCGACTCGTGCCTGCGCTTCCTCGGCGAGAACCCCTTCGAACGCCTCGGCACGCTGAAGCAGGCCGCCCCGAAGACCCCGCACATGATGCTGCTGCGCGGCCAGAACATCGTCCAGTACACGTCCTTCCCCGACGATGTCGTGGAGGCCTTCGTCGCCGCCACTGCCGCACGCGGCCTCGACATCTTCCGCGTGTTCGACGCCCTCAACGACATCCGCAATCTGCGCACCGCGATCAAGGCCGTGAAGAAGGCCGGAAAACACGCCCAGGGCGCGATCTGCTACACCCTCAGCCCCGTCCACACCGTCGCCAATTTCCTCAAGCTCGCCGAGGAGATCGCCGCGCTCGGCTGCGACTCGATCTGCATCAAGGACATGGCCGGGCTCATCCAGCCCGAGATCGCGCGCGCGCTCGTCGCCGGCATCAAGGAGCGCACCAAGCTCCCCGTCGTCCTCCACAGCCACGACACCGCCGGCCTCGCCGCCGCCTCTTACCACGCCGCCACGCAGGCCGGCGTCGACTGGATCGACACCTCCATCGCCCCCTTCGCCAACGGCACCGGCCAGCCCGACACCCTGCGCATGCTCGCCGTGCTCGAGGGGCTCGATCGCTGCCCCGCGTACGACCGCGCCAAGCTCGTCGCCCTCGGCAAGCACTTCGAGAAGGTCTACGCCGAGCTCGGCAAATTCACCAGCCCCGCCAACGAGAAGACCGACACCGCGACCCTCGTGTATCAGGTCCCCGGTGGCATGCTCTCGAATTTCCGCAACCAGCTCAAGGAGCAGAAGATGGACGGCCAGCTCGAGCAGGTGCTCGCCGAGATCCCGTACGTGCGCGAGTGCCTCGGCTGGATCCCGCTCGTCACGCCCACCTCGCAGATCGTCGGTACCCAGGCTATGCTCAACGTGAAGTTCGGCCGCTGGAAGAACATCGCGCAGCCCACCGCCGATGTCCTGCTCGGCAAATACGGCCGCACCCCGGGCCCGGTCTACGCCGACCTGCTCCACCACGTCGAGAAGCAGTCCGGCCACAAGCGTTCCGAGGAGCGCCAGGCCGATCTTCTCCCTCCGCGCATGCCCAAGCTCAAGGAGGAGCTCCGCGCGAAGGGATTCCCGGATACCGACGAGATGGCCGTGCTTCACGCCATGTTCCCGCAGGAGCTCGAGAAGTTCCTCAAGCCCGCGCCCGCCGCCCCGCCGGCACCCGCCGCCGTGTCCACTCCCGCGCCGCAGCCCGCGGTATCCGTCGCCCGACCGGCCTCAACTGGCCGGGTCGGCCATTACGCCCTCACCGTCGAAGGCCGCACCTTTGGCGTGGATATCGAGGAGCTCGCGAGCTGAAGGGTTTCCCGTCGCAGCGGGCCGAATGCCGATGGACGAAAGCCGAACCGTCCTCGCTTCGCCGGGGCGAATGCCGGCCGCGGGTACCTCCCGCGGCCGTTCGGGTCATCGCCGCTCGTCGCCTCGGCAGTTCGACCGCCTGATTGAGGCCGGGCGGGCACCGCGCGCCTAACGGACTGCGGCGGCCGCTGCCGCCGCGGCCCGGTATTTCTGGCGAAACCGCTCGCCCAGTTCCCGTGTGAGCCGCAGCTCGTCGGACTTGTCCTTGGCCGCCAGGCGCGTGCGGATCTCGCCGCGCACCCGGTCGTAGTCGACCGCCGAGAGATCCTGCAGGGTGACCATCGCCCGCGCCGGCCGTCCGGCCGCGAGGATCTCGCCCCAGGCCGCCCGCAGCTCCGGATGCGGATCGAGGGCCATCACCCGCACGACAAAGGCGAGCTCGCGCAGCATGCCGCCCGTGCGGTCGCGGCGATAGACCAGGCCGCCGTTCGGGTCGTACGGGTCCACGTCGGGGTCCGAACGCAGCGCGCGTTGGGTCTCGTCCCGGTAGAAATCGCGGCGCACCGCCAACCGCCGCAGCGCGAAACGCTCCGGTCCGCCAGGCGTGCCGACCTTCAAGTTCCACACCCGCTGCCCCTCGGGCGAAAGCGTGAACTCGATGAAGTCGCAGGCGAGCGCCCGGTTGGGCGCGCCGCGCAGCAGCCCGATCGGGTCCGCCGTGTATCCCGACCCCCGCGGCGGTGTGGCGAACGTCACGCGCGACTCGCCGCTCTGGCGGTGCGCCACCGTCTCCTCCTGGAAACGGCCGTAGAAATCCACGCAGATCCCGACCGCCGCGTCGCCCTGGGCAACGTCGATCGGGGGCTTCTGCGAGCTGTCGGTCCAGTAGCGCGCGTTGGCCGCGGCAAGCTGCAGCAGCCGCAAGCCCTCGATCCAGCCCTCGCGCACCGCCCTCGCCTCGCGCGCGGCCTCGTCGGGCTCCGTCGCGGCGAGCGCCTCGTACCGCAGTTGCATCTGCTCCTGCACGACCATCTCCAGCGCACCGGCCACGGATGAGCTCCGGGTCGGGTCCGCTAGTGCCACCTCGCCGTAGAGCTCCGGCCGCGTCAGGTCGCGCCACTCGTGCACGGCCGACACGCCAAGGCGGCGCAGGGAGTCGCGGTTGCTCAGCAGCCCGAACGCCGAGAGCACCGTGCCGTACCACCGCCCCTGCGCGTCGTACAGCCGCTCCCCGCCCAAAACCGGCGGGATCGCGTCGGCCGTGAACCATTCCGGATGGCGCGCCTGCATGCCGGCGTCCACGAGCCGGCCGGCCTGGGCCTCGCGGTTGTGCTCGTAGCTACCGCCGCCGAAGAACACGTCGCAACCGATCCCGACCTCCGAGGCGAGGAAGGCCCGCCGGGCCGCCACCTCGGGCGTGTCGTCCGCGGGCGTGTCGTCGGGCACGAGCGCCGGGTCCATCGCGGCGGTCGCCAGCGCATCGCGCCAGTCGCGGCCGAGCTTGCGCCGCCAATGCTGTTCGAAACCGGCGGCGTATCCGGCGCGGAGATAACGCACCGTCTCGCTCGCGCCGCCGATCACGCGCCAGTCGATCCGCACGGTGTGGCCGGTCCGCTCGCGGTACCAGCGCGCGAAGGCCACGCCGATCTCATGCCGGATCGCCTCGTTGTGCGGCGTCACGACCACGAGCGAACGCTCCGCCTCGACCACGACCGCGCGCGGTCGCAGCACGAACGGCACGATCACCAGTACCGCCAGCGCGCCGAGCGCCAGGTTGCGGCCCCATTTCGCGTTTCGTTCGCTCATGGTCTCGGGCTCAGGTCGGCAACACCACCACGTCGTCGGCCTCGGCGGTCGCCCACAGCTCGCCCTGCGCGGCCGCGCCCACGAACCGGGGATTGAGTTCGAGCAGCCGGATCTCGCTCTCGCCGGAGACGAAGCGGTGCACGGCCACCTCGCCCTGGTAGCTGGTGTCTGCGAGCCGCCCGCGCACGGCGTTGCGCGCCGGCTCCTGCCGCGCGAGCCGCCAGCACTCGGGCCGCACCGAAACCTGCACCTCCGCGCCGCGCCGGCCGGACTCGGTCGGGACGGACGCCCGTCCGTGCAGGCGACCGAGCGCCGTATCCACGATCACGAGCTCCCCCTCCAGCCCCACCATACGGCCGGGCAGGAGGTTGGTCTCGCCGATGAAGGTCGCCACCGCCGCCGAGGTCGGCCGTGCGTAGAGCTCCCGCGGCGAACCGACCTGCAGCACGCGCCCCGCCTCCAGCACCGCCATCCGGTCGGCGATCGCGAGCGCCTCCTTCTGGTCGTGCGTCACGTAGATCGTCGTGAGCTGGTGCTCCTTGCACACGCGCCGGATCTCGCCGCGCATCTCGTTGCGCAGGCGGGCGTCGAGATTGGACAACGGCTCGTCGAGCAGGAGGCAGCGGGGCCGGACCACGAGCGCGCGGGCAAGCGCCACGCGCTGCTGCTGGCCGCCCGAGAGCTGGTTGGGCTTGCGCGCACCGTACGCGCCCATCTGCACCGACTCCAGCGCCGCGGCCACCCGGCGCGCGGTCTCCTCGGCGGGCACCCGGCGCTCCTCGAGCCCGAAGGCCACGTTCTGCGCCACCGTCAGATGCGGCCAGAGCGCGTAGCTCTGGAACACCATTCCGGTGTTGCGTTGGTGCGGCGGCAGCGCCGTCACGTCGTTCTCCCCGAAGCGGATCGCGCCGGTGTCGGGCTTCTCGAAACCGGCGAGGCAGCGCAAGAGGGTCGTCTTGCCGCAGCCGCTCGGGCCGAGCAGGAAGAAGAGCTCTCCGCTCTGGATCGATAGTTCGACCGAGTCCAGCACCGTGACCGGGCCGAATCGTTTGCACACCTTCTGGATGGCGATGGGGGTCATTTGTGCGGCTAGGTGCAGCAGGGAACCGGCGCCGCTCCGGCAAGTCAAGGCACCGCCCGCGCGCGCCGATTCCCGGTTGCCAGCGCTCCCGGCCGCCGCCTACCGTCCCCACCCCATGCCCGCGCGCACCACGAAGAATCCCGCCCACAAGGACCTCGCCGAGATCCTCGTCACCGAGGCGCAGATCAAGCACCGTCTGGTCTCTCTCGCCGCCGAGGTCGACGAGGTCTACGCCGGCCAGGAAATCACCGCCATCGCGATCATCAACGGCGCGCTGCTCTTCACCGCCGACCTGCTGCGCCTGCTCTCCTGCCCCGTGCGCCTCGACTGCGTGCGCGTCTCCAGCTACCGCAACTCCACCTCGGCCGTCACCGAGCCCCAGTTGCGCGGCAGCCTCACGCTCGACCTCGAGAACCGCCACGTGCTGCTCATCGACGACATCCTCGACACCGGCAAGACTCTCGCGATGGTCGTCGACCTCATTAACACGATGAAGCCCGCCTCCGTGCGCACCTGCGTGCTGCTCGACAAGCGCGGCCGCCGCGAGGTCCCCTTCGAGGCCGATTTCCGCGGCTTCGAGATTCCCGACCGGTTCGTCGTCGGCTACGGCCTCGATTTCGCCGAGCGCTACCGCAACCTGCCGTGTATCGGCGTTCTCAAGCCCGCCCTGCAAAACCCGCCCGAGTGGGCGTAGGCGCGGCGGGTCGCGGACCGGCACGACCGGCCGCCTCACTCCGGCACGGCGCGAACCTCGCAGAGCCGGTCCGCCGCGAAGAGCAGCCGCGCCAAAGCGTCCAGCTCGCCCTTCGTCACCTTGGAGTAGATACTGGCCTGCTCGCCCTGCCCCTCGATGTACTGCGGCTTGCTCTGGGCCTCGCCGAGCACGGTGACCCACCAGGTGTTGCTCGTGAGGTTGTCCTCGGCCTGGCGCACCAGCGGCAAGCGGGCCCGTTCCAGCTCCTCCGGCGCGATCCCGTCGCGCACGAGCTCCGCCACCACGGTCTTCGCGGCCTCCGTCACGCGGGACAGGTACCGCGGCGCCGTCTCGATCCGGCAACGCAGGAACAGCATCGCCGGGGCGAGCGCCCGCTCGGCCAGCAGCCCGACCACGGGCGTGTAGGTCTTGCCCATTTCCTGCCGCAGCCGCACGCGCACCCGATCTTCGAGCACCGCGCCGAGGAGCCGCATCCGGCAGTCGTCCTCCTGCCCCACCACGTCGGGCAGGCGCCACGCCAGCGCCACGCTGCCCACGGTCCGCCGGCCGGCGAAACGCGCCTCGAGCTGCGCGGGCACCTCGCCGGGCGCGCACAGGCGCCGGTCCGCGAGGGGGTCCACCGTCGAGCGTAGCGGCAACGCCCCCAGCGTGCGCCCGACCGCCGCCGTCACCTCGTCGAGCCCGATGTCGCCCACCACGGTGATCTCCAGCGGCGAGCCGAGCAGCTGCGGTTCGAGCCAGGCACGCATGTCGTCGAAGGAGAGCTGTTCGGTACCCGCCCGGCGCGGCCGGGTGAGCGCGTGGTGTCCGCCGAAAAGATGCTCGCGCAACCGGTCCTCGGCCACGCCGGGGGCGGTGCGGTCGTAGCGGGTGAGCTGCTCCTCGATGAACGCGCGCGCCGGCACCAGCCCGACGGTCCGGAATCCGGGCCGCGCCAAGCGCGCCGCGAACAGCCGCAGCACGGTGTCGAGCCCGTCCGCCGCGCCGGCCGCGGAGAACCCGAACCGGTCCGCGCCGAACCCGAAGCTCGCCTTGAGCTCCTCCCGGGCGAGCAGGTCGCGTTCCTGCTCGGGCGAGAGCTCGGGCAGCCCGCCGTGGCACAGCGCCGCGATCCCGAACACCAGCCCCTCCCGGCCCGGGTCCGTGCCGAGCAGCCCGTGGCCGAAGCCCAGCCGCACCCGCACGCGACGGTGTTCGAACCCGGTGTATTTGAAGTTCAGTCGCACGCCGTTGTCGAACTGCACGAGCCAGCAGTCGAGCGCGGGCACGTGCTCCATCGACACCGCCTCCCCGGGCGCTCCGAACTCCTCGGGCAGGCGCCCGGCCGTCGCCGCGGTCGGCCGGTACGGTTCCGGCCGGGCCTTGCGCGCCCGCTCGATGGCCCGCCGCACCTCGGTGAACTCGCCGCCCTGGCCCGTGACCGGTCCGGTCAGCACGAACTGGGTGCGGCCCTCCGGCCACAGCCGGGCGACCGCCGCGCGGCAGTCCTCCGGAGCAAGCCCGGCCAGCGCGGCCTCCACCCATTGCCGTTCGGAAGCCGCCGACGTGAAGCGACCGCCGCGCCCGTGGGCGTGCGCCAGCGCCAGCGCAACCTCGGCCGCGGGCCGGTTCGGCGCGTCCCGCTCCGCCGCGACCACCTGCTGGCGCCGCGCCTCCCGGGCCGCGTCCAGCTCCTCCGCGGCGAAACCGAGCTGGGCCGCCCGCCGCACCTCGGTCTCGAGCGCGACGGCCGCGCCTGTCCAGTCGGCCGGCGCCGTACGCATCCTCAGAATGGGCACACTCCAGCCCGGCAGTTCCCGCGCGACGAAGCCCTCCACCTCGGCGGCGATCTCGCTCGTGCGCCCGAGCCGGCGCACGAGCATCGCCACGGCCAGCGCCTCCGCGAGCTCCTCGCGCGCGGCCCCGGCGGCGCGTTCCACCGCGGCGGCCAGCGTCACGATCTCCACCGGCG
>JAEXPQ010000151.1 GCA_023446735.1 Verrucomicrobiota bacterium
ATCTGCGGGCCCTCGGTCACGATCATGAAGTTCTGGATGAGCTCCTCCATGCTCTCGAGCACGCGCGCCTTCGGCGGGGCGACGATCTTGCGCGCCTCGAACGCACTCACGGCGCCGGCCGGGAACATCGCGATCGCCTGCTTCACGATGCGCACGCTCTGGCGCATCTCCTCGCCGCGCACCAGGTAGCGGTCGTAGCAGTCGCCACGGGTGCCGACGGGCACGTCGAACTCGTACTTCTCGTAGCCGCAGTACGGCTTGTCCTTGCGCAGGTCGAAGGCCACGCCGCTGGCGCGCAGGATCGGGCCGGTGCAGCCCCAGGCGAGCGCGTCCGCCTTCGAGATGATGCCGACGCCCTCGGTGCGGTCGCGCCAGATACGGTTGTCGGTGAGCAGCCCGAGCATCTCCTCGAGCCGCGGCACGAACTGGTCGCAGAAGTCGCTGGCGTGGTCGAGCCAGCCGGCGGGCACATCGCGGGCCATGCCGCCGATGCGGCTGAAACTGGTGGTGAAGCGCGCGCCGGTGAGCTCCTCGAAGAGCCGGTAGAGCTTCTCGCGCTCCTCGAAGGCGTACATGAACACCGTCCACGCGCCGTTATCCATCGCGAAGGCGCCGAGGCCGACCAGGTGCGACGAGATGCGCGCCAGCTCGCAGACGATCACGCGCAGCGCCTGCCCGCGCGCCGGCACCTCGAGCCCGGCCAAGCGCTCCACGGCGATCGCGTAGGCGACGTTGTTGGCCAGCGGGGCGAGGTAGTCCAACCGGTCCGTGTACGGCACGAACTGGTTGTAGGTCATGTTCTCGGCGATCTTCTCGTCGCCGCGATGCAGATACCCAACCACCGGGTCGGCCTTGGTCACGACCTCGCCGTCGAGCTCGAGGCTGATGCGGAGCACGCCGTGCGTGCTGGGATGTGAGGGCCCGAGGTTGATCTCGAGCTTCTCGGTCTCGGCCGCTTCGGCGGCGCGGGCGGCGCTATCGGGGAAATGGAAATCCGTCGGCATGGCGTCGGGTGAGTGGTGGCGGCGCGGCGATCAGCCGGCGGCGGGTTTCTCCGTCTTCTCGTTCCACGCCTGGTCGAGGGCGCGCGGGCCGCGGCCCGAGGAGGTCGTCACGCTGCCGTCGGGCTGGGCGACGAACGGTCCGCCGGCCATCGGTGCGGCCATGACCTTCACGCCGGAGTAGTCGGCGATCTCCTCGTCGGGCAGCTCGGTCGGGAGGCCGGCGAGGGGGAAATCCTTGCGGAGCGGGTGGTAGGGATAGCCCTCCCACATGAGGATGCGGCGGAGGTCGGGATGGCCGGTGAACTTCACGCCCATCAGGTCGTAGCACTCGCGCTCATGCCAATCGGCACCGGGCCACACGCCGACGGCGGTCGGCATTGTCGGCTCCTCGCCGCCGAGGCAGTCGGAGGCGAGGCGTACATACTCGGCACGCGCGGTGGAGAGCAGGTGGTAGACGACCGTGAACCGCGGCGAGGCGCCGGGCGCCCAATCGATCGCCGTGAGGTCGGCGAGCATGTCGAAGCCGCATTCGTCACGCAGGTACGTAAGCAGCGCGATCGCCTCGGCGGCGGGGATGTTGCAGGCCGGGACATCGACGCTCGGGCGAGCGGTGACGTTAGGGAAACGCGTCTGGAGGGACGCAAGGAAATCGTTGGCGGAGGCGGTCATGGTTGGCCGAGCTCAGCGGACGAGGACGGAGCCGAGGGTGGTCTTGCGGAAACCGCGATCCTTGCGGACCACGTTCTGCATCTTCAGGAGCGCATCGAGAATCGCCTCGGGGCGCGGCGGGCAGCCGCTGATGTAGACATCGACCGGCACGATGCGGTCGACGCCCTGCAACGTGGAGTACGAGCGGTACATGCCGCCCGACGACGCGCACGCGCCCATCGCAATCACCCACTTCGGCTCCGACATCTGCTCGTAGATGCGGCGCAGATGCACCGCCATCTTGTAGGTCACCGTGCCGGCGACGATCATGCAGTCGGACTGTCTGGCCGGGAAGCGCATGACCTCCGCGCCAAAACGGCTGATGTCGAAGCGCGACGCGCCCGAGCCCATTAGCTCGATCGCGCAGCAAGCGAGCCCCATGGGCATGGGCCAAATCGAATTGGTGCGGATCCAGTTGATCACCGCATCGACGCGGGAAACGATGATGCCGCCTTCGACTTTGCTGTCGTAGCCAAGGACTTCGGAGTTCGGTGAAACCATGGGTGGGTCGTCGATTTGCCGGGAGCGGCGCAAGCTAGGTTCGCGCCAGTGGAGCAGCAAGCCGCATTTGGGTGAAATTCACCTCTCAAGTCGCGGCATTTTGACCAAGTCGGCCGGATAATGCCGGCTACTATTTGCCAGCCGGAGAAAAAGAAACTTGGCGCAGCACTCCGTCCGCAAACCGCGTCGCCAGAGCGGTGCGCCTCCGCGGTTTCGGTGCCGCGCCGCGCTCGTGGGTCCTCAACTCCCCTCCGCGGTGCCCTCCGGCACGCGCTCGACCCGCACCCGGCGCAACCGATCCGCGCTGACCTCGGTGGCCGTGAGACGGTACTCGCCGATCGTCGCCACATCGTCGCGGCGCGGCGCCGCCCCGAAATGCAGGCTGAACCAGCCGCCCACGGTCTCGTGCGGCGTCCACTCCAGCGGCCAACCCGTCTCGGCCTGCAACTCGCGCATCGTCAGCGCGGCGCTCACCACGATGCTGCTGGCCGTGCGTTCGAAGATCGGCCCGTGCTCGATGTCGAACTCGTCGCGGATATCGCCCACGATCTCCTCCAGCACATCTTCGAACGTCACGATGCCGGCCATGCCGCCGGCCTCGTTGCGTACCACCGCCAGATGGCTGCGCGCGCCGCGGAAACGCTCGATCATCGTGGGCACCGTCGTCTTGAGATCGAAGGTCAGCATCGGCCGGATGAGCGGCTCGAACGACAAGTCGGGCCCGAGCGCCGAGATCTGCCAGAGCCACTCGCGCACCAGCAACATGCCCAGGACCTGATCCTTCGTGCCGCGGCACACCGGGAAACGGCTCAAGCCGCTCACCTGCGCCACGCGCAGATTGTCCTTCACCGGCCGGTCGCTCCACAACACGACCACCTCCTCCTTCGGCCGCATGATCTGCTGCGCGGTCGTCGAACGCACCCGCAGCGACTGCACCATGAGCTTGTTGACCAGCGCATCCGCCGGATGGGCGTGGCTGGCATGGCTGAAAACGTACTCCAGCTCGTCCGCGCTGAACGCATGTTCGCCCTCCTTCGCCGGCCCGAGGCCCGCCCACCGCAGGAAGAGATTGGCCAGCCCATTGAGCGCCCAGATGACCGGAAAGAACGCGTAGTAGAAGACCATCAACGGCCCAGCCACCCACAGCGACACGCCTTTCGCCCGCTGGATCGCCAGCGACTTCGGCGCGAGCTCGCCAAAAATAATGTGCAGAAACGTGATCACCGTGAACGCCACCGCGAACGAGATCGACGACACCGCCCGGGGATCGGTCACCCCGAGGTCGGCCAGCAACGGCCCGAGTCGGTGCGCCAGAAACGGCTCGCCGATCCACCCCAGTCCGAGACTGGCCAGCGTGATGCCCAGCTGCGTGGCCGAGAGCGCGGCGTCGAGGTGCTCACTCGCCTTGATCGCCAGCCTCACCCGCCAGCCGCCGGTCTTCTGCAACGGCCGCAACTGGCTGGTGCGTACCTTCACCAGCGCGAACTCGGCGGCGACGAAGAAGCCGTTGGCCGCGACAAGCGCGAGAATCGTAAGCGACTCCAGGAGGATGCCGAGGAAGGTACGCATGGGCGCGGGCCGCCACTAGGACAACAAATCGCCCGCTCGCCAATCCGGTTAAACGACGTTCACCGTGGCGTGCCATCCGAAGCCCCTCAGGGCGAAGGATGGCGGAGAGGGAGGGATTCGAACCCTCGGTAGGTTTCCCTACACACGCTTTCCAAGCGTGCGCATTCGACCACTCTGCCACCTCTCCGTGGCTCTGTGTTTCCGCTGTCCGGTTGCCCGGACCCGAAAACGCGAGGGGCAAGAGGAGAGCGACGCCGCCGCGCCGGTCAACAACGGAAACAGCAACCTTTCAAATTGGTCGACCGCCCTGCCCCTCACTCGCCTTCGCCGGCGGGGGCGGCCGAGCCCACATTCTTCCCTCGTTTCACCACCGGCGGTTCGATCACCTCCTGCACGGCGCCGGCCGGCACCGGAAACTCCGCCCACACGAGGCGCTTGCCCCCCATGCGCAGCGGACGGGCCAGCATCCGCGCCCGCAACTCCGGCGCGAGTTCGAACCATCCGTCGGCCATGAACACGATCATACCGTTCCCTTCCCGGGCCAACAACGCCTCCACCTCGGCCGGCTCGTGCAGCTCGCGCCCCAGCCGCTCGACATAGAGCGGCACGATCGCCAGCTGCCGTCCGTACACGTGGATCGGCTGCCCCGGCGCGAGCCGTCGCTGCGCCTCGGGAATGAGGGCCAACGGCGCCTTGATCGGGTTCATCGCCGGCATCACCGCCATGCCCGCGATCACCCACAGCGCGAAGATCGTCCCGGCAAACGCGCCGAACCACCGCGGCGAAAGCCCCTCACCTCGGAGCCGACGCGCCAGCCACACCCCGGCCCCGAGCATCGGCAAACCGAGCACAGCCAACCGCCAGGTGAGATCCCCCGCCGTCAACCCGGCGAGGGCTTTCGCGATCTTCAGCCCCAACTTCGAGTCCGCCGGCGTGAGGTTGAGAACGGCGATGCCCGCGCACGCGACGACGCCGATGAGCAGCACCAGCCCCGTCGCCAGCCAGCCGGTCGGAAGCGTCCAGCGGCGCGGGAGCGCGCCGAGCTTCGGCCACCCCGCCGCGATGAGCAGCGCCGCCGCCGGGTAGAGCGCGAGGATGTACATCTGCCGTTTCCCTGAAAACAGGGAGAACATCACGAAGATGAACAGGAACCAGCCGAGCAGGCGCCGCCGCAACACTCCCGCCCCGAGCGCCAGATACGCCGCCGGCAGGAACACCGTCCACGGCAGAAACTCCTTCGGGAAATGGACGAGGTAGTAGTAGATCGGATTCGCGTGGTCCTCCGCCTTCGCCACGCGCCCGATGAACTTCACGCCGAACATGCGCGCGAAATACTCGTCCGGCCCGTGCCCGATCCAGCGCGCCGCCGCCAGCCACGCGGCGATCGGCGCGAGCGCGAGCGGGATGCCCCACACCCAGTGCCACCGGCGCAGCTTCGCGCCCTCGCCGGCCGCGAGCGTCGCCGCGATGTAGCTGCCGAGCACCACCGGGAGTGCCACCGGTCCCTTCGCGAAAGTGCCGAGACCGAGCAGCAGGTACGCCACGGGGAGACGCCACCGCCGGCCGTCGTCGTTGTAGGCGAAAAGGTGATAAAGTGCCGCCAGTTCGAAGCCGAAGAGCAGCGCGTCGATCCGGCCCCAACCGCCCTCCCACCACACGAGGTAGGCGGTCATCGTCACCAGCACCGCGCGCCACGCTGTGGCGGCATCGGCGGTCCAGCGTTGCGCCAGCCGCGCAAGCGCCCACAGCCCCAGGATCATTCCGAACAGGCTCGGGAGCCGCGCCGAGATGCCGTTGATCTCGCCGCCGGTGAGCACGGAGGCCGCGTTGATCAGCCAGAACAGGAACGCCGGTTTGTCCGGGTACAGGTCGCCGTTGACGTGCATCACCAGCCACTCGCCGCTCTCGCGCATCTCGCGGGCGACATACGCGTACCGCGCCTCGTCCGGCGCCCACAGACCGCGGAGCCAGTACTGGCCGAGCCACAGCGAAACCGAGAGGAGGATCAACGCCCACACGGGCGGCCGGCGGCGAAACAGTTCCATGATGGCGCCGACGCTGCCCTTCCCCGCCCCCGCCACGCAAGCCTGCGCCCGCCCCTCCGCCTCGTTCTCGTACTCATTCTCGTTCTCGAACGTTGGAGTACCGCGTCAGACACCACCGCAGGGTGAGAACGAGAACGAGTACGAGAATGAGAACGATGGCAGAGCTTCCCCCCGCTCCTGCTTGGTTCAGTGTTCAGTGTTCAGTGTTCAAAGTCCAATGCTCAGCATTCAGCGTTCGTGGTCGCACGCCCCGGCCTCGCCTACCGCCGCGAGCAATACGCCACCGCCAGTGCCAGCAGCGCAAAGGTCCCGAAGATGCACGCATGAGCCACCCACTGACGCCGGCGGGACGCGCGCTGCATCGACCGGGACAACGCGTCCGCCCGCTCCTTCTCCGCCCGGTCGTCCGGATGCAGGTAGCTTTCCTCCGGCGTGCGGTAGGTCTCGAACTCGTCGCCGCGCACCCGCGCTCCGAGTCGCTCCGCCAACTGCAACATCACGGCGATCACGTCGGGCTCTGCCACCGCCGTCCAGATCTCCCCCGCCCGCCAACGCAGTATCGCCCGCACCTTCCCATCGCGCCGGTACTCGGCCTGACCTTTGCCGTCCACGACGGCCAACTCCGGCACCGCTCCCGCGGCGGCCTCGAACTCCGTCTTCGCAATCGGCACGGTTCGGGCACCCTCGGTGCGCAGAATGGTCAGGTGGTAGCCCATGGTTTGATCGGCTCCTGGTGCTGCCAAGGCGACTTACCCCACGCAAACCCGATTCTCCGCCCGAACGCTAAGCGCCCCCCTCTCCTGCTCTTGCTCCTGCTCTTGCTCCTGCTCCTGCTCGTACTCCTACTCCTGCTCGGTTCAGAGTTCAGAGTTCAGGGTCCAGGGTTCAGCGTTCAGAGTCCCGCACAACAAGTTCCTCCCGCTCCGCCTCGTTCTCGTTCTCCTACTCCTTCTCGTTCTCCCCTCTGTCGTCCGCCCTGCGGCGTGCGTTGCTTCGTTCCCTTCTGTCCTCCGTCATCCGTCGTCTGTCATCCGTCCTCCCTCCTCTGAACACCGACCACAGCTCCCCGCTTTCCGACGACCGGTCACCGGCAACCGTCCACCGTCCACCGGCCACCGACAACCGGCCACCGTCCACCGCTCTCGCCGCCCTCGTGCCGGACTGCGCCTACGTGGGTGAGATCGCCACGCCGTTCGCCACGCCGGAGTTCGCCCGCTGGCTGGTCGGTCTGCCGTCCACGTTCGCCGCACGCGACGCCGATCTGGTCTATCGCCTCCGCAACAAGATCTACCGCATCGCCGATCCAGCCGCGCCCGCCGGCCCCGGCTACTGCGTGAAGTCCTTCAAAGCCCCGCCGCTCCTGCGCTCGCTCGCCTACCGGCGCATCGGCAGCAAAGCCGCCCGCTCCCACCGCTTCGCGCTCCACCTGCGGGCCCACGGCGCGGGCACGACCGACCCCGTCGCCTACTTCGAGCGCTGGTCCGGCCCGCGCCTGGTCGAGAGCTACCTCGTCACCCGCTTCCTCGAGGGCAGCACCGATCTCTACTCCGAGATGTCGCGCCTCCTCCGCGAGGACCCCGACGCCGCCAAGTACATCGCGCTCCTCCGCTTCGCCGCCGACGCCGTCCGCCGGATGCACGACAGCGGCTACGTCCACAACGACCTCGGCGGCCAAAATCTCCTCCTGCGCCGCACCGGCGACGCCGCCTGGGCCGACCCGTGCTTCATCGACCTCAACCGCGGCGATCTCTGCCCCGCGCTCACGCTCCGCCAGCGCGCGCGCGACCTCGCCAAGCTCGAGTTCCCCTCGCACTTCCGCCGCATCTTCTTCCGCATCTACTTCGGCGACGGCCCGATCCCGCGCGCCTTCGCCCGCTGGGAAAACCTCCAGCGCCTGC
>JAEXPQ010000168.1 GCA_023446735.1 Verrucomicrobiota bacterium
TGCTCGAGGTGCTTGTGGACGTTTTCCACCATGACCACGGCTTCGTCGCAGAGCGCGCCGATGGCGATGGCGATGCCGGCGAGCGACATGATGTTCGCCGTGAGCCCCATCAAGTACATCGGGATGAACGCGAGCGCGACGGCGATGGGCAACGTGACGATCGCGCGCGCCGCACCGCCGAAATCGAGGAGGAACACGATCACGATCAACGAGACGATGATCGACTCCTCGACGATCGTGCGGGTGAGCGTCTGGATCGAGCGCTTGATCAGGTCCGACCGGTCGTAGGTGGTGACGATCTCGACTCCAGCCGGCAACGACGGTCGGAGCTCCTCGAGCTTCGCCTTCACGCGGTCGATGACCTCGAGGACGTTCTGCCCGAAACGCACGACGACAATACCACCGGGCGTCTCGCCGAGACCATCGAGGTCACCGGCGCCGCGGCGCATCTCCGGACCGAGCGCGATGTTGCGGGCGACATCGCGCAGCAGGATCGGCGTGCCGCGCGCATCGGCGCCCACGACGACGAGGCGGAGATCGTCGAGCGACTTGAGGTAGCCCTTGCCGCGCACGAGATAGGTGGTGCCGTTGCGCTCGAGCTCGCGGCCGCCCACGTCGTTGTTCGCCGAGCGGATCGCGGAGACGATGCGGGTGATCGGGATGTTGTAGGCCTGCAGCCGCTCGGGATCGACCTCGACCTGGTACTGCTTCTCGAAACCGCCGAAGCTCGCGACCTCGGCCACGCCGTCGACGCTCTGGAGCCAGTAGCGCAGATGCCAGTCCTGGAAGCTCCGCAGGTCGGCGGCGTCGTGCTGGCCGGTGCGGTCGACCAGCGCGTATTGGAAACCCCAGCCCACGCCGGTGGCGTCGGGCCCGAGGGTGGGCGTGACGCCGGTGGGCAGGTTGCCGGTGAGGCCCTGCATGTACTCCATCACCCGGGCGCGGGCCCAGTAGAGATCGGTGCCGTCCTCGAAGACGGCGTAGACGAACGAGTATCCGAAGAACGAGTAGCCGCGCACGACCTTCACCTTCGGGGCGGCGATGAGCTTGGTGACGATCGGGTAGGTGATCTGGTCCTCGACGAGGTTGGGGCTGCGACCCTCCCACGAAGTGAAGACGATCACCTGCGCGTCGGAGAGGTCGGGCAGGGCGTCGAGCGGCGTGTGCCGCAGGCTGTAGATGCCGCCGAGCGTGAGCGCGCCGACGAGCAGGAAGACCATGAACTTGTTGCGCGCGCTCCACTCGATGATGCGCTCGATGAACGAATCGTGGTGCGGCGCGGGGACGGGAGAGGGGGAGGACATGGCTTCAGCTCAGCGAAGGCATTTCGGAATGGTCACAGAGGCAGAGGAGAGGCGGAGGAGGACACAGAGTGGTGTTTGGTGAGACTGGGAGTGTTGGTGGAGGTACCGATGGGCTGAATTCTGGGAAACACGTGATCGGATCTCTGTGAACTCCTCCGCTCAGTGGGCTCTGTGTCCAATAGCTTGGTTCCGGTTCAGTGTTTGTGTTCGCCCGCGGCGCCCATGCCGGCGAGGGCGGCCTGGAGCTGGCTCTCGGAATCGACGAGGAAGAGCGCGCGGCTGACGACCCGCTCGCCGGCGGCGAGGCCGTCGCGCACCTCGAGGAACTCGCTCGTGCGCGCGCCGAGCTTCACGACGCGCGGTTCGAGGCGGTCGTCGGTGCCGGCGACGAAGGCGATGTGGCGCTTGCCGGTGTCGATCACGGCGGCGGCGGGCACGACGAGTTTCTCGCCGAGCGGGACCTCGATCTCCACATCGGCCCAGAGGTCGGGGCGGAGGCGGTGTTCGGGGTTGTCGGTCTCGAGTCGGACGATGCCGCGGCGGGTCACCGGGTCGATATGCGGGTCGATGAACGTGACCGGGGCGGTGAAGGCCGGCAGCGCCGGACTGGCGAACGTCACCAACGCCTCCTGACCGATTGCGAGCAGTGGCAGGTCGGTCTCGGCGACGCGCGCCTGCAGCCAGAGGTGCGAGAGGTCGGCAATCTCGTAGAGCGTGTCGCCGGCCATGAACGCCTTTCCTTCCACCGCCTGCTTCGTGAGCACGTGGCCGTCGCGCGGGGAACGGATGACCAGCTCGGCGCCGGGCGCATCGCGTTCCTCGAGTGCGCGGAGCTCCGCGGCGTCGAGCTCCCAGAGTTCGAGGCGGGCGCGGGCGGCGTCGAGCAACGCGGCGGCCGCGGAGCGCCGGGCGGTGGGGGCGTCGGCGGGGAGCTGGCGGAGCGCGCGCCAGGCGACGAGGTAGTCGTTCTGCGCGGCGTAGACCTCGGGGCTGTAGACGGTGAGCAGCGGGGCGCCCTGCGCGACGGCGGCGCCGGTGAAGGCGACGTGGAGCTTGCGCACCCAGCCGCCGAAGCGCGGCGCGATGCGCGAGGTGCGGGTCTCGTCGTGTGCGACCACGGCGACGGCGCGCACGGTCTGCGCGAGTTCGCGGCGCTCGACCGGGACGAGGGTGAGGCCGATGAGTTGGCGCTTGTCGGCGCCGAGCTCGATCGCGGCCCGCCCGGGCACGGCGGCGTGGCCATGGCTAGTCGATGCGGCCACGCTCTTGATCGGCACCAGACTCATGCCGCAGATGGGGCAGTCGCCGAGGCGGTCGGCGACGTAGGTGGGGTGCATCGGGCAGTGGAACTTCGGCCCGGCGGCGGGAGTCTCGGCGGCGGCCGGCGCGTTGGCTGCGGAGTGGTTGTGGGCGTCGGGAGAACGCGAGCAGCCGGCGGCGAACGCGAGGAGGGCAGCGAGCGTGAGCGATGAAAGGAGACGGTTCATGGCGACGGAAGGGGTTCGGGCGTGACGCCGGCGGTCATCGCGAGGAGGTCGATCACGGCGAGTTCGCGTTCGCGCAGGGCGGCGAGGCGTTCGGCCTGCATGGCGAGTTCCATGGCGGCGGCATCGAGGATCATGGCGGCGGTGCCCGTGCCGGTGCGGTAACCGGACTCGGCGGTGCGGCGCTGCTGGGCGATGGCGGGCAAGGCTGAGCGGTCGAGGTAGTCGATCATCCGGTCGGCCTCGGCGACCATCGCGAGCATGCGGGCGAGCGCGGCGGCCATGTCGAGCTGCTCGGCGGAAACGCGGGCCACGGCGGCCTCACGGCGCGCCTCCGCGGCGGCGATGGTCTCGCGGATCTTCGTGCGCCAGACGGGCAAGGTCATCGTGGCGGTCGGGCGCCACATCCATGGCGCGGTCTTCACGTCGGCCATCAGGCCCACCGAGAAGTCGGGCGAACCGCCGCGGCGGGCGACCGCGACGCCGGCGACGGCCATCTCGACCATGGCGCGCATGCGGGCGAGGTCGGGATTCGAAGTCTGGATGCGTTGCCAGAGTTCGGCAGGAGCCGGGAGCGCGGTGGGCGTGAGCTCGATCGTTGGCCGGGGCGGTTCGGCGGTCTCGGGGGGGAGCCCGAGCGCGGATTTGAGGCGGGCGCGGGCGGCCTCGCGGCGAGCCCGGAGTTGCGCGGCCTCGGAACGGAAGCGTTCCGCGGTGTCCGCGGCCTCGAGCTGCGCGGCGAGCGAGGTGTCCATGCCGCGGCCGGCGGCGTAGGAGCTGGCGGCGAGTTGGGTGCGCTGGTCGGCGGTGTCCGCGGCGGCTTCACGCAGGGCGACGGCGGCGTCGAGGTAAGCGAGGTCAAGCAGGGCGCGGCGCGCCTCGGCGGCGACGCGGACCAGCGTGCCGGAATACTGGGCACGGGCGACGCCGAGCGCGGCCTCGGCCTCGCGTCCCATGGCGGCGCGTTTTCCCGGATTCATGATGTCGAACATCACTCCCGGCATGAGCGACATCACCGTCGAGGCGATGTCGGCCTGAAAGGTGAGTTGCGGATCCGGCAACGCCTTCGACGGAGCGATCGAGTGCTGCGCGGCGCGCCAGTCCTGCCATGCGGCGGCGACCGCGGGATGGTTGAGGAGCGCGAAGCGGGCGAAGTCATTCGGAACGGAGTCGGCGGTGAGGGCCGGGAGCGGTGTGGCTAGCGCGGACTCGGTCGGTGGCGCGACGGTCGTGGGCGTGGCGACGGAGCGACAGCTGGTGGCGAGCGCCAGAAGGAGGAGACTGAGCGTGCCGATGAGAAGATTGTAGCGCATGCGAACGGGGACGCCGTGAAGTGCGTCACGATAGCATACACCATCTGCGGTTGCAGCCCTCGGGGTTGTTCGTGGATGGGAGCGGACCGACTCCGCCACGAAAGGGGCGGTGCCCTCATGGCGGGTACTATGGCCATGTTGGCGCGGTACCCGCGCCGATCCACGAAGTGGCGACAGATTGAGCCACCGGCGATGACAAGAGCGGCTCGGGGATGGAGATGAAGCCGTACGACGAAGAGGGTCGTCGGTACGTGCTTAACGGCGCTCCAATACGCTCACGAAGAAGGCGTCGGTGTCGTGGACGTGAGGGAGAATCGATGTGCCGAACTCGCCGACGACGCAGCCGAAGGACTCGGTCGGCGGTATGACACGGAAATCCGGATGCGCGGCGAGGAAGGCGGCGACGGTGCCCTCGTTCTCGGTGCGAGCGAGCGAACAGGTGGCGTAGACGAGTCGGCCGCCGGGGCGGACGTGCGCGGCGTTCTGCGAGAGGATCGCGTGCTGTCGCTCGTGTTGGGCGTGCAGATCGGCGGCGGTGGTCTGCCAACGCAGGTGGGGCGAGCGGCGCCAGGTCCCGGAGCCGCTGCATGGGGCGTCGACAAGCACGCCGTCGTAGAGCGCGCCGGCCGTGGGCGTTGCGGCGAGCGTGCGGATGTTGGTTAATCCGGCCCGGGCGGCGCGGGCGCGGAGCTCGGCGAGGGCGGCGGAGCGGATGTCGGTGGCGTCGACGTGGCCCGACGGACCGAGGAGTCGGGCGAGTTGGAGGGTCTTGCCGCCGGCGCCGGCGCAGGCGTCGAGCCAGCGGGTGCCGGCTGCGGGGGCGGCGAGGGCGAGGATGAGTTGCGAGCCGAGATCCTGCACCTCGAACGCGCCCGCGTCGTGGAGCGCGCTGCGGGCGACATCGACTTCGATGAGCAGGGCGCGGGCGTCGGGCAGGAGCGGGTGGCGGCGGAACGGGATCCCTTCGCGCTGGAGCCAGGCGTCGACGGCGGCGGGATCCTCGGTTTGGAGACGCAGCCAGAGCGGCGAGCGGGTGAGCAGGGTGTCGCGGGCCGGGCCGGTGAAGGCGGGGGCCTCGGCGGCGAGCCAAACGGGGAAGAGCTGGTCGGTGGACAGCGGGTGGCCGAGACGGGCGGAGAGGAGCGCGGCCTGATCGGCCGGCGCGGCGGGGAGCGCGGGCCAGCCGGCGAGAAGTTCGGAGCGGAGAGCCGCGAGGGCGGGTTCATCGCCGGCGAGCCAGAGGGCGAGGTCCGGTTGGAGCGGCGCGGGCGCGGCCTCGATCCACGGGAGGTGGCGGATGGCGGCGTAGGCGAGGGCGCGGTAGATGCGGCGGTCGCGGGAACCGAAGCGTTTGTCGCGGCCGAGGCGGTGCTGGAGGTAGGCGGGAAAGTTGGCCTCGCGGCGAGCGGCGGGGGCGAGGCTGCGGAGGAGTTCGCCGAAGATGGCAAGCTGGCGATGGGCGCGGCCCGAGCCGGGGGCGGAGTAGGATTGGTCGGGCATGGTTTGTGGGGGGAAATGGACGATCGCGGATGGATGATGGAGCTTTCGCCGTAGGGTCGGCGCTTGTCGCCGGACCGCGCCTATCTTCGGGCTGAGTCGAAGCGGCCCGCCGGCAAGCGGCGACCCTACGGGGCGGAGGACGAAGAGCGTTCGTCGCCCGCCGGGGTCCGGCGGCGGGCCGGACCTCGACGGATCAGAATTTGAAGACCTCGAGCTGGACGCGGAACTGGAAGCCGGATTCGCGGCGCTGCCCCTCTTGGAACGCGATCTGGTACTCGAGCGACCAGAGGTTGCGGAAGGTTTGACGGAGGCCGTACACCTGCTCGTAGAGCTGCGACTCGCTGACGTCGTAGCGCCAGAGCCCGGTGACGGTGAAGCGCTCGTTGAGGCGGATGGCGACATCGAGCGAGTACTCTTCGAGTTGGTCGCGGAGGAACTGGGTGCCGAAGCGCGTGGTCCAGAAATGGGAGTCGGTGAACGTGATGCCGGAGTTGAATTCCTCGAGGCGGAAGTTGTGCGGGTCGAGGCGCTGGAAGGCGTCGAAACGAAGCCAGGGCGCGGGCATCAGGGCGATGTCGGCATGGAGGTCGGAGGAACGATGATACGGGGCGACGAGCCGGTTGAAGTGCCGGTCCTGCGCGAGGGTGAGGATGACGAGGTCGCGCACGCCGCCCTTGCCGTCGCGGGTCTGGAGGCGTTGGGCGAGACCGTAGCGGAGGGTGTTGAGCGCGCTGAGTTGGTCGAGGTGACGGATGTCGCCGAGGTCGATGGGCTGGAGGCGAGTGGAGAAGACGGTGCGGTCGATGTCCGGGATGTAGGCGCGGCCCTTCTCGGCATCGGGGATGTAGCGGTACTGGGCGAAGGGCTCAACGAGGTGGCGCAGGCCGTCGATGCCCCAGCGCTCGCTTTTGACGTCGAACTCGCCGTAGGCCCGCGCGCGCAGATCGGCGCCGACTTGGCCGAGGACGCGGGTGTAGGAGTCCTTACCGGTGAGCGGCGAGAAGTAGTGGGTGACGCGGCCGCCCACGACCGGGGTGGCGGTGAGCCACGGCGCGAGGACGGTGGGCCGCTCGAGGCCGTAGTAGGCGTCGAAACGTTCGCTGGTGCGGTCGACTCCGACAGTGGAGTCGTCCTCGCGCAGGCGCACGATGCCGACCGAACCGCGCTGGATGAGGTTCGGGACGAGCGGTTGGGCGAAGAGGTCCGCGCGCAGCTCGGGCTCGCGGCGGCGGGTAACCTGGAAGTCGTTGGGCTGGAAGCGGGCGAAGGCGGAGACGGCGTAGTCGTCGCCGGTGTAGGCGGCCTCGAGGAATGTCTCCGGTTGTTGGTTGCGCCCGAAACGGTGGCGGGCGTAGTCGCGGATGATCTCGGAGTCGCTCCAGTAGCCGAGCTGGCCCATGAGCGAGAAGTGTTCGCCGTAGGTCTGGAGGTGGCGCCAGTCGATGTAGCCGCGGTGCCGACCGATCTGGTCGCCCTCGGTGTCGAGGCCGCGCAGGGAGTCGCCGCCGAAGTCGTAGATCCAGCCGGAGCGGAGGTTGCCGAAATAGGACGAGTCGCCGCGCTGGGTGTCGTAGTGCGCGGCCGGGCCGAGGATGAGGCCGCGTTTGGAGTAGAGGCCGGCTTCGGGCCCGAAGAGCACGCCGCTGCCGACGGGGGCGAGCGCGGTGACATCGAGGAAGGCGCCGGTGGAGCTGCGGAAGCCGGCGCGGATGTCGGTATCGAGCGGCGGGGTGTCGAGGCGTTGGCTGAAGACCGGGAGCGGGAGCAGCGGAATCGGGCCGAGGCGCAGGTGGGAGCCGTGGGCGCGGAAACTCTTGCCTTCGACGAAGTCGAGGGAGCTGGCGCGGAGCTGGGGACTGAAGGCGCCGGGTTCGCCGTAGGTGATGGTGGCGTCCTGGAGCGTGAACTCCTGGGTGTTGCCCTCGAGTTCGCGGCCCTGGAGGTAAAGGGGGTAGTAGCCGGCGCGGGTGTTGACGAGGCGGACCTTGCCGGTCTCGAGCGAGTAGACGCCCGAGTCGGCCACGAGGCGGAGGGTGCCGCGGGTGAGGACGAGGTGGCCTTTGGCGACCGCCTGCTTGGTCTGGTCGTTGAACCGGATCTCGTCGGCGGTGAGGATGAGCTCGCCGTAGGTCAGGCGCGCGTCGGCGACGACCATCTCCTTGGAGTTGTAGTCGAACTCGATCGGCTTGTCCGAGGTCGAGACGAGGTCGAGCGTTTCGCCGGCGGCGAGGGTGCGCGGGACGCAGAGGGCGGCGAGGGCGGTGGCGAGGAGGGTTTGTCGGAGCTTCACGCGGCCGGCAGCAAAGAGGGATGCCGGACCCGGTGCAACTCCGCGGATCGCGGGCCCGGATGGGCGCGCGCCCGCTCAGGGGCTCGCCGGGGCCTTGGCGGGGAGGGCGACGAAGAACGTGGCGCCTGCGCCCACCCGGCCCTCGGCCCAGACGCGGCCGCCGTGGCGGGCGACGATGCGCTGGACGTTGGCCAGGCCGATGCCGGTGCCTTCGAAATCCTTGGCGCTGTGCAGGCGCTGGAAGACGCCGAAGAGCCGATCGGCAAACTGCGGGTCGAAGCCGGCGCCGTTGTCGCGGACGAACAGCACCGGACCGGGGATCGCGGAAGCGGTGGCGGTCGGCTCCGGCAGGACGCCGACCTCGACGACGGCCGGGTCCCGGTCGCGGGTGAACTTGACGGCATTGCCCACGAGGTTGGCGAAGACCTGCCGCAGCAGCGTGGGATCGCCCTCGACCGCGGGCAGTGGACCGATCCGCCACTCGACCCGGCGGGTGCCGAGAGTGGGAATCTGCTCGTCGCGCACGGCGGAGACGATCTCGGCGAGGTCGCAACGCGACCAGCGCAGCTCGGCGCGGCTGAGGCGGGAGAAGCCCAGCAGGCTGTCGATCAGGCGGCCGAGGCGGAGCGACTCGTTGCGGACGAGTTCGAGGTAGTGGGTGTGGATCGGCGCGAGCTGCGCCTGGAGGGCCTTGTGGAGCAGCTCGACGAAGCCGCTGATGTTGCGCAGAGGAGCGCGCAGGTCGTGAGAGATTGAGTACGAGAACGCTTCGAGCTCGCGGTTGCTGGCCGCGAGGGCGGCGGTGCGGTCGGCCACGCGCTGTTCGAGCTCCTCGTTGAGGTGGCGGTAGCGCTCCTGGCTGGCCCTCAGTTCGGCGGCGTTGCGGGTGGTGGCGACGACCTGCTCGTTGAGGCGGCGGTTGCTGTCGTTGAGCTCGGCGGTGCGTGCTGTCACGAGGAGCTCGAGGCGGCGCTTCTCACGCAGCTCGAGGTAGGCGCCGAGCCAGGCGATCGCGGCGAACAGGCCGAGCGTCCCCACGCCGTAGAGGGCGTACGCGGTCCGGGTCCGATGCCATGGCGGCAACACGGTGAAGGCGAGGGTCGCCTCGGCGCCGGTGATCGGTCCGATCCGTGGGCGGAGGTGCAGCCGGTACGATCCCTCCTTCAGTCGGGTGAAGGTGGCTGTGCCGTTGGCGCCGGCGGGGGTCCAGTCGCCGCCCGATCCCTCGAGCAGGGACTCGAAGGCGACCGTCGCGCCGAGCGGGGCGCCGATCGCGACAAACTGCACCGAGAGGGTGTTCGCGGAGAACGGGACCGCGGGAATGGTCCCTGCGACCGGATACAGGTGGCGGTTGTCGGCCAGGAGATGGACGCGGCCGATGTGCGCACGCAGGGGCGGGACCGGCGGCCCGGCGATCAGGGGGTCGTAGCGGACGAGGCTGTTGTTGCGGTGCATCCAGACCACGCCGTCCTCCTGTGTCACCGAGTAGTAGGGACGAAGGCCGTAGAGATTCGGCAGCTCCAGCCGGACGGGCTCGGCGCCGGAGTCGGCGAACACATGCATCGCGCCATGGGCGGTGATCCAGAAGCGCCCGAGGGCGTCGTGCACGGGGCGGCCGGCCAGGTCGGGCTCGAGTCCCGGGAAGCGCCGGGCGAAGGCGGTGTCGTGCTCGAAACGCCGCGCCTCCGGCAGGAAGCGCAGGACCCGGCCGTTGACCACCGCGCGCGGTTCGCCGTGGTAGAGAAAGAGCTGCACCCAGCTGTCGCCCAAGCCGCTCTCCGGACCATAGAGTTCGAGCGTCAGCCGGGGTTGGCGGAGGTCGACCCGGCCGCAGCGGCCGGCCCCGAGCTCGATCCAAGCGGTGTCGTGCCGGTCGACCACGCCGCCGAAACAATCGCCGAGCGCGGGCGTGGCGGTGCTCTTCAGCCGGTAGCCGGCGCCCGCGCGCTCGAGCCAGCCGATCTCGCCGGGTGCGCTGTAGAACCAGCGGTCGCCGCCGTAGTCGCGCGCGAGGATATGGGTGCCCTTGGGCGCGGTGAGACAGGGGCGCCAGCCGGCGGCGTCGAGGGCGTGAAGGCCGTTGTCGGTGGAGGCAAGGAGCACGCCGGCGGCGAGGTCGGGGAAGAGCTGGTAGACGTAGCGGCCGGCGGGCGAGTCCGGCTCGAACCGGAGGAGGCGCTGCTGGTCGTCGTAGCGGCCGCGCAGCGCCGCGCCGTCGGCGCAGAGCCAGAGGCGTCCCTCGTGGCGGACTGGTAGAGCGAAGGTGAAGCCCTTTTCGACGAGGGGTTCGATGCTCGAGACGGGGGATGGGGCCGCCACGCGGGCGACGCCGGCGTTGAGGACCGCCCAAAGCTCGCCCGGCACGCCGCGCACGAGCTTGTGCACGCGGGCGAGTCGGTGGTCGTTGGTGCGGTCGAGGGATTGGAGGATGCGGCCGGAGCGGTCGAAGAAGACGAGGCCGTAGTTCTCCACAGCGACGGCGTAGCGATGCTCGTCGACGGCGCACAATGCGGTCAGATGGCGCTCTCCGGAGAGCAACGGCTGGAACCCGGCTGGCGCAAGCGAACGGCCGTCGAAGAGCAGCAGACCGCGGTTGATGGTGGAGACGAGAGTCCGGTGCTCGTCGAACGGGGCCGCGCCGGTGATCGCGAGATCCGGGGAGTCGTTGTCCGCGTTCGCCACGGGGACCAGCGTGTCGCCCGCGACGCGGAAAAGGCGGCCGTTGGCCGCGTCGCTCACGTACAGACCGCCGGCGGCGGCGAAGACATGGCTGACGGTGTTGACGGATCCGAGATAGCGCAGCGTCTCCGATTCCTCCCAACGGGTGAGGCAGCCGCTGGCCCCGTACCAGTACCACGCGTCGCCGATGCGGCTGGCGATGGCGAGATTGGGACGGCGGTTGTCGGGCGTGGCGGGAAATAGCTTGGTGACTTCGCGCCACCAGCGCCCATCCTCCCCGAAACGGATGCGCCCCACGGCCTCGCCGGTGCCCGCATACAGCGCTCCGTCCGCATCGACCATCAAGCTCTGGAGGTTGCCGCCCGTGTCCTGCGGTACCTCGTCGAAGACCTGCCAACGCGTGCCGTCGCCGATGGCGATCTGGCGCAGTGCCGCTGCGGCGAATTGGCCGTCGGGCAACGCGATGAACTCGACCGGCGCGGCGGTCATCCCGAAGACCTCGGGTCCGAGCACCACGAAGTTCGGGACGCCGGCCTCCACCACCCCGGCCGGCGGGGCCGGTAAGGTCTGGATCTGGCCGGGGGCATGAGTCGCGGCCAACGACACGCTCCACCAGAAGGCTCGGCGGAGTGAGACCAATCCGGCCCGGGAGCGCAGCGAAGGGGGCGTGGCGGCTGAACCCATGACGGCGCCGTCCCTATCGGTTCGCGTCGGGGCGCGCTGAAGTGGGAACGTCGCCGGCGGCGCGATTGGAGCGCCCAGGCCGCCGCCCTACCGTGGCAGGCGGCGGGCGGAGATGAGGCCGGTGTTCATGCCGGCGGTGTGCAGACCCCCAAAGTGTCGGCCGTGCTCCATCTTCATGCACTTGTCGGCGACGACGGTCAGGCCCGCGGCGGCGGCGCGCTCGGCGGCGGTCGCGTTGGCGAGCTTGAGCTGCATCCACACGGTGCCGGCCTTGATCGCGATCGCCTGCTCGACGATCGGCGGCACGTCGGCCGGCGGGCGGAAGATGT
>JAEXPQ010000242.1 GCA_023446735.1 Verrucomicrobiota bacterium
GCTACGGAGATCACGCAGGAACGGATTGTCCCAGACCGGTTCATCGAGAACGGCCGAATGCCACTGGTCCCCGCGCGGTCGTCCGCCCGGGCCGAAATGGGTCGTCGCCTGCAGTTGGTCCATCAACTCGCCGACCGGGTGATTGGCCGGGAAGAACGAGGCGAACATCGAGCAGCAGATGTCGGCCGAGTGAGCACCGGGGATGATGGCATTCTCGACCTCGATGGCTCCACCGACCGGGATGGTCGCGCGGCCTCCGCCCGACGGACAAGTGTCGGGCATGATGGCTCCGCGGCGAATCACCGGCGTGAGCAGGAGCTCGTGCATCTTGGCGCGAGCGGCGACGACGTTCTTCTGCTCCTCAGGCGACTCGCACTCGACGGCCTCGGCCAGTGGGGCCGGTTCGTAACGAGGAAGAATCACCGGAAGTTGCTTGGGAAACTCGGACTCGAGTTGCGCGAGCACGTGCTCGCGCGTGAGACCCGACGCTTCGAGATCGCGGGCGCGGCGCAACGCGCCGCCCAAGCGGCGGCCTTCGTGCCAGCCGGCCGTGATCAAGTCACGGGCTTTGATTTCCATGTTCATATTCAAAAGATGTCGATGTCCGTGTTGTTGGTAAGATAGCAGTCACCGTGAATTCGGTGTAGCGCACTTCGCGCATAATTCATGACTCACTGATCAGGAGTGGATTTCAGTCGAAGCGTTGCACCAGCGCCTGCCAGAGCGAGAGCACCAGCAGGTCGCTGCGCAGCTTCTTCTCCCCTGCTTCGCGCACCTGGCGGGCACGTTCGCGGGAGACACCGAGTTCTGCGGCGATTTCATCGAGGGTGGCGTCCTCAAGGTAGTAGCGACGGAGCGCCAGGGCCTGATTGGCCGGCAGACACTCCAGATGGGCGCGCAGGCAGCCGTACAGGTCGGCGGCCGCTACCGAATCGGCCGGCGAGACCGCCTCGCTATCCGGGATACTGTCCCACTCGATCTCCTCGCCAGCCTGCACCGCGGCCACGCGAACCGCGGCGACATCCGCCACCGGGATCTGCGCCTCGACCGCAACCTCGCGATCCGACGGCGGACGCCCAAGGCGCAACTCCAGCATCGTCAGGGTGCGCGCCACCTTGCCCGCGAGGGAACGATGGCGGCGGGAAAGCGGATCGATGCGGCGGAGCTCATCGAGCATCGCACCGCGCACGCGAACAAAGCAGTACGCACGAATCTCGTCGGGGGTTCCGGCACATTGGGACAGGGAGGCCACCAGCGCCAGCTTGCCGACCGAGGCGAGGTCGTCCCGGGCCACCGTTACCGGCAGGCGGCGGGAAATCGTCGCCAGCGCAATATCCACGATGTCGAGGAAATCAGCCAACTCGGCGGTCTGTGCAACAAGCGTAGTCATGGGAAGTCGACCGCCGCGGGAGAATTCAGAGAGATGTCGGAAACAACTGCCCGGCGACTTCCTCGCGCCGGGCGGTCGTTAGCGCGTGAGGAAGTGTCGCCAGTCAGGGTGCCGGGCCTCGCGAATCGTCGCGGCGACCGGCAAAGGTGCGGGAGCCTTGGGCCGCCGGAGCAGCCGCAAGCCCGCCTCATGCGGGAGACGGTTGGCCTTGAGGGAGTTGATCTCCTTCTTGGCCCACACGAGGTTGTCGAAGCTGTCCCGGCCGCCCCGATCGCGTGGAATGACGTGATCGAGGTTGCCGCCGCCGCGGCCGACGAATTCGCCGGTGTACTGGCAGATGCCGCCGTCACGGGAGAAGATGGCGTCGCGACTGAGACGCGGCGTGCAGATGGGCATCCGGTCGTACTGGGTCGACAGAATGACGGTCGGCACCCGGATCGTGAGGCGCGCAGTGTGGACGGTGAAATCGAAGTCGCGGACCGGCAGCTTGATCCACTCTTCCCAGGGAACCGGGTTGAGATAGAGCGGCTCGTCGAAGTTCCATGAGCCGTCCGCGTTCTGCGGGTAGCCGATGTCGAGACCGACAGCCGGAGCCTCGCCTTCGCTGCCACCGTTCAAGGCGACAAGCGCCTGCTTCACCGTGCGATGGCCGATTGGCTGCCAGGCGCGGTTGAGCGAGAGGACGATGAGTTTGTCGAGGATGCTGCTCATGGGAGGAAATTGAAAAGGCGCGGCATGCGCCGCTGGGCCACGGTTCAGCCGTGACGGTGTGTGTTCTTGTGTGGAAATGGAGCCCCGTGCCGGATGTGCGCCGGCCTCCCCGCATTACGAGTACGATGCGTCGCTCTCTACGCTTACAGGGCGGAAATGGCTGCCGGGGCTGGAGTCGCACCAGCGCTGACGGATTGACTCGCCGACGCTCGCCCCTGCGGGGTCGACCTCCGGTCGATCCATCTCCGCTGCGCTACGTCAGAATCCGCGGTCCTACTACTAGACGACCCGGCAATGGCGGAGGAATTCGCTGCGCGAATTCCTGATGAAGATTTTGTGCAGCAAAATCTTGGCGGAAGACAGTGGGCATGCTCCACAATCCCAATTCGGGATCCGGCCCGTTTCCAACGGGCGACCGCACCTTGGCGGCTTTGCCTTCCGAAAGAAAGATGGCGGAGGCGAGAGGTCACGCTCCCCTTCCCGCTTCCGCGGGACGATCCGGGTTCAAGCCGGTCCCGATCCTCGATCGGTTTCGCCTCCAGTGGTCCCCGCGGCAGGCGCAGCATGCAACGCATGCGGAGCGGCGCACCGAAGGTGCGGGGCGCAGCCCCGAGTTTCGCGTGGCGAAACGAGTCAATCGCACCTGCGTCGGTCCGTTTAGAAGACGGATGCCTGATCTGCTCAGCCACGCGGAGAAATGGACCTCGTGCCCGGACTCCCACCGGGAACCGCTCGTTCGAAGCGAGCCATGATGTGTCTTTCACCACACGAGGATGGAAAATGGTCCCCCTGCCCGGACTTGCACCAGGGATTCAGCCTTCGCACGGCTGCGTGATGTGCTTCTTCACCACAGGGAGAGAGGCGGGGCCGGCATGCACCGGCCCCGCGAATTAACGACGGTCAGTTCGCGGCCTGATCGAGCTCGATGGACTCGACCTCGCGCACCAACGCCTCCGGATCGCGGTCGAGCTTTTGCATGATCTCGAGGACGCGATCGCTCCAGCCGGCCATGCAGAAGACTCGCTCCTGCGGGAACTGGAGCGTACCCAGGCCCTTCAGGTCGAAGCTGAAGACACGCGGCTGCACCTTGTAGCGGCGCTGGTACTCCGCGAACGGAGCGACCGGAGCGCCACCGCCGATCCAGCCCTGCATGTCGGACAGGATCACGATGCGGTCGTACGCCTTGTTGGCGCGCTGGAAGATGGCGTTGAAGTTCGTGCCACCCGATGCGAAGCCGATGCGGCGAGCCGAGGTCAGCGTCGTATCGCGGCGGTTGAACGTCAGGTAGCGCGCATCGTCGCTGAAGACCATCAGGTCCGCCCCGACCGCCTTCACGAAGACGGCGGCGAAGAGCGAACCGATCGTCTGCGGACGACCAGCCATCGAGCCGGAGCAGTCGAGCGCGACCAGCGTCGAGCCCTCGAACTTCGGCACGTTGGCCAGCGACAGATCGACTGCGGCGTTGAGCGCCTCCATGACCTTTTCGGTGCCGGCCAGGTTGCCCTTCTCCAACGCCTCCACGGCTGAAAGGAACTGGAACGGGAAGACGAGCGAGCGGCGGACCGCCTGCTCGTTGACCAGTTGCTCGCACAGCTTGCCGACGCAGTCCGGAGCGTGCGTGAGCACGTTGCGGACGTTGCGCAGGAGCGCGAGGTAGCCGAGCTTGCGCTGGCGCAGGAGCTGAGCCCACGCCTGGGACTTGGCCTCGGCGGAGTTCTCGGAGGTGCCGGCCTGGGTGAGCTTGGTCTCCCAGGTCTGCGCCGGAGCGAGTTCGCCGCGGACCAGCTTCGTCAGAGCCGGCGTCGCCGCCGGACGGACGAGGTTGACGGCGTCGACCAGTTTGAAAGCGGAGTGGTCGCGGCGGTACTTCGCGAGCTGATGCTCGTCGAAGCGCGCCAGCGCGGCACCCAGACCCTTCTTGAGCGAGTTCGGCACCGGACGGCCGTGGACCGCCAGATAGTAGCCGAGGATCTCAAGGACGTCGTCCGGGCAGCGGACCACGCGATCGAAGAAACTTTTCGTCCACGTGCGGCCCTTCACGCCCTTGGCGATCTCACCGGCAACCAGGTGGCTGACGGAACGCATACCGTGCTCGTTGCGAGCGTAGAGCGCGGCCTTGGCGGAGAACTCCGGCTCGACCTTGCCCATCAGCTCGCGGATGCGGGCCGTGGTCTGCTTCTCGGTGCGGTAGAACTCATCCTCCAGGAAAGTGGTGATCAGAACCGAAACGAGTTCGAGCTTCTCCGTCTGGGTGAAAGCGCGGCCACCCTCGAAGTTGGTGGTGTTCGGCGTACCCGTCTTGCGCGACAGGGCCGAAAGGATACTGAACTTGGCCATCGTGGCCTCCTTTTGCATTGGGTCGTCCGGAACATCCGGCACGACGGGGTTGAACCCGATTCGTCGGGCGACGGTGGCTAGGGGAATTGTGGGAGAACAAGCCCCGCGGGAACCGCCTTGCGGCGTCTGGTGCTCTAGCCACTGAGCTATCCCGCACAAGGCGGGAGGCGGAATTGAACCGCCGACCATCAGTTCCGAAGTAACCGCGAGATCACTGCCCACAAAGGGAATCGAGGGAGACGGAGCGCAGCGGAGAAGGGGCCGCCGGAGGCGGAGTCCACAGGACCGCGCGTAGCGCGCCAACACGGACGCAGGTTTCTGGGTTTGAACCAGGGCACGGTTGAGGTGCTTATCCGAAGTAACTGCGTTCTCACTGCCCTCGA